>NZ_CP103057.1:300000-600000 GCF_025231525.1 Sphingomonas endolithica
GGACGGCGCGGCGCTGATGCAAGCGTTCAAGACGCTGGTCGAAAACCCGTTGGGGATGCTCGCCTGACATGCCCTGGCGGACGCTGATCGAGCTTCTGCACATGCTGTTCGGCATCCTGGCGACCCTGTTGCTGTCGTCGCTGGCCTCCTGGGCAGTGCCGAACGCGCGTGAGTCGATCTCGCTGGTTGCCTGGGTGGTAGCGGCGGTAGTGGTGGCGATAGGCGTGCGGCCGCTGCGCCGGGCATGGTCGCTGGATCGTGGACGCGGGCCGATGAAGAGTGACGGCGTGAATGGCGCGCCGCATGAGTGACGGCCCACCCGACACTATCCCCGCGATCCGCGCGACGGCGATGGCGGCGGATGCCAATCCTTACGGCACGATCTTCGTCGGGTGGCTGATGGGGCAGATGGCACTGGCCGCGGGGTCGGCCGCGTCACGTTTCTCGGGTGCACGTTGCCCGGTCGTGGCGGCGAACGGATTCTCGTTCAAGGCACCCGTGCAGGTAGGGGACGAGGTGTCGTTCCACGCCGAGATCGTCGCGACCGGGAGGACGTCGATCACGGTGGCGGTGATGGTGTGGCGACGCGACCGGCACGGTGAGGGCGGCTCGCAGGCGGCAGAAGGCAGGTTCACGTTGGTGGCGATGGGGGCTGACGATCGGCCGATGACGTTGGTTGCGGCTGCGGCATGACGGCGAGCGACGTCGATGCATTTTGGCGGCGGCAGTTCAAACGTCTGCTCGCACTCGAAATCGCCGGGCGCAATCCGGTTACGTTGTCTTCGCGTTGGCTTACCTTGGCTTCCATGAAGTGGAACGAGCGGCGCCACCGGGTGTCATTCCACGTTCCAATGAATATCTATCACATACTTGACGATCCCGATGTCCGCGCAAAGGACCATCGGTACGCACAACGGCAATGGGCCACGGGCCTGGAGTGGATAAATGGCTGATTCCTATGATCTCATCGTGCTCGGCTCGGGGCCTGGCGGCTATGTCGCGGCGATCCGTGCGAGCCAGCTTGGCCTCAAGGTTGCGATCGTCGAGCGCGAGTTGCTGGGCGGAATCTGCCTCAATTGGGGGTGCATCCCGACCAAGGCGCTGCTGCGCTCGGCGGAGATCTTCCACTATATGCAGCATGCCAAGGATTATGGCCTGGCCGCCGACAACATCACCGCCGATCTCAATGCTGTGGTGAAGCGTTCGCGCGGCGTTGCGAAGCAGCTCAACCAGGGCGTGACGCACCTGATGAAGAAGAACATGGTCGCGGTGCACATGGGCACGGGCAAGCTGACGGGGCCGGGTGCGCTGACCGTCACTGCCGCCGATGGCAAGACGACCGAGCTGACCGCCAAGAACATCATCGTCGCCACCGGCGCGCGGGCGCGCGAGTTGCCGTATGCCAAGGCGGACGGCAAGCGCATCTGGACGTACCGCCACGCAATGACGCCTGCTGAAATGCCGAGCAAGCTGCTGGTGATCGGATCGGGCGCGATCGGGATCGAGTTCGCCAGCTTCTACAACGACATGGGTGTCGAGGTGACAGTGGTCGAGATGCTCGACCGGATCGTGCCCGTCGAGGATGTCGATATCTCCACCTTCCTGGAGAAAGCGCTGAAGAAGCAAGGCATGACGATCCTGACCGGGACGGCGATCGACAAGCTCGACATCGGCGCGAACGGCGTGACGGCGGCGATCAAGGCGAAGGACGGCACCGTCACCAATGCCGAGTTCAGTCATGTCATCGTCGCGATCGGCATCGTGCCCAATACCGAGGATGTCGGGCTGGAAGCGCTGGGCGTCGAGACGGACCGAGGCTTCGTGAAGACCGGCCTGGATTGCCAGACCAACGTGCCCGGCCTGTATGCGATCGGCGATATAACTGCGCCGCCGTGGCTGGCGCACAAGGCCAGCCATGAAGGCGTGATCGCGGTCGAGGCGATCGCCGGTGGACATCCGCATGCGATGGACCCGCGCAACATTCCCGGCTGCACCTATTGCCACCCGCAGATCGCGAGCGTCGGACTGACCGAAGCCAAGGCGAAGGACGCTGGGTATGACGTGAAGGTCGGCAATTTTCCGTTCATCGGCAACGGCAAGGCGATCGCGCTCGGCGAGGCGGAGGGCTTCGTCAAGACGGTGTTCGATGCCAAGACCGGAGAGCTGCTCGGTGCGCACATGATCGGCGCCGAAGTGACCGAATTGATCCAGGGCTATACGATCGGCAAGACACTGGAGACGACCGAGGCGGAATTGATGGAGACGGTGTTCCCGCACCCGACGCTGAGCGAAATGATGCATGAGAGCGTGCTTGCGGCATACGGCAAAGCGTTGCACATCTGACCCGGGGCAAGCGGCTTAATTGCGGACCTTTGAGGAACGCACCCATCCGCGCGGCGTTGTTGCGCGGAAGCAGGAGGAGAAATACCATGAAAGCACAGTTTCTTATCGTCGCATCGGCACTCGCGCTCGCGGCGTGCGGCGGCAACGGCGATAGCGCCACGGGGAACATCGTGACGACCGATCCGACGATCGGTGGCACCAACGACACGATGCTGTCGAACGACATGACCGCCGAAGACGCCAATGCCATGGCCGACAACGGGCTGGTCGCCAACGACACGGCAGCAACTGCTCCGATGACGGCGCAGGCGTTCGCCAATACGGCGGCAGCAAGCGATGCGTATGAGATCGCTTCGTCCAAGCTGGCCGGCACCAAGGCGACTGACGCTGGCGTGAAGAAGTTCGCGGCGCAGATGATCAAGGATCATACGGCATCGACTGCGAAGCTGAAGGCAGCTGCCGGCACGATCAAGCCCGATCCGACGATGAACGCCGAGCAGAAGGCGAACATCGCTGCACTGGAAGCAGCTTCGGGTGCCGACTTCGATTCGACCTACAAGACGCAGCAGCTGGCGGCGCACGGCAAGACCTTGGTCGCGCTGAAAGGCTATGAAGCCAGCGGCGACGATGCGGCGCTGAAGACTTTCGCGACCTCGACCGCACCGGTCGTGCAGGGTCACCTAACCATGCTGCAGGGCATGTAAGCTTTTCGCTTTTAAGTGAAGAGGAGGGCCTCGGCACGTATGTGCCGGGGCCTTTTTTGTTGGGCCGGTGGCGGTCGGCGAAACTTGCGACTTAAGCGGTGAGCCTAACGCTACCCGTTCGTCCTGAGCTTGTCGAAGGACGGGGCGCGCGCGCTGGATGGGCTTCGACAAGCTGGGCGCGAAGGGTGAAATGGGCTTTCGTCCGGGGCGGCGAAGGTGACGGGAAGCCTTTGAAGAACACGCAAGTCACTGGACAAGGGTGTGTTGCGCACCGCAATGTGCGCCCAACAAAGGGGATCGCATCATGAGTAAGTTTCGCGCGCTGCTGGCGCCGGTCGCCATGCTTGGGGCACTGGCGGCGGTACCCGCATCGGCTGATACGGTAATCGTCACCGCCGACCGGATGGTGGACGTGTTAAGCGGCAAGACGATTGACAATCCGGCAGTGACGATCGTGGATGGACGTATCACGGGGGTGGCCGACGCGCGCACGATCAAGTTCGGTGGCGATGTCCGTCACATCGATCTGGCGGGCAAGACGATCCTGCCGGGGCTGATCGACATGCATGTGCATTTGACGTCCCTGGCCGAGATCGGTGGCTATCGGGGGCTGCAATATACCGACAGCTTCTGGAGCGCGGTGGGCGTCGCCAATGCCAAGAAGACGCTGGAGGCTGGATTCACCTCGGTGCGCAATGTCGGGTCCGCCGACTTCCAGGATGTCGGTCTGCGCGAAGCGATCGACGGGGGGTGGGCGGTCGGTCCGCGCATCACGACCGCCACTTATGCGATCGGCGCGACCGGGGGGCATTGCGACGACAACAGCCTGCCGCCGAGCCTGGACAAGCAGGCGCCATCGGTGGTCAATTCTCCTTCGGAAGCGCGGGCGAAGGTGCGGTGGCTGCATAAATACGGGGCGCAGGTGATCAAGATCTGCGCGACGGGCGGGGTGTTCTCGCTCGGTGACAGCGTTGGCGGGCAGCAACTCAGCCTGGAGGAGATGAAGGCGATCGCCGACGAGGCGCATATGCTGCACCTGAAGGTCGCAGCGCATGCGCATGGCGACGAGGGTATTCGGGCGGCGATCCTGGCCGGTATCGATACGATCGAGCATTGCAGCCTTGCCTCGGACGAGACGATCAAGCTGGCGGTGCAGCACGGCACCTGGTTCGACATGGACATCTATAACGACGACTACATCCTGGCGACGGGCACGGCGAACGGCACCGAGCAGGAGAGCCTGGACAAGGAGAAGATCATCGGCCTGAAGCAGCGCCAGACGTTCCAGCGTGCGGTGAGGGCCGGGGTGCACATGATCTTCGGGACCGACGCCGGCGTCTACCCGCATGGCGACAATGGCCGGCAGTTCGCCAAGATGGTCGAATGGGGCATGACGCCGCTACAGGCGATCCGCGCGGCGACTTCCGATGCGGCGGTGGCGCTCGGCAAGACCGAGGATGTCGGGGCGATTGCGGTCGGGCGCCATGGAGACATCGTCGCCGTGGATGGCGATCCGCTTCGTGACGTGCGCGTGCTCGAGAAGGTTACCGCGGTGGTGAAGGGCGGCGTACAGGTGAAGTGACCGCAGCGTTGCGCCGCAAATCCGCAATAAGTCAGTGCATGCGGCGTTAACCACCGCTAGACTGCGCGCCGATTATAGGGGCGGGGTGGGACATGGCGGATCGGGGTTTCTGGCTGACGGCGTTGGCGGCGCTCGCGTTGACCGGCGCAGCCCCGGTGCCAGCCGGGGCACCGCCGGCGCGAGATTTCGGTTCGAACCTCGAGCGGTTCGATTATCCATGGCCGGTGCAGACGATGACGGTGGACGTGGTCGGCGAGCTCGCGCGCATGGCGTTCATGGATATCGCCGCCGATCGTCCCAATGGCCGTACCGTGGTGCTGCTGCACGGCAAGAACTTCTGTGGGGCGACGTGGGAAGGCAGCGCCCGGGCACTGGCGGCGGCAGGCTTCCGGGTGATCATTCCCGATCAGATCGGCTTCTGCAAATCGTCCAAGCCGCGGGCGGCGCAATACAGCCTGGAGATGATGGCGGCGCTGACCAATCGGCTGCTCGTCACGCGTGGTGTGCAGCGGGCGTCCATCGTCGGTCATTCGATGGGGGGCATGCTGGCGATGCGCTACGCGATCATGTTTCCCGCGGCCGTCGACAAGCTCGTCCTGGTCAACCCGATCGGGCTGAAGGATCGCAGCGAGGAAGGCGTCCCCTATACCGACGTGGATGCCTTGTGGGCGAGCGAGAAGCGCACCAGCTTCGCCTCGATCAAGGCCTATCAACAGAGTAATTACTACCACGACACATGGAAGCCGGCTTACGATCGCTGGGTGTGGATGCTGGCGGGCATGTACACCGGCAGCGGGCGCGACGCCGTGGCATTGGCGCAGGCCAAGACCAGCGAGATGATCCGTACGCAGCCGGTCGCGCATGAGTTCGAGCGGATCGCGCCGCCGACCACAATGATCATCGGAACGCTTGATCGCACCGCCTTCGGTCGCCAGCAGGCGCCACCATCGCTGCAGAAATTCCTCACCGCCATTCCGGCGAATGCGCCCGGAGCCGTTCAACGGATGCGCAATGCGGTGCTGGTCAAGCTTGAGGGGCTTGGGCATGCGCCGCAGGTCGAGGCGCCGGCACGGTTCGAGGCGGCGTTAATGAGCGCGCTCAAGCGGCCGAGCAGCTAGGAATCCGGCAAACGCGGTAGACGATTCGCTCGGGATATGGTGGATTATCGACTGCGGAAAGAGGAGCAGGATGATGGGCGACACACGCAACACGACGGACAAGATGAAGGACACGATTCACGAGAAGATCGTCGATCCTGTCAAGAAAGCCGGCGAAGCGATGCGTCAATCGGGCGCCAAAGTGGCCGAAGGTGGTTCCACGGTCAGCATGAAGCTGCTGGACCAGGCAGAGCAGAATGCGCGCGAGGCGTTCGCCGCGATGCGGGCGGCGGCCGCGGCGAAGGATCTGGGGGAGGTCTTGAAGGTGCAGAGTGCCTATCTGCAGGAGCAGAGCACGCGGAACATGGCCCAGGCCAAGGAGATCGGGGAGTTGATCGCCAAGATCGGGCAGGAATCAGTGGCGCCATTGCGCCGCGATACCGAGTGACCGTATCCGGCTAGAGGTCGGAGGCGCGGGTTCCGACCAGGCTGACCACATCCTGTGCGAGGATGGCGAGATCGTGCGGTTTGCCGTCGCGGTCGCGGACGTGGTTCTTGAGCAGTGCCTCGGCGCGGAAGCCGAGGCTTTCGAACAGCATGACCGAGCCGATTTGGTCGGGGGTCATCTGGGCGGTCAGCTTCTCGACCCCGCGTTCCGGTGCCACCGCAAGGATCGCCTCGAGTAGATCGCGACCCAGACCGGCACCCCGCTTGGTCGGCGCCACGAGCAGGCGGATCTCGCCGACATGCGCGCTCCAGCCGAGCGGGTCGCGCACCAGCGCCGCGGTGCCGACGAATTCGCCGTCATCCTCTGCCACCAGGCTGTCGATCCAGCCTTCCTCGATCGCGACCTGCCACGCATCGATGACACGCGGATGCCGCAGATCGCGGCCGAGAAACAGCAGATCATGTTCGGGGAGCGATTCCGCGAAGGCGAGCATGGCATCGCGATCGGCGGGGCGAAAACGTCGGATGCGGTAGCTCATGTCGATCGTTTCCCCAGCCCGTCGCCAGCCAAGCTGACATGCCGCGGCTGCATTGTCACCCATGCCGTACCCGGCACGCCGCGAGCGATCGCGATGATGCCCCTGCTGCGCAAAGCATTCGTGCAGCATGTCTGCAGCATCAGGGTGCGGGTGACCGCGCCGGCACGGGCCCGTTTGGCGTGGGCTCGAGCTGTGAATCGCCGCCTAGCACGCGGTACAAAGCCGCAAGATTGGTCCCGCCGGTCAGCTGCGTGGTGACCAGCTGGCGTCGTGCGGAATATAGCGAGCGTTGTGCGTCGAGGCTCTGCAGGAAGGTATCGATCCCGCCGCGGTAGCGTGCATCCGACAGGCGATAATTGTCATCGGCCGCGGCAGCGAGCGAGCGGGCGGCGCGGGTCTGTTCGGCGATCGTGCCGCGCCGCGCCAGCGCATCGGATACTTCACGGAATGCGCTCTGGATCGCGCGTTCGTAGCTGGCCAGAGCGGCGTCGCGCTGCGCCTCGGTATAGCGCACGTTGGCGCGCCCCGCACCGGCACGGAAGATCGAATAGTCGACCGACGGACCGGCGGAATAGTTGAAGGCATTGCCACTGAACAAGCCGCCCAGCGAGCTGCTGGCGAGGCCGAGCACGGCGGTGAGCGAAATACGCGGGAACAGTTCGGCACGCGCTGCGCCGATCTCGGCATTGGTGGCGCGCAGCTCGTATTCGGCCTGCAACACGTCGGGGCGCCGCAGCAGCACGCCGGAATCGAGCCCGGCGGGAAGTTCGGCGAGCGTGGTCGAGGCTTCCTCGATCGTCTGCGGCAGCAAGCCGGCATCGACCGGGGCGCCGACGAGCAGTTGCAGCGCATTGACGTCCTGCGCCAAAGCAGTGCGTTGCTCGGCGAGATCGGCTTGCGCCTGGGCGAGCACGAGCCGTGCCTGGTCGACATCCGTTCGTGGGGCAACGCCGCCCTGGCGGCGCGCATCGGTGAGCCGCACGCTGCGTTCGGCACTGGCCGAGGTATCCTGCGCGATGGCGAGCAGGCTGCGGTCGGCGGCATAGGTGAGCCAGGCAGTAGCAATATCGCCGACCAGCGTCAGCCGTGTGGCGCGAGCGGCGGCTTCAGTCGCGAAATAGCGGTTCTGTGCGGCAGCGCTGAGCGAGCGAAGACGGCCGAACAAGTCGATCTCGAACGCGGTGATGCCGAGATCGGTGCTGTAGGCGGAACGGGCGCCGCCGGTGCTGGACTGGCCAATATTGGTACCACCGTTGCCACCGGTACCATCCGTCCCCCCGTTACCATCCGTACCACCGGTACTGCCGGTATTGTTCTGATTGCTGTTGCGGCTGTTGCCCGTGCCCGAGTCCGAACGCGTGAAACCTGCCGATACATTGACCTGCGGCAGCTGTTCGGCGCGCTGGATGCGGTATTGCGCACGGGCAGCGACGATGTTGGCGGCGGCGACGCGCAGATCGCGATTGTTGATCAAAGCCCGTTCGATGATCCGCTGCAGGCGGGGATCGCGGAAGATGTCGCGATAGGTCACCGCCGGGAGGGTGGCCTCGCTTTGCTTGAGATAAGCGTCACCGACAGGCCAGGAGGGAGGGACCGGGAGGGCGGGCTCGACGTATTTGGGCGCGAGCGAGCAGGCGCCGAGTGTCGCGCTTGCCAGCAGCATCAGCACCGTTCGCGCTGGGCTTGTCGACGCACGTGGGGCTGGCCTGGCGCGTAAGGCAGGTCCTTCGACAAGCTCAGGACGAACGGGGGAGAGGTTGGCTACGGGGGGGATGGTGGTCATGCCGCAGGCTCCGGCTTGGGTTCGCCGGGGTGCGAGGGTTCGCTGTGATCGTGGTGGATCTTCTTGAGCACGTCGCGCGTGCCGCGGCGCACGAGGACGAAGAAGAGCGGGATGTAGAAGATCGCCAGGATCGTGGCGGTCAGCATGCCGCCGATCACCGCGGTGCCGATCGCGACACGGCTCTGCGCGCCGGCACCGGTCGAGATGGCAAGCGGCAGCACGCCGAAGATGAAGGCGAGGCTGGTCATCAGGATCGGGCGCAGGCGGAGGCGAGCGGCCTCCAGCGCAGCTTCGATGATGCGCTTGCCCTTCTTTTCCGCCTGTTCGGCGAATTCGACGATCAGGATCGCGTTCTTGGCCGCCAGCCCCATCGTTGTGAGCAGGCCGATCTGGAGATAGACGTCGTTCTCGAGGCCGCGCAGCGTCACCGCGAACACGGCGCCGACCAGCCCCAAGGGGATGACGAGCAGCACCGCGACCGGGATCGACCAGCTTTCGTACAGAGCGGCGAGACAGAGGAACACGACGAGCAGCGAGATGCCGTAGAGGAACGGCGCCTGGCCCGAGGACAGACGTTCCTGAAACGACAGGCCGGCCCAGGCGACCGAGGTACCGGGGATTTCTGATGCAAGCTGTTGCATGCGGTTCATTGCGTCGCCCGAACTCTGCCCTTCGGCCGGCTGGCCGGAGATTTCGTAGGAGGGCACGCCCTGGAAGCGCGCCATCGACGGCGGTGCCGTGCCCCAGGAGATGGTCGAGAAGGAGGAGAAGGGTGCCATCTGGCCATCGGCGGTGCGCACGTACCATTGCCGCAGATCATCCGGGCTGGCGCGGTAAGGGGCGTCACCTTGGACATAGACCCGCTTCACGCGACCGCGATCGTTGAAATCGTTGACGTAGCGGCCGCCCCAGGCGGTCGACAGCGTCGCGTTGACGTCGGCCTGGCTCAGCCCCAGCGCGCTGAGCTTGGCCTGGTCGATGTCGATGCGGAGCGTCGGCTGATCCTCGAGGTCGGTCAGACGGATCGCCTGCAGATTGCTATCGGCACGGGCCGCGGCCATCAGCTTGTCGCGCGCCGCCTTGAACTCCTCGCGGCTCATGCCCGAGCTGTTCTGCAACTCCATCGTGAACCCGGCGGACTGGCCGAGGCCACGCACGGCTGGCGGCACGGTGACGTAGATCTCGGCATCGCGCAGCCCGCCCAAGGCCTGGGAGGCACGGCGGGTGATCGCCTGCGCGCTGTTTTCCTTGCCCTTGCGATCCGCCCAATCGGTCATGGCGATAAAGCCGCGACCGGTATTCTGCCCGCTGGCGCCGCCGCCGCCGCCGCCGGCGTTCGTGAAGAGTACCTTCACGTTCGCCTTTTCCTTGGTCATGAAATAGCGCTCGATCGCCTTCTGCGTGGCCACGGTGCGCGCCTGGGTGGCGCCGGGGGGAAGGTTGAACTGTATCTGCGCGCCGCCCTGATCCTCGGTCGGAAGGAAGCCCGTCGGCAACCGCAGGAACAACACGGCAAGAAGTGCGACCACACCGGCATAGATCAGCAGGAACAGCCATTTGCGGTTGACGACCGTGCCGACCGCCGAGACGTATTTCTCGGTCGTGCGCTCGAAATTGTTATTGAACCAGTCCTTGGCCGGCTGCGTCTTGCGCGCGACCCAGCCGTCCTGCTTCTCGTCACTGCGTTTCTTGAGCAATGTAGCGGTGAGCGCCGGGGTGAGGACGAGCGCCACGACGACCGACAGGATCATCGCCGAGACGATCGTGACAGAGAATTGCCGGTAGATCACGCCGGTCGAACCGCCGAAGAACGCCATCGGCAGGAACACTGCCGACAGGACCAGCGCGATGGCGATGAGCGCAACAGTGATCTCGTTCATCGACTGGATCGTCGCGTCGCGCGGGCTCATGTCCGGATTTTCGTCCATGAGACGTTCGACATTCTCGACCACAACGATCGCATCGTCGACCAGCAGGCCGATGGCGAGGACGAGGCCGAACAAGGTCAGCGTGTTGATCGAGAAGCCGGCGAGATAGAAGACGCCGACCGTGCCGAGAAGTACCACGGGAACGGCGATCGTCGGAATGAGCGTCGCGCGCCAGCTCTGCAGGAAGACGAACATGACGATGACGACGAGGATGATCGCCTCGATCAGCGTCTTCACGACCTCGTCGATCGATAGATTGATGAAGTCGGTCGAATCGCGCGGGAAGTTGAATTGGAAGCCCGGCGGGAAGGACTTGGCCGAGGTCTCGATCTCCTGCTTGACCAGATCCGACACGGTCAGGGCGTCTGCGCCAGGCGCGAGCGACACGGCGATGCCGGCGCCGGGATGGCCGTTGACGCGGCTGACGACGCCGTAGCTTTCCGCGCCGAGCTCGATCCGAGCCACGTCCGACAGACGGACGACCGAACCATCGCGCGCGGTCTTGACCACGATGGCGGCGAACTGCGCCGGCGTCTGCAGGCGCGACTGCGCGGTGACGGTGGCGTTGAGCATCTGCGAGTCCGGCATAGGCTGGCCGCCGATCTCGCCGGCGGCGATCTCGGTATTCTGCGCGGTGACGGCGTTGATGATGTCCGACGGGATCAGTGAGTAGCTGGCCAGCTTGTCCGGTTGCAGCCAGATGCGCATGGCATATTGCGAGCCGAACACGTTGGTGTCGCCGACTCCGGGGATGCGGCCGAGCCGATCCTGGAAATTGGCGATCAGGTAATCGGACACGTCCTGGTTCGTCAGCCGGTCGGTCGAATCGTAGATCGCCACCAGCAGCAGGAAATCGGGGTTCGATTTGGTGACGGTCAGGCCCTGTTGCTGGACCTGCTGGGGCAGGCGGCTGATCGCCTGCTGCACCTTGTTCTGGACCTGGACCTGCGCGATGTCTGGATCGACGCCCTTCTCGAACGTCGCGGTGATCGTCACCGAGCCGCGCGATGAGCTGCTGGAGCTGAAATAGAGCAGGCCGTCGATGCCGGTCAGCTGTTGTTCGATGACCTGCGTGACGCTGTTCTCCAGCGTCTCCGCCGAGGCGCCGGGGTAGGTCGCGCGGACGTTGACGTTGGGCGGGGCGACGTCGGGGAATTGCTCGATCGGCAGCGAGTAGATCGCGCCGATCCCGCCCAGCATGATGATGATCGCGACGACCCAGGCGAAGATCGGCCGATCGATGAAGATGCGCGAGATCATGCCGCGATCAGCCCTTGGTCTGCGCGGATGTGGCTTCGCCCTTGGCTGGTGGTTTCTTGAACTGCTGCGCGGAGCCGGCGGCCACCGGTTTGATCGGCTGACCCGCCTTGGCCCGCGCGGTGCCCTCGGTGATCACCTTGTCACCGGGCTTGAGGCCTTCGGTGACGACCCAGTTGGGACCGACTACGCGGGTGGCGGTGATCTTGCGTTCGATCGCCTTGTTGCCCGGACCGACGAGCAGCACGGTGGTGCCGCCCTTGGGGTCGCGCTTAACGCCGGCTTGCGGGACGAGGAAGGCGTTGTTGTCGACCGATTGCGCGAAGGTCGCGCGCACGAACATGCCGGGCAGCAGCAAGCCTTGCGGATTGGGGAAGCGAGCGCGCAATGTGACGGTGCCGGTGCTTTCGTTGACCAACGCCTCGGCGAACTCAACGCGGCCGGTCTGACCGTAGACGCTGCCGTCTTCGAGCTTCAGCCGCACCATTGCGCTGGATGGCACGACGCCGCCTGCGGCCAGGGCGCGACGTAGCGCCAGCAGGTCGGCGCTGGATTGCTGGATGTCGACGAACATCGGATCGAGGCGCGAGATGGTGGTCAGCGGGTCGGCCTGGCTAGCGGTGACCAATGCGCCTTCGGTGAACAGCGAACGGCCGATGCGGCCGGTGATCGGCGCGGGCACATTGGTGAAGCGCAGATTGATGCGGGCGGTTTCGAGCTGGGCGCGGCTCTGCGCGACGGCGGCCCTTGCCTGGCTGGCCTGGGCGGTGGCGTCGGTATAATCCTGCTGCGCGACGGCCTCGATCGCGGCGAGCGGTTTGTAGCGCTCGGCGCGGATCCTTGTGGCTTGCGCATTGGCCGACGCGCTGGCGAGGTTGGCGCGGGCTTCGTTGGCCGATGCCTCGTAGAGGCTGGGATCGATCTGGTAGAGCGTCTGTCCCGCGCGGACGATCGATCCCTCGGTGAAGAAACGGCGGCGGATGATGCCCGAGACCTGCGGGCGGACCTCGGAGCTCTGGAACGCGGCGGTGCGGCCGCCAAGTTCGGTGGTCAGCGGGACGGATGTCGGCTGTACGACGACATAGCCGACCTCCGGTGTGCCCGTCTGGCCACGCCCGCCCTTTTCCTGCGCCTTCTCGCCGCCGCCGCATGCGGCCAGGGTGAGGAGCGTGACAAGCAATACAGACTTGGTCGGCGCTATAGGGCGCAGGAGCATTCGGGAATTCCACCGCATGATAGTCGCTGGCCCCGCGATGGCAGCCCGCTTGCCCGACGTCAAACACGATAGGTGCGTTGTCGTTCCTAAGTTGCGGCGAATGCTGGTCAAATGGGTGCCTCGCGGCGCAGGCGGACGATCGCTGCGTCTAGCGCCGACAGAAAGCGCGAACGATCCGCTTTCGAGAACGGGGCGGGGCCGCCGATCGCGTCTCCGCCAGCGCGCAGATCGGCCATGATCGCGCGCGTGGCGATAGCGCCGCCGATCGAGGCATTGGTGAAGGGCTTGCCGGTGGAAGAGAGCACGGTCGCCCCGGCCTTCAGGCAGCGGTCAGCGAGCAGGATGTCGGCGGTGATGACGATCGATCGCGGCGTCGACTGTTCGGCGATCCAGTCGTCGGCGGCGTCGAAGCCGTCGCTGACCACGACGCGGTCGATCAGCGGGTGGGCGGGCACGCGGAAGTGGCTGTTGGCGACGATGGTGACCGGGATCTCGGTGCGATAGGCGACGCGGTAGATCTCGTCCTTGACCGGGCAGGCGTCGCCATCGACGAGGATGCGGAGAGTGTTCGTCACTGCCCTCTCTCCGTAAGCACTACCCCGGCGAAAGCCGGGGCCCAGTCGGGAGACGAGGGTTGGCGCGTGCTGCGCTTCATTACTTCAACCTTCGCGACTGGACCCCGGCGTCCGCCCGGGTGGTAGTAGGAGGGGTTACCGCTGCCGGTCGTTGGTCCGGCGATAGCCCTGCTTTGGCGCATGCCGCGTCGGCGCCGGGCCACTGGGGCGCGCGCTTGGCGTCAGGCGTGGGCGATGCTCGGCCGCGCGGGGTTCGCCTTCGACCGCTTCGATGCGGATCGCATTCTCGTCCTGACCTTCGAAGTTCGCGGTGCGGGCGACGGAGGCGGCGAACTTGTTAGCGATGGCGCGCGGCACCTGGAACATCGTTTCGCCGGCCGAGATCCGAATCGCGCCGATCTCGTTCTTTGTGATGTGGCCGCGACGGCAGATCAGCGGCAGGAGCCAGCGCGGATCGGCATTTTGGCGGCGGCCGATATCCATGCGGAACCAGACGATGTCCTCGAAGCCTTCACGGTGTCCGTCGTTGCGCGGGGCGGAGCCCGGCGCTTCCTTGCCGGAGCCGATCAGCTCCTCGGCAACCGGCATACGCGCACGGTGCGCGCGGACGAGCAGAGCGGCAATATCCTCGGCGCTCTTTGTTTCGAGCAGCTTGGCACCAAGCGCGCGATCGTCATCGTCGATCTCGACTTCTTCCATCAGCGTGGTGAGCAGGCGCTCACGATCCTTGTCGCGAATGTCGTCCAGCGTCGGCGGGTTGATCCAGTCGGCATTGATCCGGGCGCCCTTCAGCATCGATTCGACGCGGCGGCGGCGCGGATAGGGGACGATCAGGATCGCCGTGCCCTTGCGGCCAGCGCGGCCGGTGCGGCCCGAGCGATGCTGCAGCGTCTCGGCATCGCGCGGCAGTTCGACATGCACGACGAGGCTGAGCGTCGGCAGATCGATGCCGCGCGCGGCCACGTCGGTGGCGACGCAGATGCGCGCGCGCTGGTCGCGCAGCGCCTGCAGCGCGGCGTTGCGCTCGTTCTGGCTATGCTCGCCGGACAATGCGACGGCGCTGAATCCGCGCTCGATCAGCCCGGCATGGAGATGGCGGACATTGTCGCGCGTCGCGCAGAACAGCATCGCGGTTTCCGCTTCGTGGAAGCGCAGCAGGTTGACGACGACATTCTCGATATCGGCCGGCGCGCAGGTCACTGCCTGGTAGGAGATGTCGCCATGCCCGCGATCCTCGCCGACGGTCGAGATGCGCACCGCGTCGCGCTGGTAGCGCTTGGCAAGCGCGGCGATCGTCTTGGGGATCGTGGCGGAAAACATCATCGTGCGGCGCTCGGTCGGCGTGCCGTCAAGGATCTGCTCGAGATCCTCGCGGAAGCCCATGTCGAGCATCTCGTCGGCCTCGTCGAGCACGGCGACGCGCAAGGAGGACAGGTCGAGCGCGCCACGCTCCAAGTGATCGCGCAGGCGGCCCGGCGTGCCGACGACGATATGCGCGCCGTGGGCGAGCGCGCGGCGCTCCTTCGAGGCGTCCATGCCGCCGACACAGGTGACGATGCGACCGCCGGTCTTGGCGTACAGCCACATCAGCTCACGACTGACCTGCAGCGCGAGTTCGCGGGTCGGCGCGATGACCAGGGCCAGCGGGCCCTTCTGGGGGAGGCGACCGTCTTCATCGAGCAACTGCGCCGCCATGGCGAGGCCGAAGGCGACGGTCTTGCCCGAGCCGGTTTGTGCCGAGACGAGCAGATCGCGGCCGACCGCTTCGGGCTCGAGCACGCCGGCCTGGACCGGGGTGGGGGCGGCATAGCCGCGTTCGGTGAGCGCTTCGGTGAGAAGCGGGGGAAGTGCTGAAAAAGGCATGTTGGTCTCGGTTATCTATTATGGCCCGATACCGGTTCCCCCGCGAAAGCGGGGGCCCAGAGTCACGAGCGGTGTCGTGTTTGGCGGTCTGGACCCCCGCCTACGCGGGGGAACGGTAACGCCGGCAATATCAGATGGACTGGCCCGCGGCCCATCCGCTCGCCCA
Organism: Sphingomonas endolithica; assembly: GCF_025231525.1. Classification (NCBI taxonomy): domain Bacteria; kingdom Pseudomonadati; phylum Pseudomonadota; class Alphaproteobacteria; order Sphingomonadales; family Sphingomonadaceae; genus Sphingomonas; species Sphingomonas endolithica. Next base: position 315,501 of record NZ_CP103057.1, read on the forward strand.
TGCCCATTGAAAGTTGTAGCCGCCCAGCCACCCTGTGACATCGACCGCTTCGCCGATCGCATACATGTTTTGTACGCGTTTGGCTTGCATTGTTTGCGATGACAGCTCGGCGGTGCTGATTCCGCCGATCGTGACCTCGGCTTTGGCATAGCCTTCGGTGCCGTTGGGGGTGAAGCGCCAATCGGCCAGGCGACGCTCGGCATCTTTCAAAATGCCGTCCTTGATATTGTGCAATTCCCCCGAAATTTCAAGGCGTTCTGAGAGGGTCTCGGCAAGGCGGCCGGGTAGTGCGGCGGCGAGCGCGGCGGTGAACTGGCCGCGCGGTTTGGCGCGCTTGGCAGCAGTGAGCCAGCCGGGCTTCGCCCCAGGAAGAAAATCGATGCCGACCGTTTCCTGAGAGCGCCAATAGCTCGAAACCTGCAGGATCGCTGGGCCCGAGAGGCCGCGATGGGTGAACAATGCGGCTTCGCGGAACGTGGTCTTGCCGCATTTGGCGACCACCTCGGTAGCGACACCGGAGAGATCGCGGAACAGGGTTTGATCGCCGCCCAAGGTAAGCGGCACGAGCGCTGGGCGCGGCTCGACGACCTTGAGGCCAAACTGGCGCGCGACGTCATAGGCAAAGCCGGTCGCGCCCATTTTCGGGATCGACGGGCCGCCAGTGGCGAGGACGAGGGAAGTCGCGCTAACCTCGCGGCTGCCGAGCTTTACGCGGAAAAGGCCATCGGCATGGTCGATCGTGCCGATCGATTCACCGAGCACATGCTCGACGTTTCCGGCGTCGCATTCGTCGAGCAGCATGGCGACGATCTGCTTGGCCGAGCCGTCGCAGAACAATTGGCCGAGCGTCTTTTCGTGCCAGGCGATGCCGTGTTTCTCGACCAAAGCGAGGAAGTCCTGCGCGGTGTAGCGGCCGAGCGCTGACTTGGCGAAATGCGGGTTGGCGGAGATGTAGCGTTCGGGGGCGGTGTGCAGGTTGGTGAAGTTGCAGCGTCCGCCGCCGGAGATGACGATCTTCTTGCCGGGGGCGTCGGCGTGATCGACCAGCAGCACGCGCTTGCCGCGCTGGCCCGCGGTGGCGGCGCACATCAGGCCGGCAGCGCCGGCGCCGAGGATGATCGCGTCATAGGGGAGGGGTGAGGGCAATGGCCGGCCTTAGCAAACGGGTTCCCCAGCGGAGGCCGGGGTCCAGTCCCGAGGCGGCAATTGGCGAACGCTGTGCGTGGTTACAACCACCTTGCCGACTGGGCCCCGGCCTCCGCCGGGGAACAAGAAGGTCAACGCAGCTTCGCGATGTTTAGCCCGTCTTCCTTGGCCTTGTCCTTCACCGATTCCTCGGTGCGGGTCAGTGCCTTGGCGATGGCCTTCAGGCCCATGCCCTTCTTGGCCAGCGTGTGGAGCTTCTGGATCTCGTCCTGTTTCCACGGCTGACGGTGTCGTGCGAATGCTTCGGCCATCTCAATCTCCCTGCGCGATATCGAGCACGTCGATCATCGTGCCGTTGAACTCGACCTGCTCGCCGATTTCTGCGCCGATCAGCGCATGCGCCAAGGGTGCCTGGAAGCCGACGCGCCCGGTGGTCGGATCGGCTTCGTCCGCGCCGACGATCTCGACGATGCGATCGGCCTTGTTCATGCGGATGGTGACGCGCGAGCCGATGCCGGCCACGCCGGGTTCAGGTGGTGGCGCAATCTCGGCCGTGGTCTGGCGCGTATGCCAGTAGCGCAGTTCGCGCTTGGCGGCGGCACGCGTTTCGTCGTCGGGCGCTGCGGCGACGGCGGCCTCGATCTCGGCGACCTTCGCGGCCAGCAGCTTCAGCCCGCGCGGGGTGACCAGGTTCGGGCCCGCCGGTAGCGGAATCTCGAACTTCGGTTCCTTGTGTTCCTCGTCGCTCTCGCGGCGAAATGCGACGCTCATGGCACTTTTCTCATCATGCCCATGTGATGCCCCGCGGCTCTTGGGGCAAGCGCCGTGCTGTGCTAGGGGCGCGCCCATGCTGAATATCAATGGTATCACGGTGCGGCTTGGCGGCCGCATGATCCTCGACCGCGCGAGCGCCTCGCTGCCGCCCAAGAGCCGCGTCGGGCTGATCGGCCGCAACGGGGCGGGCAAATCCACGCTGATGAAAGTCATGATCGGACAGCTCGAGCCCGATGATGGCGAGATCGAGATGCCGAAGAAGACCCGCATCGGTTACCTGCAGCAGGAAGCGCCGCATGGGCAGACCACGCCGATCGATACGGTGCTGGAGGCTGACCGCGAACGCGCCACGCTGCTGATCGAAAGCGAGACCTGCGAGGATCCCGATCGGCTCGGCGAAGTATACGAGCGGCTGATGGCGATCGACGCCTATACCGCGCCGGCACGCGCCGCGAGCATCCTGGTGGGCCTGGGCTTCGACGAGGAAATGCAGAACCGCCCGCTCGACAGCTATTCGGGCGGCTGGAAGATGCGCGTCGCGCTGGCGGCGCTGCTCTTCTCCGAGCCGGACTTGCTGCTGCTCGACGAGCCGTCGAACCATCTCGATCTCGAAGCGACCTTGTGGCTGGAGAATTTCCTCAAGGCCTATCCAAACATGATCGTGATTATCAGTCACGAACGCGATCTGCTCAACAACGTGGTCGATAACATCCTGCATCTCGAAGGCGGCAAGGTGTTCCTCTATTCGGGCGGCTACGATTCGTTCGAGCGCCAGCGCGCCGAGCGTGCGGCGCAGCTCGCCGCGGCCAAGGCGAGCCAGGATGCGCAGCGCAGCAAGCTGCAGGAATATATCGCCAAGAATTCCGCACGCGCCTCGACCGCCAAGCAGGCGCAGTCGCGCCAGAAGATGCTCGCCAAGATGCAGCCGATTGCCTCGATGGCCGACGATCCCACGCTGTCGTTCGAGTTCCCGAACCCGGAGGAGTTGCGGCCGCCGCTCGTCACGCTCGATATGGCGAGCGTCGGCTATACCGAGAACAAGCCGATCCTGCAGCGGCTGAACCTGCGGCTCGATCCCGACGATCGCGTCGCTTTGCTGGGCCGCAACGGCAACGGCAAGACCACGCTCGCGCGCCTGCTCGCCGCGCAGCTGACGCCGATGGATGGTGAGATCGCCGTGTCGGGCAAGATGCGCGTCGGCTATTTCACGCAGTATCAGGTCGAGGAACTCGATACCGAGGACACGCCGGTCGAGCATATGGCGCATCTGATGAAGGGCAAGACGCCCGCCGCGGTGCGCGGGCAGCTCGGGCGGTTCGGCTTTTCGGGCGAGAAGGCGACGACCAAGGTCGGCAAGCTGTCGGGCGGCGAACGCGCGCGGCTGGCGCTGGCGCTGATCACCCGCGATGCGCCGCATATGCTGATCCTCGACGAGCCGACCAACCATCTGGACGTCGATGCGCGCGAGGCACTGGTGCAGGCGCTCAACGCCTATACCGGCGCGGTGGTGATCGTCAGCCACGATCGGCACATGATCGAGCTCACCGCCGACCGGCTCGTGCTGGTCGATGCCGGCCAGGCCAACGAATATGCCGGCAGCCTGGAGGATTATACCGACTTCATCCTGGGCAAGAACCAGCCGAAGAACGACGGCCAGAAGTTCGGCAAGAAGGACAAGAAGGCTGCCGCGGCGGCGCGCGAGAAAACGGCCGAGTTGCGCAAGGCGGCACAGGATGCCGAGGCGATGACCGTCAAGCTCATGGCGGAGCGCAGCGTGATCGACCGGGCGATGTTCGATCCGTCTGCCGCCGAAGGTAACCTTGCCAAGCTCTCGATGTCCGAGCTGTCCCGCCGTCGGGCCGATGTCGCCGCGCGGTTGGAAGCGGCAGAAGCGGCGTGGCTGGAAGCCAGCGAAGCGGTGGAACAGGCAGCTTGATCGTCTCGGCGGGTATGGCGACCCCGCGGGATTGTTAACCCTTTGGCCATACAAGGTTTGCGGACGGTGAGACCGTCGTCCCGGTAGGCGGAAAGAATCATGGCGCGTATCATCTGCGTTGAAGACGACGATCTGGCCGGCGAGTTGGTGAAGGATGTGCTGACCCAGGCCGGGCATCTGGTGGGTGTCGTCAGCCACGGGACGCTGGCGTACGAGACGATCGCGTTCAAGAAACCCGAGCTGGTGATCCTTGATTGGTCGCTGCCCGGCATGCAGGGGATCGAGATCCTCAACCGGCTGCGTCGCAGCCCGGACACTTATCTGACGCCGATCCTCATGCTGACGGCCAAGCGCGGCAAGCGCCTGGAAGACGAGGCGATCGAAGCGGGAGCCGATGATTTTCTGGTGAAGCCGTTTACGCCGGAGGATCTGGTGCAGCGCGTTGCCGCCGCGCTGGACAGGAAGAGCTTCGCCGCCAGCAGGAAGATCCGCTAGGTAGCGCCGAGCCGCGTCAGCGTCCGGTTCGCGAACCTCGTGCGTCGGCTGCCAGGATCGCGTTTGCCCGTTCGCGTTCTGCGAGCAATTCCTCGACCTGGAAGACCAAAGCCTCGGGATCGAACGGCTTTTTCACGTAAGCGTCCGCGCCGGCGAACATGGCGAGATCGACATCCTGCGAGCTGCGTCGCGCGGTCAGCATCATCACCGGCAGATCGAACAAGGCAGGGGTGTTGCGCAATTCGCGCAGCACCAGCACACCCGAGGTGCCCGGCATGTTGCAGTCGAGGATGAGCAGGTCGGGCCGGCGCGCCTTGACGACACGTAGCGCCTCGTCCCCGTCGGTGACCAACCCGACACCGTGCCCATTGGCGAGCAGGGTATCGCGTACGATCTCACCTACGATTTCGTCGTCGTCCGCGATGATGATCCGTGCCATTTAATAAGTCCTTTGATGGTCGTTGCTAAGGCGTAATCCTTTCGCAATCCCGAACGACGGGAGCGCCTAAGCCGCTTCGCGAATCGCTTCTACTGCCAAGCGGATGTTTCCGACACGGGTGTCAGCGCTCCAGTCGCCAATGCCTTCCTCCAGGATGAGGGCGAGTTCGCCGAGCGCGGCGTCGTCGAACATTGCCGCAGTGCCGGCGAGCTTGTGCAGCAGCCCTGCTACATCGGTGAGCTCGGTGTCCGAAAACTGCGCTTTGCGCACCAACTCGTCGAGCGCTTGAAGCACCTCGTCCTTGCGGAGCTGATAGCGTTCGCGCAGCTTGGCACTGGGACCGAAGGCAGCCGTTGTGGCGGACGAGGCGGGCGACGGGGTCGGGAGGTTGCCCCAGCGATGCAAGGCATGCTCAAGGTTGGCGAGGGTGACCGGCTTGGCAAGGTGATCCTGCATCCCGGCTGCCAGACAGGCGGAGATATCGTCGGCATAGGCATTGGCGGTCAGCGCGACGATCGGCAGTTCGCTGGCGGTGATGCCGAGCGCCCGCAGACGTCGGGTAGCTTCGGGGCCGTCGACAATCGGCATCTGAATGTCCATCAGCACGAGATGGTACGGTTCGCCTGCCGCGCGGGATGCCTCGATCATGGCGACGGCCGCGGCTCCATCGGCCGCGATGACCGGTTCGCAGCCCAACTGTCGGAGCATGGCCATGATCAGCAGCTGATTGACGTCATGGTCTTCGGCGACCAGCACGCGACGGCGTTCCTGGGCACGCCCGCGAACGGGGGCTTCCGGCGTGCGGCTCGGGGCGGCTGGCTCGTTGGCTAGGGGCGCGGCGTCGCTGGCCACCAGCGGCAAGGTCAACGTGAAGCACGAGCCGCGCCCGGGTTGGCTGGTGATCTCCAGACGTCCGCCCATCAATTCGGCCAGGCGCGCGCTGATCGGCAGGCCGAGCCCGGTGCCGCCGAAACGCGCGGCGGTGCCTGCCTCTGCCTGCACGTACGTCTCGAATATTGCGGCCTGGCGATCCGGGTCGACGCCGATGCCAGTGTCCTCCACTTCGATTGCCAGGCTGGCACCTTCCGCGGTTTCGATCGGCGCCGCGCGCAGGGTGATCGATCCCTGCGGGGTGAACTTGGCGGAGTTGCCGAGCAGGTTGAGGATGATCTGGCGTAGCCGGAGCCCGTCGCCCTTGATCATCCGGGGGAGCGCATCGGCGATCTCCAGATGCAGCGCCAAGCCCTTTTGCTCCACTGCCGGCGTGACCAGCCGCACACAGGCGTGCAGGGCATGGCGCAGGTCGAACGCTTCGCTGGCGATGCGCATCTGCCCCGCTTCGACCTTCGACAGATCGAGGATGTCGTTGAGCAACCGCATCATCGCACGTCCTGAATCGGCGATCAGTTCGGCCTGACGGCGCTGTTCCGGGGCGAGCTTGCCGGTGAGAAGCAACTCGGTGAAACCGATCACGCCGTTCATCGGCGTGCGGATCTCGTGGCTCATATTGGCGAGGAAGGTCGATTTTGCCTGGACTGCCAGTTCGGCCCGCTGCCGGGCCGCCTCCACATCCAGTTCGAGCTCCTTGCGCTTGGTAATGTCGCGCACGGCGGAGATGATTTCGAGCGGCTGCCCGTCCTTCCCGCGGACCAGGCCGACATTGGATTCCACCCAACGCCATGTTCCCGGCACGTCACGCATGATCGTCCGGTAGGTGATCAGCATGCGGTCGCGCTCTCCGCTGCACAGCTGCTCCAGCCCGCTCGAGAGCACAGCTTCGTCCTCGGGATGGACGCCGAGCATGACATTTTGACCGACCACCAGCGCCGGATCGATGCCGAACACCTGCTGGGTGGAAGGTGATGCGTAGTCGAAGGTTCCATCCAGGCAGACACGGAATACGGCATCGGTGGCGTTGTTCGCCAATAGCTGCAATTGCGCTTCGGCGAGTTCGCGCTTCTGGATGTCTTCGGCGAGCTGGTTATTGGCATCGCCCAGCGCGCGCAGCCGCAGCATGCGATCGTGCCAGACCAACGCCGCCAACAGCAGGATCATCACCACGCTGACGCCAAGGACCGCCTTGGCCAGGCGCTCCAGGCTGAGCGAGCGGTTGGCACGTTGCTTCAACAGACGTGCTTCCTCGTCGTTGATGCGAGTGATCGTGTCGGTGATGGCGGTGCTGGCATTGCGATTGGCCGGGCTGTCGATCAGGCTTGCCGCTTCATTGATCCTGCCTTGCCGGAGCAGTTCGAACGTTCGATCCATGTCGGCAAAGCGCCAGTCGATCACGTCGGTCAGTGCGCGGACGTTGAGCTGCTGGCGTGGATTGTCCTCCGTCATGTCGGCGAGCGCGGCCAGTTGCGTGCGGGTCTCGGCGCGGGCGATATCCACCGCCGCCAGGTCCTGTGGGTTGCCGGTCAGCACAGCGCCGCGGCGACTGAGTTCGGCCCGCAGGCTGGCGATCCGCGCTTGCGCCAGGCGCGCCTGCACCTGGACCGTGTGGTTGACCAACCGGTCGGAGCGATCCTGCTGCCACTGCAATCCCGTCACTGCGAACCCACAGCACAGCAGCAGCCCGAAGGTGAGTATCACCAGATAGAAGGAACGCGCGCGTAGAAGGGACATGGATGCTCCTGACCATTATCTCTCTACGACCGGACGATTACCGTACTGCTAACCGTCGACCCTTTGGGGCTGGCGCAGCTCAGAGCGTCTTGAGCGTCTCCCCAATCTTGTCCAACTTACCTGCGGCGTCCGGCATGACGTGGCGGGCGGCGCGGGCGAGATCGGCGGCGCGCTCGGCGAGCATGCGACGCTCCGGCTCGCCAGGGAGCAGCGGCTCCATGCCGCGCAGCATCGTGAACGTCATGCCGGCATGCACATCGGCTTCGGTCGTGCTGGCGGGCAGCCGGGCGAGCAGCGAGGAAGCGTCGCCCAGCACATGCATCATGTCGATGGCCGCGGACATCAGCAGCTTCTGCTCCTGTGCCCGGTTGGCGCCGGTACGGCCGAAGCATTGGACGAGGCGCCGCAGCAGCAGGCCGTAGCTGGCGCAGGCGAAATCGAGCAGCCCCGTCGCCGCGGGATGATCGACGAACAGCGTGCCGTTCGGCTCGGCCGGGCGGCGCAGCACCGGGCTGTCCGCCACCGGCCATGCCGGCGCAAAGCCGGGATCGTTGCGGGTCATCTCGGCGAGCTCGTCGCGAATGGCCAGGAAGTGGCGGTAGTGCGACTCTTCTTGCTCGGTGGACGATCCCTCGCCCTGTTCGATCACCACATCGATCGCTTCCGTAGCGCCCTCGAGGTCGAGGATCGGGATGACGCCTTCCAGATCGATGACGTCGCGACCGACTTGCGCACCTGCGTCGCCGAGGAACAGCATGTCGCCGCCGAGTTGGCGCTCCAGCGCCACGAGATTGGCGCGGATCGCCTCGTAGAGATGCCCGATCGTGGCATAGTCCTGTGCGCTCGGCATCAGCCCGATGCGCGCCTGGTCGCGGCTATAATCCTGCTGTTCGAAGGAGTCGCCATCCTGTCCCTCCACGCCTTGTGGTCGTTCGAGGAAGATGAAATGTTCCAGCGTCTCGGCGTCGAACGCTGTCAGCCGTACCGCAACGCAGGCGGGGAAATAGTCCGGGGAGATCGGGAAATTGGGCCGCGCGAAGTGCGGGCGCCCGCCGACCGCGACGGTCAGGTTGGCCACGATCACGAGGTGGCCCATCTCCTCCACGGCGACAGCGATGATCGTCTTGCGCCAGCGCTCCAGCACCGCGCCCTGCGCCGGCGAGACGCCGGCTTCGCCGGCACGTTTGAGGCTGAAGGCGGCATACAGATAGCTGCACATCAAGGTATGTTCGATCTCCGCTGCCTCGGCGAGCAGATGGAGGAGCTGCTCGCGCGTGCCGAGGACGATATCCGGCTCCGGCGGGGCGGACAGCGGACCGTCGGCGACCGACAGAGAGGGAATTGTCATCGTGCTCGGCCTTGCTCGTTGGATCATGCGGCTGCTGCCAAGGCCGCACCTTGCGCTGAACTATCCGTTTCAGCGAGCGGGCAACCGCCGGTGTTCCTGGCGGACATCGTGTTGATGTATCAAGGCAAAAACCACTTAGCTGCGCCTTTATCCCTGAGGATGTTGTTGGCTTGGGAACTCTGGAGGCTATGATGTGCGAGGCAATGCGACAGCCCGCAGGACTAGATCAACTCGGAAAGACAGCGTTTACCGTAAAGTTTCTTGCTGCAGTGCAGCGCAAACGCTAGATCAAGGGGATGACCGATACCATGACCGCTGAGCGGCCCGCCGCCATCGTGCCGACGACCACCCCCACGGTGTTCGAGGCGATCGTGCGCAAGATGTGCATCGCCGCGACATACAACAAGATCGAGATGACGCTCGCGCCGCATGTCATCTATACCAAGCATGACGAATTGTTCGTCGATGCCGAGGTGATCGCGCGCGACGGCAAGCCGCCCAAGGAGCCGAAGATCGGCACGTTCAAGCTGGTCGGCCTCAACGCGCTGCGCCTGACGCCGCGGGCGTTTCGCGTCAGCCCGCTGTTCGAGACCGGCAGCTTCAAATATGCCGACACGACATTGATGGCGGTCGAGCCCGACTGACCGCTACAATCGAGGCGGCGAAGTTGAGGAAGTTTCTCTGCACGCGCCTCATGTTTCGCCTTTGCCAATTTTGCGATCGATGCGCGGCCGACGATCGGCAGCGGTGAGCGCCGCCATGGCGAGGCGGTTGTCGAGACGGTGCGTGGTGGTGCCGGTGAAGTTGCCGCGGTAGAAACGCGGCACGGTAACGCCGTTCGTCGCGCGGTCCAGCGCGAGATCGAAGGCACGGTCGCAGGCCTCGGCGAGCGCGCGATCCCAGGCGGCGGCGAAATCCTCGCCGCCAGGCCGGTTGCGCAATTTGTAGGCGGACTGGCCGGAGCAGCCGGCAGCCTTTGCCGCGCGATCGACCACGCCGATCTCGCGCAGCAGCAGGATGAAGCGGCACTGGCGCTGTTCGGTCCAGCCATCGTGACGCGCAGTCAGCGACGGGGCGGGGGTGAAGGTGAGCGCGTAATCGTCATCCTCGGGCGAGGAGGGCGGATCGGCGGGCGGGCGAGGGGCGGCTGAGGCGGTCATCGGGCGAATGTGACGCGCCGAACCCGTTATTTGAAGATGCCCGGGCGCCGCGGCGCGCCGATTGTTGGAGAGGAGCGCGAACGCTCCCCTCCCTTGAACGTCGGCTTAGCGGCAGACGGTGTAGCGCTGGTGGTGACGATAGACGATGCGGCAGTTGTTGCGACCGCGGTGGCCACGCCAGTTGCGGCGATCGCGGCGATCCCACCGACGATTGTCGTGGCGGTCGTAGCGACCATCACGGCGATCATAACGATCGTGCCGGTCTCCGCGATCGTAGCGGATGTCCTGATTGTAGCCGCCGTCATAGCGCTGGGCGGATGCCTCGGCCGATACGCCGACGCCGGCGACCAGCAGGGCGGCGGCGAACAGATGGGCGATCTTCATGCGAACGTTCCTTTCGGGAGCCCGGGATGGGCTATGCGGAGAGGGGTACGCGGTGGCGGCGATATCGTTCCTGAATGCGGGTGTAGGCTGGGGTACATGTTGGGTGGACCGGTGGCCTGCTGCGCTCAATCGGCGCGAGAGCGATTCCTACGTCACTTAGCGCGACCAACGGTCCTGCGACTTCCTCTAAGAAGTAAGAAGCTGGACCCCGGGTCGAGCCCGGGGTGACGGCTGCGGGACCGACCTACTCAGCCTACCGTCACGAAGCTGTCCATCACCCGCTTGCGCCCGGCGCTCTCGAAATCGATCTCCAGCTTGTTGCCTTCGATCTCGGCGATTTCACCATAGCCGAACTTCTGGTGGAACACGCGCATGCCGACCGACACATCGTCGCGGCCCTTGTTGCCGAGGCTGACGGCCGAGGCGCGGGCTTCCACCACGCGGCTGGGCTCGCGGGAGAAGGTGCGGCTGGTGAAACTGCCGCCGGGCTTGGCGGGGTCGATGCCGCCGCCCACACCGGCCGCGCGTTGCCAGCCGGGGCCACGGCCGGCGCCGCGCGCGACATCGGCAAAGGGGTCGGCGCGTTCGCTCCAATTGGCCTGCCACAGGCTGGCGCCGCCCGACATGGTGGTTTCCTGCTCGATATGATGGTCGGGCAATTCGCCGACGAAGCGGCTAGGGATGCTGCTGGTCCACTGGCCGTAGATGCGGCGGTTGGCGGCGTGGATGATCACCGCTTTGCGGCGCGCGCGGGTGATCGCGACATAGGCGAGGCGGCGTTCCTCTTCGAGGCTGGCGAGACCGCCTTCGTCCAATGACCGTTGCGAGGGGAACAGGCCTTCCTCCCAGCCGACCAGGAAGACGGTGTCGTATTCCAGGCCCTTGGCGGCGTGGATCGTCATGATCGTGACCTTGGGATCCTCGGCATTGCTCTCGTTATCCATGACGAGGCTGACATGTTCGAGGAACGCGCCGAGATTCTCGTATTCCTCCATCGCGCGGACGAGCTCGGTGAGGTTCTCCAGCCGGCCGGCGGCTTCGGCGGATTTTTCCGCCTGATACATGCCGGTATAGCCGCTCTCGTCGAGGATCTGGCGGGCGAGATCGGGGTGGGGGAGTTCGCCCGCCAGCGCCCGCCACCGCGCCATGTCGCCGACGAGATTGCCGAGCGACTTGCGCGCCGCGCCGGTCAGCTCGTCGGTGTCGAGGATGCGCGCGGCGGCGGTGGTGAGGGGGACGCCGGTGGCGCGGGCGAGCTGATGGACCTTTTGCACTGCCTTGTCGCCAAGGCCGCGCTTGGGCACGTTGACGATGCGTTCGAAGGCGAGATCGTCGGCGGGCTGCGCGACGACGCGGAGATAGGCGAGCGCGTCACGGATTTCGGCGCGTTCGTAGAAGCGAAAACCGCCGACGATGCGATAGGGCATGCCGATCGAGATGAAGCGGTCCTCGAACTCGCGCGTCTGGTGCTGGGCGCGGACGAGAATGGCGACGTCGTCGAGCGATTTGCCGGCGCGCTTGCACGTCTCGATCTCCTCGCCGACGCGGCGCGCTTCCTCGGGGCCGTCCCAGACGCCGAGCACCTTGACCTTCTCGCCGACGTCGAGCTCGGTCCACAATTGCTTGCCGAGGCGGCCGCTATTGTTGGCGATCACGCCGCTGGCGGCGCCGAGAATGTGCGGGGTTGAGCGGTAATTCTGTTCCAGGCGGATGACCTTCGCGCCGGGGAAATCCTTTTCGAACTTCAGGATGTTCTCGACCTGCGCGCCGCGCCAGGAATAGATCGACTGGTCGTCGTCGCCGACGCAGCACAGGTTCTTGCGTTCCTGTGCGAGCAAACGGAGCCACAGATACTGGACGCTGTTGGTGTCCTGGTATTCGTCGACCATGATGTATTTGAAGCGGCGCTGATAGTCGGCGAGCACTTCGCGGTCGCGCTTTAGGATGACGAGCATGTGGAGCAGCAGATCGCCGAAATCACACGCGTTGAGCGCGATGAGGCGCGTCTGGTACGCGGCGTACAGCTCGCCACCGCGACCATTAGCATAGAGCTCACTTTCGCCGGCGTCGATGTCTGCAGGAACGAGGCCCTTGTTCTTCCAGCCGTCGATCAGCCCGGCGAGCGCGCGGGCGGGCCAGCGTTTCTCGTCAATATCGGCGGCGAGGATCAATTGCTTGAGCAGGCGGAGCTGGTCGTCGGTGTCGAGGATGGTGAAGTTGCTTTGCATGCCGACGAGCTCGGCATGGCGGCGCAGCATCTTGGCGCCGATCGCATGGAAGGTGCCGAGCCAGGGCATGCCCTCGACCACGTCGCCGACGAGCTTGCCGACGCGGTGCTTCATCTCGCGCGCGGCCTTGTTGGTGAAGGTGACCGAGAGGATCTCGGATGGCCAGGCCTTTTTGGTGAAGAGCAGATGGCCGAGGCGCGCGGTGAGCGCGGCGGTCTTGCCGGTGCCGGCCCCGGCGAGGACGAGCACCGGACCCTCGGTAGTGAGCACGGCTTCGCGCTGCGGCGGGTTCAGGCCGCGCAGGTACGGCGGTTCGGGGGCGTGGGTCGGGGCGGAGGACATTCGTGAACAGGTAGGGAACGCGAGGCGGCAGGGCAACCTTGGCGTGCGCTCTTCGGTGCTCCAACAACAACGGCCCGACACGCGTGTCGGGCCGAGGCCGTCCAGGGAGCAAACCTGACGCAGGAATATGTAATTCCTACTTAGCCGATCGGAAATAAAGTCTTGCTTGTCGGCACGCTAGTTGGGCTTGGGCGCCGGCTGTTGAAACGAAAAAGGGCCAGCCACCCTCGCAGGCGGCTGGCCCTCACTTGCCGGCTAGCGAGTGCGGTTTATTCGCCGGTGTTGCCGGCCGTGTCGTTGAGCTCGACGCTGCTGTTCGCATCGTCCAGCGCGACATTGTCGCCGGTGTTCAGCGCGGTATCTTCCGCGTTGAAGTTCTCGAGCGGCGCATCTTCCGAGTTGAGCACGGTCGTGTTGTCGATCGACGTCGCGCTGTTGTCGGCGCCTTTGTCGCCACAGGCAGCAACGGTCAGCGCGGCAGCGGCCACGAGCGACAGGGTCACGAACTTCTTCATCAATGGTCTCCCAGTTTCCAGGTCTTCGAACGATCCCCATTGCCGCGCCGGACGCGGCGCCGAATGACATCGGAGGATCTGCGTATTTGATAATCCCCTCGGTTGGTAGGAAAAAGAACTATCGGCGCCGTGAAGGCGCGCTTTCAGCGTGGGCAGCGGGTTGTTGCATTCCTGTAACAGCTTGCAACATTCGATTGGCGATGGGCTTCGGCGCGCAGTATTGCGATTGTCAGCCTGCTGCGTTGCGATATCTTCTATGTTCCTGGGTATCAGATGTGGGGAAATTATGCGCTACAAGACGATCTTGCGCTGCGGTGCGATGCTGCCGATGGCGATGCTGGCGGCCGGTATCGGGCACGCGCAAACGGCCGTGCCAGCGGGCGATGCTGCGGTGGAGACAGTGGCGGCCGACGACATCGTCGTTACCGGATCGCGCATCCGCCGCGACCCGACCGAACAGCCGCAGCCGGTGGTCGTCGTCGACGAGGCGGCAATCGCGAAAACCGGGCTTTCCTCGATTGCCGACGTGCTGCAGCGGCTGCCGAGCTCGTCGGGGGGGCTCAACACCAAGTTCAACAATTCGGGCAATCTCGGCAACCCACCCGACGGCGGCGGGGTCGGCGCGGGATCGGCGGCGATCGACTTGCGTTATCTGGGCGCCAAGCGGACGCTCGTGCTGGTCGACGGCATGCGCTACGTCAACGGCGCGAGTGCGAGCGGCATTCCGGGCACGGTCGACCTGAATTCGATTCCCGATGTGATGATCGGCCGCGTCGAGGTGCTGCAATCGGCGGCGTCGGCGCTCTATGGTTCGGACGCGATCGGCGGCGTCGTCAACATCATCACCAAGTCCGGGCAGAAGGGGCTGAGCGCGTCGGCGCAATATGGCCAGTTCCTGGGCAAGGATGATGGGCAGACGCAGAATTACCAGCTGAGCTATGGCTTTGGCGGGCCGCAGACGCATGTCGATGCGGGCGTTTTCTATACCAAGCAGCAGGACGTGCGCGCCAGCGACCGCTCGATTTCGCAATTTCCCAATCCCGGACAGGCGAGCTGTGCCGAGCCGATCGGCGGGTGTTCGAGCTTCACGCCGCTGGGGCGTTTTGTCGTTAATGGGCAGAATCTCACATTGCGTGGACCGGTAGCTGGACGCCCGGTTTACGATCCGACACTAGCAACCGGAGACTTCAAGTTGCTGTTGCCTGCCGATCGGTACAATTTCGCGCCGCTCAATTACTTCCTGACACCGAACGAGCGTTATGGCGGCTTCGTCAACGCGCGCGCGGAGTTCTCGGATGCGCTCAACCTGCGCGTGAAGGCGGTGTACAACCGCCGCAATTCGCAGAACCGAGCGGCGTTCCTGCCACTTGGCATCGGGCCAGATGTCGGCAACGGCAATCTGCTCGACACGATTTCGGTCGACGTCACCAATCCGTACAATCCGTTCGGCGCTACGTTGGTGCCGGGGCAGAACTATACCGCGGTGTACCGCCGCTTGGTCGAGGCTGGGCAGCGTACCTACAGCCAGCAGGTCGACACCATGTCGGTCACCGGCACGCTGGACGGCAAGTTCCAGATGTTCGGGCGCAATTGGTATTGGGATGCCAACGCCTCGGTCGGGCAGAATGACGCGCATCAGTTATTCACCGGCAACGTCAACGTTGCGCGGCTGCAGCAAGCGCTTGGGCCGGTCAGCGACTGCACCGGGCCGTGCGTGCCGTTCAATTTCTTTGGTGGTGTGGGATCGATCACCCCTGAGATGCTGGCCTATGTCGGGTTCGACGAACGCTCGCGCAGTTCGCAGCGGCTCGACGATTATACCGCCAACCTGACGGGTGAATTGTTCGACCTGCCGGGCGGGCCGGTGGGCATCGCGATCGGCTATGAGCATCGCTTCCAGTCGGGCAATTTCGTACCCGATCCGGTCATCCAGGCCGGACTCGGTGCCGACATCCCGGCGCAGGCGGCGAGCGGCCAGTTCAACGTGGACGAGCTGTATGGCGAGCTGCGGCTGCCGTTGTTGAAGGACGTGCCGTTCTTCCAGTCGCTGGAACTGAACGGTGCGGCGCGCCATTCGAATTATTCGACCTTCGGCGGCAACACGACGCTGACCGGGGGCGTGCTATGGAAGCCGGTCAGCGACCTGCTGCTGCGCGGTTCCTATGCCGAAAGCCTGCGGGCGCCATCGATCGGCGAATTGTACGGTGCGCAGTCGCGCTTCGATCAGCCGCTGTCCGATCCTTGCTCCAACATCGCCGGATCGCAATATCAGGCATCAGCGACGGTGCGCGCCAATTGCGTGGCCAATGGCGTGCCGGTGAGCGGCAGCTATCAGGAGCCGAACGGCCAGCTGCCGGTGCTGACCGGGGGCAACCGGGATTTGCAGCCGGAAACGGCGCGCACGATCCTGTTTGGTGGGGCATACAGCCCGGCCTGGGCACGCGGCGGATCGCTGCGCACGCTGAGCCTGGAGGTCAATTACTATGACATCAAGGTGAAGGGCGCGATCGCATCGATCGGCGCGGACGTGCTGCTCGACCGTTGCGCGCAAGTCGCCGACGCGTTGAGCTGCGCTGCGATCCGTCGTGCACCAAGCGGGATCATCTCGTCGATCAACGGTGTGCTGCTGAATACCGGCGGTATCCGGACGCAGGGCATCGATGCGACGTTCAACCTGCGCACGTCGGAGACCGGCGCGGGCAGCTTTGGCCTGTATGCCGCGGGCAACTACCTGCTGAAATATTCGGAAACGGTGCCGGCGACGACAGGCAGCACCACCACCGAATATACCGGCACCGAGCGCGGAAGCCCCGACCAGGCCTATCCCAAGTTCAAGGGGCAGGCCACGATCGACTGGGCAGTAGGGCCCATCGCTGCGTCGATCACCGGACGGTATATCGATGGTGTCGACGACGTGAAACCCGACAACAGCCCGAACCGCATGAAGAGCCGCCTCTATGGAGATGCGCAAGTACAGTTCAGCCCAAGCTGGATGCAGGATCGGATTGCGTTGACGCTCGGCGTCAACAACCTGTTCAACAGCAATCCGCCAGCCTGCTATAGCTGCAGCCTGAACAATTACGATCCGACGACGTACGACGTGCCGGGCCGGTTCGGCTATGTCCGGTTGTCCTATAAAATGTAGTCGATCCTCCCCGCCTGCGAACAAGCCGCAGGCGGGGAATCAGCACTTGTCCCGGGCCCCGACTTGTGGAACAAATCGGGAATAGGGAGAGTGGATCATGTCGACGACGGGGCGGTGTCACTGTGGGGCGGTCACCTATCAGGCGGCGGGGGAGCCGCTGCATCATGCACTGTGCCATTGTGAGGATTGCCGGCGCAGCGCGGGGGCACCGATGGTGGGGTGGATCGCGTACCCGGAGGATCAGGTGACGGTGATCGGTGCGCCGGTGACCTACGAATCGTCGCACAGCGGACGGCGGCAATTCTGCGGCATGTGTGGCACCGGGCTGTTCTATACCAACGCCCAGATGCTTCCCGGGATCATCGACATTCAGTCTACGACGCTGGACGCCGCAGCCGACATGCCGCCGGCGGCGCACATCCAGGTCGCGGAGCGCCTGCCGTGGATGGCGGATGTGTCGGGTCTTCCCGAATTTGCGAGATATCCTGGCAGCTAAGGGCGGCCGATATTCGGCCCTGTGTCGTATTTGAAGTCGGTCCGCTCATGCGGCCCTGCAAGAGCAGGGGGCCAGAATCACATATGCTGCGCTTGGTACCCTGGGCTCCTGCATCCGCAGGAGCACAATGTGGTGTATCTCTCGGGGTGAAGGCAGGGCGGCTCGGTCTATGGATCATGGGTTGGTGGACCCAGACGTTGGAGTGGCCGGATCTTCGATGCAGAAGCAGGCGGAAAGTGCTGTGCTGATGGTGCCGGGGCCAGAATAAGATCCGACCCAAGCGCTGGCCGTCACGGCGGAGTCATGGAAACGCCGTAGCGGCGACGCGAACCACAAGGGGTACGCGGCATGGCGGGCTTGAAGCTTCATCGGGCGACGACGGCGAAGGTCGGCGCGGCAGTCCAGCAGCATGACGGGGCGAGCAAGGCGGGGATGCTGGAACGCGCCTTCACTTTCGCGTTTCGCGGGCTGGTCTATGCGCAGATCTGGGAAGACCCGGTCGTCGACATGGAGGCGCTGGCGATCACGCCCGATTGCCATGTCGTGACGATCGCCAGCGGCGGGTGCAACGTGCTGTCGTATCTGACCGCCGATCCGGCGCGGATCACCGCGGTCGATCTCAACACCGCGCATGTCGCGCTCAACCGGCTGAAGATCGCTGCCGCTCTGCACCTGCCGGATCATGCGACATTCCACCGCTTCTTCGGCGAGGCGGACGATCGCGCCAACGTGCGCGTCTATATGCAGCAGTTGCGGCCGCATCTCGATGAGGTGACGCAGCGTTACTGGGAAGGCCGCGACGTGATGGGCCGGCGGCGTATCCGCGGGTTCGCCGCCAACATCTACAAGCGCGGGCTGCTCGGCGGCTTCATCGGCACGGCCCATCTGGTTGCGCGGCTGTACGGCATCGATCCACGGGAGATGCTGGCCGCGGCGACGATCGAGGAGCAGCGGCGGGTGTTCGAGACGCGGCTGGCGCCGGTGTTCGACAAGGGCTTCGTGCGCTGGCTGATGGACCAGCCGGCATCGTTGTTCGGGCTGGGCATCCCGCCGGCGCAATATGCCGCGCTGTCGAACGACGATCCCGGCGGCATCCGTGCGGTGTTGCGTGGCCGGCTTGAAAAACTGGCCTGCGACTTCCCGGTCAGCGACAATTATTTCGCGCAGCAGGCGTTCGGGCGGCGCTATGCACCGGGCGAGGGGCAGTCGGTGCCGCCGTATCTCGATCCGGCGCATCATGCCGATATCGCCGCGCGTGCCGGGCGGATCGACGTGCTGCATGCCAACCTTGCCGAGCATCTGGCGGCGCTACCCGCGGCAAGCCGTGACCGTTATATCCTGCTCGACGCGCAGGACTGGATGACCGACGAGCAGTTGAACACGTTGTGGTCCGAAATCACGCGCACCGCCAAGCCCGGCGCGCGCGTTCTTTTCCGTACCGCAGCCGCGCCGAGCCTCTTGCCCGGGCGTGTGGCGGACGAATTGCTCGATCGCTGGGAATATCGCGAGGCCGACTCGCTGGATTACACCGCGCGCGATCGATCCTCGATCTATGGCGGCGTGCACCTGTACGTGCTGAAGGGTTGAGCGCGTGGTGGATCACGCCTCGCGGATGGACGCGATCTATGCGCGGCAACGGCATTTCTATGATCTGACGCGCAAATATTACCTGCTCGGGCGCGACCGGCTGATCGCCGAGCTCGATCTCGGCACCGGCGAGGAGGGGGGCGGCAGCGTGATCGAGATCGGTTGCGGCACGGCGCGCAACCTGATCGCGGTGGCCAAGGCGTGGCCGGGGGCGCGCTGCTTCGGGATCGACCTTTCCGAAGAGATGCTGACCACCGCGCGGGCGAATGTCGCCCGGGCGGGACTCAGCGACCGGATCATCCTGGCCCAGGGCGACGCGACCGGGTTCGATCCCATCGCCTTGTTCGGGCAGGCGACGTTCGACCGCGTGATGATGTCTTATACGCTCTCGATGATCCCCGATTGGCGCGCTGCCCTGGCGCAGGCCGCGGCGGTCGCGCGCGGGCGAGTGGATTGCGTCGACTTCGGGCAACAGGAGCGGCTGCCGGCGGTTTTCCGGCGCGGATTGTTCGCGTGGTTGGGGAAGTTCGATGTGACGCCGCGGGCTGATTTGGCGGCGGCGCTGCACGACGTGGCGGCGCGGCAGGCCTGGCGCGCGACCTTCACGCCGCGCTACCGGGGTTATGCTTGGGCCGGGCGGCTGGAGCGGGATGTCGTGCCGTCCTGATCGTTGCCCCCGGGTTCAACCCGGGTGACTGGAATAAGTGGCGGGCCGATGGTTGAGATCGGGCCGCCGCGAACGTTGTCATCGTACTGTCATGAAGCTGTCACGAACACCCGCGAAGGGAAATCATCATGGCCACACACGCTATCGCGGCTTCAACGTCGCCCCACGACGCGCCCCATCACTCGCGGTTCGATCGACCCGTTCCGCCGATTGCTCGGACTCTGTTCCTCGTCGCGCTGTTCGGCGGCTTCGCTTATGCCGGTTACAGCGTGTTCGTGGATACGCGGCAGGTGGGCGAGAGCCTGGCGCTGGGCGTCTTCGCCTTTCTGGGATTGGCGCTGCTGATCGCGTTGGGGTTCGAATTCGTCAACGGCTTCCACGACACCGCCAACGCGGTGGCGACGGTGATCTACACCAATTCCATGCCCGCCTATGCCGCGGTGGTATGGTCGGGGTTCTTCAACTTCCTGGGCGTCATGCTCTCCACCGGTGCCGTGGCGTATTCGATCATCACCTTGCTGCCTGTCGACCTGATCCTGAACGTGGGCAGCAGCGGCGGCTTCGCGATGATCTTTTCGCTGTTGCTGGCGGCGGTGCTGTGGAACCTGGCGACCTGGTATATCGGGCTGCCTAATTCCTCCAGCCACACGCTGATCGGATCGATCCTGGGCGTTGGCTTTGCCAACCAGATGCTGACAGGCGGCAGCGCCGGCGGCACGGCGGGCGTGGAATGGAGCCAGGCGACCAAGGTGCTGACGGGGCTGTGGATGGCGCCGCTGATCGGTTTCTTCGCCGCGATGGTGCTGCTGTTCGCCATGAAGATGGTCGTTCGCAAGCCTGCTTTGTACGAGCAGCCGGCCGAGGGCGCGCCGCCGCCCAAAGGCATCCGCGCGCTGCTGATCTTTACCTGCACCGCGGTGAGCTTCGCGCATGGGGGTAATGACGGGCAGAAGGGCATGGGGCTGATCATGCTGATCCTGATCGGCTGCGCGCCGACCGCCTATGCGCTCAACCGCACCTTGCCGGACAGTGCCACGCCGGCGTTCGTCGCCTCCGCCAATGCGGTCAGCGCGACGTTCGACGCCAAGTCGCGTGGGCTGGACATTCCGCTGGTGGCGGCGCGCGGTGTGCTCACCGACGCGCTGCAGGCCAAGCAGGTCGACCGCCCGGAAGTGTATGGCGCGGTCGAGACCGTGTCGCGCGATCTTGCCCAGCGCGTCGGCGGCTATGGTGCGCTGAGCAAGGTGCCGGCCGAAGCCACGCACAACGTGCGCAACGACATGTACCTGCTGCTCGACACCACGAAGCTGATGACCAAGGCGGAGGACAAGGAAACGCGCTTCTCGGCCGCGGAACTGAAAGGTATCGGCGACTATCAGGACAAGCTGGAATCGGGCACGCGCTTCATCCCCTTGTGGGTGAAGGTCGCGGTCGCAATTGCGCTGGGCCTGGGCACGATGGTCGGGTGGAAGCGGATCGTGATCACGGTCGGCGAGAAGATCGGCAAGAGCCACATGACCTATGGCATGGGTGCATCGGCCGAACTGGTCGCCGCATCGGTGATCCTGATGGCGGAGCGCTTCGGCCTGCCGGTATCGACGACGCACATCCTGACCTCGGGCGTGGCGGGTGCGTCGGTTGCTAACGGACAGGGGCTGCAGGTGCGGACGATCCGCAACATGGCGCTTGCCTGGGTGATGACGCTGCCGGCGGCGATGCTGCTGTCGGGCGGGCTGTACTGGTTGCTGCTGAGCCTGGTGCGGGCGAACGGCGGGGCTTGACCAACGCGGGCGACGATGTTCTCCGGCGAAGGCGCGGGTCCAGTTGGTGAGCAGAAGTTGGCACATGTTGCGCGTAGTTGCATCGGCCTCGCTACTGGGCCCCGGCCTTCGCCGGGGAACAGTGTAAGATAGGCGGGGTTGACCTGAGGCTACTCCGGCGCAAATCCCTAGCGGCATGACAGCTACCGCCAGTCCGATGCGGGCGCATCGCCGGATCCTCGCCGCGAGCCTGATCGGCACCTCGGTCGAGTTCTACGACTTCTATATCTATGCGACCGCCGCGGCGCTTGTCTTCGGGCCGCTATTCTTCCCGACCGAGAGCCAGTCGGCGCAACTGATGCTGTCTTATGCCAGTTTCGGGCTCGCCTTCTTCGCGCGGCCATTGGGGGCGGCGGTGTTCGGGCATTTTGGGGATCGGCTGGGGCGCAAATCGACGTTGGTCGGATCGCTGATGCTGATGGGCGGGGCGACGGTCGCGATCGCGTTCCTGCCAAGCTATGCGCAGGTCGGCTGGGTTGCGCCGCTGTTGCTGTGCGTGCTGCGTTTTGCGCAAGGCTTCGGCCTTGGCGGCGAATGGGGCGGGGCGAGCCTGCTGGCGGTGGAGAATGCGCCGCCCGGCTATGAAAACCGCTATGGCATGTTCCCGCCCTTGGGCGCGCCGATCGGCTTCATTGCGGCGAACGGCTTCTTCCTGCTGCTCGGGGCATTGCTGACCGACGATCAGTTCCGCGACTGGGGCTGGCGGGTGCCGTTCCTGGCGAGTGCGATCCTGGTCGGCCTGGGCCTGTGGGTGCGGTTGAAGCTGACCGAGACGCCGGCCTTCCGCGAGGCGGCGGCGCATCATGGCCTGGCGCGGGTGCCGATCGCCGAGCTGCTCCGCACGCATTTGCGTCCGACGATCCTGGGCACGGTCGGGGTGATCGCGTGCTTTGCCCTGTTCTACCTCACGACCGCCTTTGCGCTCAGTTACGGTACGACGACGCTGGGCCATGGACGGCAGGCGTTCCTGGGGCTCGAGATCGCCGCAATCCTGTTCCTGGCACTGGGGGTGATCGTGTCGTCGGTGTTGGCCGATCGCGGTGGCGCGCAGGCAATGTTGCGCTGGGGGTTCGTCGGCTGCGTGGCGTCCGGAGTGCTGATGGGACCGATGCTGGGTGCGGCATCCTTGTGGGTCGTCTTTGCGTGGCTGGCGCTCTCGCTGTTCGCGATGGGCTTTTGCTACGGGCCGCTCGGCGGCTGGCTGCCATCCCTGTTCCCGCCGGGCGTGCGCTATTCGGGCGTGTCGATCAGCTTCAACCTGGGCGGAATCTTTGGCGGGGCACTGGCGCCGATCGCCGCGCAGGCGCTGGCCGAGCGCGGCGGGCTGGGGCTGGTGGGGGCGTATCTGGTGGTGGCGGGAGTGTTGAGCCTGGTGGGGCTGATGCTATTGCGTGCGGCGCCCTCGCCGTTCGTCCCGAGCGACGTCCAGGGACACACGGCTAAGGGCGCGCGGGGTGTCTCGACTTTGCTCGACACGAACGGGAAATAAGTCAGACCGCGCGCAAGATCGTCAGCTTGGCCTTACCGGAATTGCGTTCGACGTCGATCGCGAAGCCGTCGACCTCGATCGTCTCGTCCTTGCCGGTTTCGATGCTGACCCAGGTCGCAGGACCGGTCCAGCCGAGACGCGAAAGCTTGTCGAGCGCCACGGCGCCGGCGCCGGTGCCGTAGGGCGGGTCCATCAGGATCAGGTCGAGCGGCTTGGGCGCGAGGCCGAGCGCCATAACCGACTGTGCCCGCACGTCACCCTTGGCACCGAGCTTGGCCAGGTTGGCGCGCAGGGCATCGAGCGCGGGTTTATCCTGTTCGACGAACAGGCAGGAGGCGGCGCCACGCGACAATGCTTCGAGGCCGAGCGCGCCGGAGCCGGCGAACAGATCCGCAACCGCCAGATCGGCAAAGCTGCCCAGGCGGCTGGTCAGCATCGAGAACAAGGTCTCGCGCGCACGGTCGGCGGTGGGCCGGGTTGCGTCGCCTTTGGGGGCAACGATCGGACGACCGCGCCACTGGCCTGAGATGATACGCATAGCTTACTTCCGGGTACGAGGTGTGGAGCTGCCGCCGGTCGGCTTGCCGCCGCCCTTGGGCGTGGGACGCGAAGAAGGCCGCGACGGGCGTGAGGCTTCGCTTGTGTCACGCGCGGGCCGGGCCGGCTTGGCGCGGACGTTGCGGCCAAGCTCGGGATTGAACACGCGCGCGGGCCGGCCCGTCGGGGCACCACCTGCGGGTGAGCCCTCACGGGCACGCGGTGGCTTGGCGTCGTAGAAGCGTTTGGGACGCACGGCGCCGGGCGTCGGTGTCGCCTCGCGCGGCTGCTGGTCGGTCGAGGGTTGCCAGCCGGCAGTCTTGACGGGCTGCTTGGCAGGACGACCACCAGCGCGGGTGCCGCGGCTGGGATTGTCGACGAACGCGGCGCGATCCGCGGCGGACGCCGTCTCGCGCGTGATACGGGTGGCGGGCTTGCCGGCTTGCACCGGACTTGGCTTGCGCGCCGGCGTGGCGGCCGGGCGCGGGCCGTCCGGCCGCGGCCGTGCGGTGTTGGCCTGCACCGGGGTCGGCTTGGGTCGTTCGCTGAACTTCTCATCGCGGCGCAGCCGTTCGGGTGGCGGGTTGCGCGTCGGGTTCTTGCGGAACGCGGCGACATCATGGCCCTTCACCTCGCCGATCCCACCCGGCGGCAGATCGGCGAGCAGGAACGGGCCGTAGCGCGTACGGATCAAGCGGCTGACTTTTAGCCCCAGATATTCGAGCACGCGGCGCACTTCACGGTTCTTGCCTTCGGTCAGGATCATCTCGATCCAAACATTGGCGCCGGTGCGGCGCTCCAGATTGGCGTTGATCGCGCCGTAGCGCACGCCCTCGATCTCGACGCCATGGATCAGCTCTTCGAGTTGCGCCTGCGTGATGTCGCCATAGGCGCGGGCGCGATAGGCACGCTCGACGCCGGTGGAAGGTAGTTCCAACTGACGCTTCAACTCGCCATCCGTGGTGAGCAGCAGCAGCCCCTCGGTGTTGAGATCGAGGCGGCCGACCGGAACCAGGCGCGGCAGGTCGCGCGGCAATTTGTCGTAGATCGTCGGCCGCCCGGCAGGATCGCGTTCGGTTACAAGCAGGCCGCTGGGCTTGTGATAGAGGAACAAGCGTGCGGCGGCAGGGGCCTCGACCGGCACGCCATCGACCGTGACGCCGTCGAGCGACTTCAGGATCGTCGCGGGTGTGTCGATGACGACATCGTTGAGCGCGACGCGGCCATCGGCGATCATGCGCTCGATCTCGCGACGCGAGGCGATGCCGGCGCGCGCGAGCAGCTTGGCGATACGTTGTTCGTCTTTGCGGACGGGACGTTGCTCGTCTTGGTGGACGGCGGTGGGGGAGGCGGGTGAATCTGGCACGACTGCGCTGATACAGCGTAATCGCGCGTTGACTCGAAAAAAAAACTTGCGACCAAGGTTAAGGCGGCGCGTTAAGAGACGCAGGCGTAACGAGGTTCGGGGCATTGTGCCTCGAACTCAAAGGCAAAGGCGGGTCTCGCACCAATGCTCTTCGGCAAGAAGACACGGCGCATTACGAAGCTGTTGATCGTCGAGGACGAGCCGCTGGTAGCGTTCGACACCGAGCATTTCTTGCGCGACGAGGCGTTCGAGATCGTCGCCACCGTCGACCGGGTTGCCGATGCGATGGTGGTGATCCGGGATACCGGCGAAATCGACCTGATGCTGGTGGACGTGAATCTGGCCGATGGCAGCGGCCTGGATGTCGCGCGGGCGGCGCAGGAGGCCGGCATCCCCGTGATGTTCGTCACCGGAGAGTGTCCGGCGGAGGCTAGCGCCGTGGCCGTCGCGTGCCTCGACAAGCCCTATGCGCAGCGCACGTTGCTCGCCGCGATCAGGGCCGTTGAGGGGGTGTTGGACGGCAAGCCGCCGAAGCGCCTGCCTGCGGGGTTCCGGTTGTTCGAGACGGCGTAAGCAGGGGTTTATTCTTGGCGCCGCTGGTCTAGGCTCCGCCGCATGATGCGGGGAGCGAGCGACGAATGACCGATATGACGACCGGCGCGGGCTGGTGGGGCGGGGTGAAGCCCTATGTCGAGAAGGCCCCGCTCGCCGCGCTCGCGCTGGGTATCTCCTCAGGCTTTCCCTATGCTATGATTGGGGCGACGCTGACCACGCGGCTGGCGCAGGACGGCATCGACAAGAAGACCGTCACCGCATTCAGCCTCGCCTTCCTGGTGTTCAACCTGAAATGGCTGTGGGCGTGGGTGGTGGATGGCGTCCGGCTGCCGTTGCTCGGGCGGCTTGGACAGCGCGTATCGTGGATGATCGTTGCGGCAATCCTGGTCGTAGCGGCAGTGGCCAATCTTGCGCTGATCGATCCCGAGGCGGACATCATGGCGACGGCAGTCGCGGCGATCCTGGTCGGCGTGGCGGGATCGACGTTCGATATCGTGATCGATGCGTACCGGATCGAAATCCTCGAGCCCAGGCAATTGGGCGTGGGATCGGGCATGTCGCAATATGGCTGGCGGATCGGATCGGCAGGCGCTGGTGCGCTGGCGCTGGTGATCGCCGCGCGCAGCGGCTGGGAACTCGCTTACCTGGCCTGCGCATCGCTCGCGCTGCCGGCGGTGATCGCGGCGCTGATCGTCGGCGAGCCGAAGCGGCACCGGGAACCGAGCGACGGACGACGCGGGCCGGCGCCGTTCTTCCGTGCCATCTGGGGGCCGTTCGTCCAGTTCTTCGCGCGCGAGGGCGCGCTGATCGTGCTGGCCTTCATCCTGATCCACAAGATCGGCGACACGCTGGCGAACCTGACGTTGCGGCTGCTGTTCGACGATCTGAAGTTCACCAATGACGAGATCGCATTCTACGACGTGTGGATCGGGTTCATCGCCTATCTGGTCGGCATCTTCGTCGGCGGCGCGCTGTACGCCAAGATGGGGATGAAGCGATCCGTGCTGCTTGCCCTGATCTTGATGGCCTTGTCGAACCTCAGCTTTGCCGGGCTGGCAGCGGCAGGGCATTCGAACATCGGCATGGCAAGTGCGATCGGTTTCGAGAATTTCGCCAGCGGCTTTGGCGGTGTGGTGGTGGTGGCGTATTTCGCGGCGCTGACCGACCTGCGCTTCACCGCCGCGCAATATGCGCTGATCTCGGCGGCATCGAGCGTGGTCGGCCGGTTCGTCACCGGCACGACTGCGGGCGGCTTGGTCGAGGCGTTCGGCTATGTGAACTTCTACCTGCTGACCACCGTATTGGCTTTCCCCGGGGTGCTGCTGTTCTGGTGGATGATGCGCAGCGGGCTGGTCGATCGCTCGATCGGCGATGCCGGCACGGCGGGGGAGGGCGACGTTCGAACAGGGGGCGACTGAATGATTGTCTATCTTGCGATCCTGGCGGTGCAGGTGATGCTGATCATCGATGTGATCCGCAACGGCCGCAACCAGTTGTGGATCATGGCGCTGATGTTCCTGCCCGGGCCGAGCACGATCGCCTATCTGGTGATCGAGGTCTATCCGCGGCTGCACGGCAACCGCCACGTGCGTACCGCGCGGGCCAAGGCCGTGGCCAAGCTCGATCCCGAGCGCGAGGTACGCAGCGCGCGCGACGCGCTGGATCTCGCCGATACGGCGGCGAACCGCATCAGGCTGGGCGATGCGCTGGCCGGGCTGGGCCGCTTCGACGAGGCGCTGCCGCTCTACTGAGAGGCGGTGCAGCGCGGGCCATTGGACCTGCACACTGGTGCCAAGATCGCGCGCGCAGAATTCGAGACCGGATCGGCAGCCGACGCCCTGATCACGCTGGACGCATTGCCGCCAGCGCATTCCCAGGGTGACAAGGACCGCCAGGCGTTGCTGCGCGCGCGGATCCTGGAGGCGCTCGGGCCCACGGACGAGGCACTGGCCTTGTATGCCGATGTCGTGACGCGCTTGCCGGGCGAGGAAGCGCGCTGCCGTTATGCGGCGCTGCTCATCGCCGAGGGCTGGGACAAGAAAGCGCGCGGCGTGCTGGAGGAAGTGGAGGCGCGGATGAAGCGGCTCGACCGGCAGCAGCGCGCGGCGGAGGCGGATATGTACCGCTGGGCGATGGCACGGCTGGCGGAATTGCGCGCCTAGCAACGTCGCTCCGGACGGAGGTCGGGCGCTACGCCGAAATCGGCCGACCGGCATCCGCGAACGCCTGCGCTGCTGCCTTCGCGCTGGCCAGCACGCCATCGACGTGGCGCACCCCCAGGAGATCGCGAAGCAGCAGTCTTGCGCCGAGCGGCGCCGCCTCGCGATGGCTGAGCACCACCATCAACGCATTCTCCGCCGGTGTCATTCGGGCGCAGCAGCAGGGGGCAATCGCGATCGGGCAGGTCGAGGTGGCGGCGAGCTCCGCCATCAACACGCGCATCAGCACGAGCGGGCGGCGGAAGCTCTCCCCGAAGGCACCGACAAAGGCGTGTGCGGCATGCGCGTCCGCCAGGCCGCCGGCGCCCATTCGCCGGATCGCGAACAAAGCGAGGCAGGCATTGGCGCAGCCCGGCAGGGCGTGCGGCAGCGGATGAACCGTGGGCTGGGCGTTTGGAACAGTGGTCATGACGAGGGCGACTCCGCGGCTGATGCAAGCAGCGTCGGCGCTTCGTTATTGCAAGTCAATATCAATAAGGAATCAGGTCGGCGGCTCGTCGTTCGCGGCGAGCACTTCACCGGCGAGGTACAATGTGCCGGCAATCAGCACGAAGCGCGGGGCATCGCGCAAGGTGTCTATTGCGGCGTCGAACGAAGGAGCGGTCTCGGCGGACAGGCCGAGGATGCGGGCGATATCCGCCAGCGCCGCTGGTTCATGATGGGCATGGCCGGGGACCGGCACGGCGATGACATGATCGACCTGCGCCGCCAATTCGCGCAGCACGCTGGCTGCATCCTTGTTGGCAAGCATGCCGGTGACAAGGGTGACGGGCCGATCGCGGGCGATGCGGGCGAGCGATTGGGCGAGCGGCCGTGCCGCGGCGGCATTGTGCGCGCCGTCCAGCCAGATCTCGCTGCCGGACGGAAGGCGCGCGACGAGCGGGCCTGGCCCGAGATGCTGGAGCCGTGCCGGCCAATGCGCCCAGTCGGCGGCGGCGCGCAATGCGACATCCGGTATGTCGACGGCCTTCTGGTGGCGTAGCATGGCGATGGCGAGGGCAAGGTTGCGCGACTGATGCGTGCCGACCAGCCGAGGGCGGTTGGTGATGAGCGTGAAGCCGATCTCGCTATACTTCACGGCGTCGCGCGCGGTTTCGCTGGTCCAGGCGATGTTTCGCGCGAGCACCGGCGCGCCCGCTTGCCTTGCGATCGTTGCGATCCGCTCGCGGATGGCGCGGGGATAATCCATCGTGACGAGCGGGACACCGGCCTTGGCGATGCCTGCTTTCTCGCTGGCGATTTCAAGCAATGTGTCGCCGAGGAAGCTCTGATGATCGATGCCGAGCTGCGCGATGCCGGTGACGACGGGATGCACCACGTTGGTGGCGTCCAGTCGACCGCCCAACCCGACCTCGATGATGCAGGCATCGGCAGGGGTGCGGCTGAAGGCCAGGAAAGCGGCGGCGGTGGTCACTTCGAAGAAGCTGGCGCCGATGCCGTCGGCAACGTCGAGCACTGCGGCGAGCAGCGACGCCAGAGCATCATCGTCGATCAACTGCCCGGCGACGCGGATACGTTCGTTGAAGCGGACGAGATGCGGGCTGGTATAGACGTGTACGACATGGCCGGCAGCCTCGATCGCGGCACGCAGGAACGCGCAGGTCGAGCCCTTGCCGTTGGTGCCGGCGACGTGGAACACCGGCGGGAGGCGATCCTGCGGATCGCCAAGCCGCGCGAGCAAAGTGGTGATGCGTTCCAGCCCGAGGATGTCGGCGCCCGGGGAAAGTGCCCAGAGTCGGTCGAGCTGGTGCTGGACGGCAGGCGACGAGGAGGTGGCGTGGTCGGGCATCTTAGAGCCCTCTCCCCTTTGGGGAGAGGGTTGGGAGAGGGGCAGCAGCAAGTGCTAGCGCGAGCGTTTCCAGCACACTCTCCATATTATGCATCACGTCATTATTGTTGAAGCGGATGATGCGATATCCTTGAGCTTCCAGCCAAGAGGTGCGCCGCGTATCCTGCTCGGCGTCGGTATGCGTGTCGCCGTCTATTTCGAGGATCAGCTTATCGGATCTCGCAACGAAATCGGCGATGTATGGGCCGATCACGACCTGCCGCACGAACTTCGTGTTCTCGAAGCGCTTACCGCGCAAGGCGGTCCAGATTTCGCGCTCCGGTTGGGTCATGATGGTGCGCATCGACTTTGCGCGCTCCAGCAACAGCTTGTCGGTCTGCGGCACTGCCCCTCTCCCAACCCTCTCCCCGTAGGGGAGAGGGCTTTATAGCGCTACGCCGCCTGCTTCACGCACAGATAGTCCACGACCTTGGCGAGCGTCGCGCGCAGGTCCTTTCGGTGCGTGACCATGTCGAGCATGCCGTGATCGAGCAGATATTCGGCGCGCTGGAACCCCTCGGGCAGTTTTTCGCGGATCGTCTGTTCGATCACGCGTTGGCCGGCAAAGCCGATGAGGGCCTTGGGCTCGGCGATCTGCACGTCGCCAAGCATCGCGTAGCTGGCAGTCACGCCGCCGGTCGTGGGATCGGTCAACACGACGATATAGGGGAGACCCGCATCGTGGAGCATGGCAATGGCGACGGTGGCGCGGGGCATCTGCATCAGGCTGAGAATGCCCTCCTGCATGCGCGCGCCGCCCGCTGCGGTGAAGATGATATAGGGACAGTGATCCTCGATCGCATTCTCGACGCCGCGGATGAAGGCTTCGCCGACGGCCAGACCCATCGACCCGCCCATGAAGGCGAAATCCTGCACGCCGACGACGACCTTGTGCCCGTTGATCGTGCCGCGGGCGTTGATCAGCGCGTCGCCCTCGGACGTCGCGGCGCGCGCTGCCTTGATGCGGTCGGCATATTTCTTGGTGTCGCGGAACTTGAGCGGATCGTCCGGCACCTTGGGCAGCGGGATGATCTGATAGCTGCCCTCGTCCAGCGTGTATTTGAAGCGCGCGATCGGGCCGATGCGTTCGTGATGCTCGCAATGCGGGCACACGTGCATGTTCTCCTCCAGCTCCTTCAGGAACACCATCTGCCCGCATCCCTTGCACTTGTGCCAAAGATTGTCGGGCGTTTCCTTCTTCGCCGGCACCACATAGGCGAGCGCGTTACGGACGTTGTTGAGCCAGCTCATGCTACTTCCCTGACCGCGGCGTGGATCGCCGTCGACAAAGATTGAATATAGGCGCGGACGGCGGCGGGCGCACCTGCGCCGTGTTCCGCGACGAGATCGACGATCGCCGAGCCGACGACGATGCCGTCCGCGACCCGGGCGACCGCCGCCGCCTGTTCGGGCGTGCGGATGCCGAAGCCGACCGCGACCGGAATGTCGGTGGCGGCCTTGAGCCGGGCGACTGCATCCTCGATCGAGGATTGTGCCGCCTGTTGCAGGCCGGTGATGCCGGCGACCGACACGTAATAGACGAACCCGCTGGCGCCATCGAGAACGGCAGGCAGACGATCGGTATCCGTGGTGGGTGTGGCGAGGCGGATCAGGTCAATGCCGGCGGCACGGAGCGCTGGGCCGAGTTCCTGGTCCTCCTCGGGTGGGATGTCGACGCAGATCACACCATCCACGCCGGAATCGCGCGCGGCGGCGGAGAACCAGTCCGCACCGCGGATCGTCATCGGATTGGCGTAGCCCATCAGGACCAGCGGGGTTTCCGGATGGCGCGCACGGAAGGTCTTGGCGATCGCCAGGATATCGGCGGTCTTAGTGCCGGCGGCCAGACTGCGCAGGTTGGCGGCCTGGATCGCCGGGCCATCGGCCATCGGATCGGTGAACGGCATGCCGAGCTCGATCACATCCGCGCCGCCTTCGACCAAGGCATCAAGGATCGCGGCAGTGGCATGCGGCGTCGGATCACCCGCAGTGACGAAGGTGACGAGCGCGGGGTGGCTCTTGGCGAAAGCGGCGGAGAGGCGAGTCATCGGCGCCCTCGCGTCTGGCCGACGAGCTGCGATACGGCACCGATTAGCGCGCCGGTGATGAGCGCCTCGCCAACACGCGGGCCGCGGACGGTCCACTGGCCAAGCGCCAAGCCGTACTGGCCGATCAGTTGGACGATCAGCGCGACGACCGCGCCGAGCACGATACCAAGTAACAGATTGCGGGCGCTGATCACATCTCGACTCCCAGCGCATGGGCGACAGTGAAGATATCCTTGTCGCCACGCCCGCACAGGTTGGCGAGGATGATCTGGTCGCGGTCCATCTCGCGCGCTCGCTTCGCCACGGCGGCGATCGCATGGGACGGTTCGAGCGCGGGGATGATGCCTTCGGTGCGGCACAGCAACTGGAAGGCGTCGAGCGCCTCGATATCGGTGGCCGAGGTATATTCGACGCGGCCGATCGAGTGGAGCCACGAATGTTCGGGCCCGATGCCGGGATAGTCGAGCCCGGCCGAGATCGAATGCGCCTCGGTGATCTGGCCATCCTCGTCCTGCAGCAGATAGGTCTTGTTGCCGTGCAGAATGCCGGGCGAGCCGCCGGCGAGCGAGGCGGCATGTTCCTTGTCGAGGCCGTGGCCGGCCGCTTCGACGCCGAGCATCTTGACGTCGACATCGTCGAGGAAGGGATGGAACAGGCCGATCGCGTTCGATCCACCGCCGATCGCGGCGACGAGCAGGTCGGGCAGGCGATCGATGCGGCCCAGCATCTGCGCGCGCGCTTCGGTGCCGATCACGCTTTGGAAATCGCGCACCATCTCAGGGTACGGATGCGGCCCGGCGGCGGTGCCGATGATGTAGAACGTGTCGTGGACGTTGGCGACCCAATCGCGCATCGCCTCGTTCATCGCGTCCTTCAGCGTGTGCGCACCGCTGGTGACCGGGC
Source organism: Sphingomonas endolithica (assembly GCF_025231525.1). NCBI lineage: Bacteria > Pseudomonadati > Pseudomonadota > Alphaproteobacteria > Sphingomonadales > Sphingomonadaceae > Sphingomonas > Sphingomonas endolithica. The sequence continues at coordinate 347,553 of NZ_CP103057.1, forward strand.
GCACTTCCGCGCCGAGCAGTTTCATGCGGAACACGTTGGGCGCCTGCCGCTCGACATCCTTGGCGCCCATGTAGATCACGCACGGCAGACCAAAGCGCGCGCACACCGTGGCGGTGGCGACGCCGTGCTGGCCGGCACCGGTCTCGGCGATGATCCGCGTCTTGCCCATGCGCATGGCGAGCAGGATCTGCCCGATGCAATTGTTGATCTTGTGCGCGCCGGTGTGATTGAGCTCGTCGCGCTTGAACCAGACTTCCGCGCCTTTGCCATCGGGGGCAGACGCACGCAGCGCGTCGGTCAGGCGCTCGGCATAATAGAGTGGGCTCGGACGGCCGACATAATGTTCGAGCATATCCTCGAATTGCGCGGCGAAGGCGGGGTCATCTTTGGCTGCCCGGTAAGCTTGGTCGAGCTCGAGAACGAGCGGCATCAGCGTCTCGGCGACATAGCGACCGCCGAACGCGCCGAAGTGGCCGCGCTCGTCCGGCTGGGCGCGGTAGGAATTGGGGGTGAGCGTGTCAGGGGCGTTCATGGGGAGGGCTTTACCATTCCTCCCGTTCGTGTCGAGTAACACTCACCATCACGGTGAACGGATGTTTAGCGTTCTTCCAACGCTTTGAGGAACGCCTGTATCTTCGTCACCTCCTTGATGCCGGGCGCGGTTTCGACGCCCGAGGAGACATCGACCAGTTCGGCACCGGTACGACGGACCGCCTCGGCAACATTGTGTGGGTCAAGCCCGCCGGACAGTGCCCAGGGCAGCGGGTGGCGGAAGCCGTCGAGCAGGGTCCAGTCGAACCGGACGCCCATGCCGCCTGGAAGCGAGGCCCCGGGTGGGGTCTTGGCGTCGTAGAGGATGCGGTCCACCGCGCCGGCGTAAAGCCGCGCCTTGTCGAGGTCGGCGCGCTGCTTGACTGCGACCGCCGCCCATATCGTCAAGCCGGTGGCGGCGCGGATGTGTGCGCCGCGGGCCGGCGTGGTGTCGTGCAGTTGCAGTGCGTTCAGCATACCAGCCGAGATCGACGCATCGAGCAGCGCGTCGTCGGGATCGACGAACACGCCAACGCGCGCCACGTGCCCCGGCACGCGCGCAGCGAGCTGCGCAGCGCGCTCCCGGCTCAAGTTGCGCGGCGATGGCGGGAAGAAGACGAAGCCGACATGGCTCGCACCGGCGCGGATCGAGGCATCCAGCGTTTCGGGCGTGGACAGGCCGCAGATTTTCGCTTGAGTGGTCATAAGGTCCTGTCCGGTCTGAGCGCGGCAAAAGCAAACGCCATCACGGCATAGCCAGACTGCTCAGTTCGCGGATCGAGATGCCATAGGTCTCGCAGATGTGATCGCGCAGCCGCTGCTTGGCGGCCGCCATTTCGACATAAGCCAGCTCCTCGGCAATCTCGGCGGCCAGATTGACGGTGAAGCTGTCGGGGACGAGCGCTTCCCAGCTGCTATTGTGGATCCGGGCCGCGGCGCGCACGGCGTCCACCATTACGTGGCCCTGGAGGCGGTTTATCTTGGCCGGCACTGATTAGAGCGTGGCGGCGATGGAACGCGCGGCGAGATCGGGATCTTCGGCTTGCGTGATCGGCCGCCCGATTACGAGGATCGAGGCGCCGTCATCGAGCGCCGCGCGCGGGGTGACCACGCGTTTCTGATCGCCTGCCTTTCCGTCCGCGGGACGGACGCCGGGCACGACGAAGAAGCCGCGCGGCCAGACGCTCTTGGCTGCGGCAACTTCGGCGCCGGAGCAGACCACGCCGTCCAGGCCGGCCGCCTTGGCGAGTTCGGTGAGACGCAGAACCTGTTCCTGTGGGTCTCCGTGCTGCCCGATCGCGGCCAGATCAGTCGTATCGAGGCTGGTGAGCGTGGTGACCGCGACAACCTTGGTGCCGGTCGGCGCTGCCGCCTTGGCGTCCTCCAGCATCGCCTGTCCGCCTGCCGCATGCACCGTGAGGATCGCGGGTTCGAGCGGGCGCAGCGCTTGGATCGCCTTGGCGACGGTGTTGGGAATGTCGTGCAATTTCAGGTCCAGGAAGATCGGCAGGCCGAGGTCCGCCATCTCCCGCACGCCGGCGCGGCCATTGGCCATAAAGAATTCCAGGCCGAGCTTTATCCCGCCAACATGATGGTGGACGCGGTTGGCCAGCGCCTTCGCCTTGGCCAGATCGGGGGTGTCGAGCGCGACATAGATGCGGTTGCTCATGAGGCCACGCCGGAGGGGAGGGTGGACGTATGCTCCCCAGAGTGAACCGCCGGCGCATGGTCCGCCTGCAGCGGCGGCCGCACGGCGACGACTGTCGATGCACCGGTGCTGCGTAGCGTCTCAACGGCGCCCTGCGCCGCGCTCAGGCGCTGCCGCAAGCGCCAGCGCACCACCTGATGGTAGAGCAGCATGGGCAGCAGGCCGAGCAGGAACATGACGAGCAGCAGAAGCGGTAGATTTACCTCCGCGACCAGGCCACCCCAAAGCTTGATCTGGACCGTGGTCCAATTGCCGATGGTGAATATCGCCGTGAGAAAGGCGAGAAGACACCAGAAGAGGATTTTGAGGAATTGCATGGCGGCAGGCTAACGTGGGGGAGGCGCGTTGGCTAGTGTGGCTTGCCGCAGGATTTTGCCGGGCGCTTCCACGCACCTTCCGTTCTCGTCGGAGAAGGAGCGAACGACACCCGGTTATGTCGAGAGCGTCACTTGTGGACCACGTTAGCCGATTTCCGTCCGCAGGGTCTCGATCAGGCCGTGGCTCGCGGTCAGCTTTGACGCTTCCTCGTCGATGATCGCCAGGAAGGCGGCGCGCTTGATGGCGGCGACGCGGCCCGCTTTCAGGCGGATCGTTTCCGGTAGCGTCGAGATCAGGATGTCGATCATCCGTTCGGCGCCGTGGAGGCGGCCCCAGAGATAGTCGTTCTCGCGGTATGCGCGGCTGAAGAAGGCGCCGAAATTGTTGAACTGGATGCCCTTCAAGGTCGCCTCGGCACCGCCGCCGCGGATCGACCTTGAGTCATCCGGCGCAATCCGATCGACCTTGATCGGATCGTACTCGTCGAGTCCTTCGCCTTGCAGCAGCGGCAGCGTGGCGGCGTCGAAATAAGGGAAGCCGAGATAGGTCAGCAGCACAGGGCGTCGCGTCTCCTTGGGCAAGGCGGCAAAGGCGGCGGCAAGCCGCGCATCCGTCTCGGTGTCGAGCCGCTGCAGGTCGAGCGAAGCGGCAAGCTTGTCGAGCAATGCGTCGCCATCGTCCTGCCGGGCGCGGACATCGGGCTGCAGGTGCGCGTGCAGATCGGTGCGCTTGCGATCGAGATAGGCCGCAAGGCTTTCATAGATCGCCTCGCGCAGATCGCCGAAATCGTGCCCGGCGCCGTCGATCTCGAGGTCGCCGAGGCGGCGGGCGAGGATTCGCAGGCGGCGGATGCGAAAACCGAGGTCGAACGCGCGCAGGAACGCGATCGTGCCGCTGGCGCCCTTGCCGACGCTCGGGCCGCTCGTGTCCAGGCCGCGCGCCGCCACCGCTGGGTCGATACGGCGCTGGATGCGTTCCCACTGGCCCGGGCCAGGCTCGTCGCCGGCATGGTAGAGCAACCGGACGATCAGCTCGATCACGCCGGTCAGCTTCAGATGGGCGTAGGCGGCATAGGTGTAGCCGGCCTTGGTCGCCGCGGCCTTTTGCGCACGATTGCGCCAGCTGGCGAGCCGCGTGGTGGTCGGTGAATCGAGGAACAATGTGTAGCCGAACAGCGCCTCGACCTGCGCTTCCACTTCCGGGCGGAGCGCGGCGATGATGCTGCGCATGCGTTCGATCCGCCGCGACCGTTCGGCAAGCGCCTCCAGATTATCGCGGATCGGCTGCTGCCGCGGCAATTGCGAGGCGGCACCGATGATGGTCTCGAAGAAGCTGGGCAAGGCCCGTCCGCCACCGCCGAGATATCCCTTGGGCGTGGGATCGATATAGATGAAGCGACGATCGATCTCGCGCCGGGCGGGGCGTTCGCGCAAGGCATCGATCGCCGGGCGGAACGGTGCATTCGCGAGCACCGAGCCGTCGATCAGCACGGCATCTTCCGCCGCATTGACCGCAAACCGGCGCGGCAGGATTCGCTTCAGGAAGTCGAGCCGCCCCGGCCATGCGACCGCGCGCTTCTCCAGCACGGCATCGAGCTCCCGGACGGTGAAGGGCGGGAAGGCACCGGGAAAACTGGAGGTGGCGCGACCGGCAAAGGCCAACTCGGCCGGATCGGCCAGCGTGTCGCCAGGCTTGCCGTGATCGGTGAAGTTGACGACCAGGCGGTGCTCGGTCTCCACCACTTCGGTGGGCGAATGCAGGCTCAGCCGTTCGGGGTGGCCGCGAAAGTCGGTGACGGTGACGAACAGGTCGAGCGGCTGTCCTTCGGGCAGCAGGCGCGCACCCCGCGGGCCGTTCGCCATCGCCTCCAGCGCGTCCAGGATCAAGCCGGTAAATCGCTCGCCTCCAAAAGGCGGGGCAAACCAGCGCGAGCGGATGAAGTGAGACAGCTTGCGCCGCACTTCCTCGCGCGTTTCGGCATCGACCGTCTCGTCGACCTTGCTCGCACTGCGTCCCGCCGCGGCCCAGACGAGGGGGAGGGCCCAGGCCTTGGAGAAGCTGGAATGCGGTGCCGCATCCTGATCGATCAGCGCCTCGACATCGGCCGAGTCGAGCCACAGGTCGGTGAGCGGCTCGAGGCTCTGCCCGGTGGTGATCGCCTGCGCCAGAAAGACGCCGTTCAAGCCACCCGCGCTCGCCCCGGCGATAATATCGACCAGCACGCGGACGCGGATGCCGGTCTCCTCCTCGATCTCCTGCAGCAAGGCGCGGTAGATGTTCTGGCTGCCTGCCGCGGGGGTCTCGCCGGCGTGAAAAGCCTGGCTGGCGCGAGCGAGGCGCCAGATCTCCTTGGAGATGCCGTGCATGTACACCGCCAGGCTGATGCCGCCATAGCAGACGAGCGCGAGGCGGAGTTCCTTTTCACGCATCAGGCGGGTTCGAGCACCGCCCAGATCGGCAGATGATCCGATGCCTTGCGCGAAGCGGCGCTGTGGTGCGCGCCACATTCCATCACCGTGAAGTCGCGCGACACCATGATGCGGTCGAGCCGTGCGATCGGGCGGCGGACGTGGAAGCTGGGGTCCGTCGGAGCAAAGGCATAATCCTTGCCGAAATCGCGCAGGCAACCGCCAGCGGCGCTCCATTCGTTGAGATCGCCCATCATCACGGTCGGGCGACGTTCGACGCAGGCCTCGACATGCGTCAGGATCGCGTGCGCCTGGCGCCTACGCGACAGGCCCGAGAGATCGAGATGCATGCCAACGACGCGGATCGCGGTGCCCCGCACGCGCACGTCGGCCATCACCGCGCCGCGCGGTTCAAGTGCCGGCAGGTGGATCGCCTCGCTGTCGAGCACCACCGCATCCTTGCGCACGAGCAGCACATTACCATGCCACCCCATGCTGCTCGCGCGCATGCCGAACGAGATCGGCTTCCAGGGCGAATGTTCCTCCAGCGCGTGCAGCGGGATGACTCCGGCCTTCGCACCGAAGCGGCGATCCGCCTCCTGCAGCGCCACGACATCGGCGTCGATCTCGCGCAGCACTTCAAGGATGCGAGCCGGATCGCGCCTGCGATCAAGACCGATGCCCTTGTGGATGTTGTAACTGGCGACCTTAATCATCTGAAAATGCGGAACGCCGAATAAGTGGATTGGTGCCGGTTGCAGGAATAAAACTTCTTGTTCGCCGGTATTCGTCTTTGTTCGCTGCGCCCTTGGTGTTCCCGATTGATTCCGCTCCTGCGTTTCGCATTTGTTCGTTGACGTTCGCGGCCAGCCGCGCAAAGGTGTGGGAGCGGATGAGGGATCGCTATGGGCAAATTGAATGCTCTCGCAGTGAAAAACGCCAAGCCTGGCCGCCACGGAGATGGCGCCGGTCTGTACCTGCTTGTCAAGCCGAGTGGGGCCAGGTCTTGGATGCTGCGTGTCCAGACATCCGGTAAGCGTCGGGACATAGGCCTGGGTTCCATCGCCGCCCTGTCTCTAGCCGAGGCGAGGGAGCGGGCGGTCGAGTTACGAAAGCATGCGCTCAACGGCCGCGATCCCATAGCAGAACGCGATCGGGACAAGCGACCTGCACCGACGTTCCGAGATGCGGTCAAAGCCACGCACGAAGCGCTGAAGGCTGGCTGGTCGGCGAAGAACGCAGCGGAGTTTCTAACGTCGCTGGAGACATACGCCTATCCAAGCTTGGGTAACCTGCGGGTGGACACAATCGAGGCCGGGCACATCCGCGACATGCTAGCGCTGATCTGGACACGAATTCCCGAGACGGCACGTAAGGTGAAAGTGAGGGTAAGGGCGGTTCTCAATTTCGCACATTCGAAAGGCTGGCGAGCGGCGGAAGCTCCCACCAAGTCAGTCACCGTCGGTTTGTCGAAGCAGGCAAAGGGGGGCAACTATGCTGCGATGCCCTATCCTGACGTGCCGGCGTTCGTCGCCGAACTGCGATCGAAGGCGGCGACGACGGGGCGCAATGCCTTGCTGTTCCAAATCTTGACTGCTGCGAGATCGGGCGAGGTGCGTTCCGCGCGTTGGCGGCACTTCGATCTGGACGCAGCCAACTGGAATAGGCCTGCCGAGCTGATGAAAAATGGTGAGCCACATACCGTCACGCTAAGCACAGCGGCGGTTGCGCTTCTCCGCCAGTTGCAGAGCGCTGATGCTCGGAAGTCGGAGGCGTTCGTGTTCCCCTCGACGCGGGGCACCATGATCTCAGACATGACGCTCTCGAAGGTGCTGAAGGACGACAAGCAGCCCTTTACGCCCCATGGTTTCCGCAGTTCGTTCCGCGACTGGGCTGCTGAACGAATGCACGAGATCCCCGAGGCGGTTGCCGAAGCGGCTCTGGCGCACGTTGTGCCAGATAAGGTTATCCGCGCCTACAAGCGGACGACGTTCCTAGAGATGCGTCGGACGCTGCTGGAGGCTTGGGGCGCATTCGTAACTGAACCCGCCCAAGTAACCTAGACGGTGGTCAAGGCCACGCATTTGCAGTCAGGTGTGCCGAGATTAAGTTGCATTTTGCTACCCCAACTAAGCCCCAACCCGGCTTCTGAAATTCTGGTGTAGCTGGTTCGTTGCCCGCCGGAATTTCCCGGCATTCGGGAGGCAACAAATGGACCCGATCACCGTCACGATTGAAAATGCAAAGTCCGCGCTCGGCATCGGACACACCACCATCTACCGGCTCATCAACGAAGGGTCGCTGAAGACCGTCAAGATCGGTCGCCGCACGCTCGTAAAGACCGACAGCATTCGCGCACTCGTCGATCAGGCGGCGTGATCAGCGATGCTCAGCACAGCGGGCAGCGTCGCCCCTAAGACGCGAAAGGGCCGGACCGCCACAGTCCGACCCTCCACGAATTTGCTCAACAGCAGCATGGTCGGAATTAGCACTACCGAGCTCCGTATTCAACGGCTTCGTCTCCTCGGGATCATCGGATCTCGTGCGGAACTGCTGGCCGAAATGGCGTGGGGGATGTCGCATGGCTGATCCTCGTAACCTGGCTGACATGTTCAGTTTGCCGCCGCATCTTGTCGCCCTGCAACTGCTGGTCGACCGGTGCCCTGACGCTGAATCGCGTAAATGGCTGATCGTCACGGCTGGTTCGTGCGAAGCGATCGGGCGTGACGAGGGCTTCGTGATGGTCACGGCCAACATGCTGGAGACGGCATAATGGGCGCGGTCATATACCCAATCGCACGTGGTCCGGTGCGCGCGCTCGTCCTTTTACAGGTGACGGACGATCGTTGGCAGGTGGCCGATTATGGCCGCGCCTGCCCTACAGGTCGCAGGGCTCGTTGGCACAAGGAAGGGCTGCCGTTCTATCACGCGCAGTCCGTCGCTGTCACCGCCTTCCGCCGCTTCGGCATGCCGATCTGCATCAAGCGGCTCGGGATGCCGTATAGGCCATATCGGCCGGGCGGTGCAGCATGAGCCGCGTTCTCCCTATGCAGGTTCCGCACCGTCAGGACCGCGGCACAGTCCACGTCTATGGCGATAGCATGGAAGGCTTCCACGTGTCGCACGAGTCCGCCTCCGGCAACTCTTGGGGCGAGCAGCATGGGCCTTTCGCGCGCGGTGCCGACGCGATCACAGCCGCCTATGCGCTCAACCGCGACGTCTATGGCGGCATCTGCAACGTCGCTGTGAGCGACAGCGCGGTGCAGGACGGATGTCCCGACGTTGGCCTCCCCTCAGTGCCAGGAGACTTCTGATGCTGATAGATCCCTACGCCGCCTATGGGCGAGAAGGTGAGAGGAACCGCGTGACCGACCTGCCGCGCATCTGTGCCGACATCCGCGACCGCTTCCCTGTTTCGGGCGTGGCGGCGCAGGCCGGCGTGAAGCTGCAGCGTGCCGGCCGTGAGCTGAAGGGGTGCTGCCCCTTTCACCCCGACAAGTCGCCCAGCTTCACGATCTACGCCGACGATCGCCGCTTCCAGTGTTTCGGGTGCGGTGCCGAGGGTGACGTGCTCGACTTCGTGCAGCGCGCCTACAGCGTGAAGCTGTTGCCAGCGATCGAGATGCTGGACGGCGGCGCCCTACGCGAGTTGGAACAGCAACGTGTGGTGGCAACGCCAAAGGCCGGTTGGTCGAAGGCAGCACTGTCGATCTGGAATGAGGCGACGCCAATCAGCGGGACACCAGCCGAAGCATATCTGCGGTCGCGCGGCATCACCATGGAACTGCCGCATACCCTGCGGTTCGCGCGGCTGCGGTATCCCCAAGAGCAGGGCCGCCGTCCCGCCCTCGTCGCGGCAGTGTGCGCGCCCAACGGGGATCTCACCGGTATCCAGCGCACGTTCCTGACCGAGGAAGGGCGGAAGGCGGACGTTGCCGAGGTGAAGCTGTCGCTCGGTCGTGTCGCTGGCGGTGCCATCCAGCTTGGAGCGCCAGTCGCCAGCTTGGTCGTCACCGAAGGCCTTGAGGATGGGCTGACGCTTGCCCAAGCGTTGGGCCGGTCGGTGTGGGTATCTGCGGGAACGTCCATGCTCCCGCGCATGGAACTGGCGGACGTGACCCGTGCTGTCGTGATCGGAGCCGATGGCGATGCGCCGGGGGAGGCAGCGGCCACCAAGGCCGCACATGCCTTCGCTGCAGTAGGGCGCAAGGTGCGGATCATGCGGCCGACGTCCGGCTTCAAGGACTTCAATGCCGAGCTGATGGAGGGGCGCCGATGAACGCCACCTCTCTCCGTGCGCGCTTTGACGCCGCCGAGCCGTTTGCGGGGGCCCCTGCCGCTGAGCCGGTCAAGATCACAGCCTCGCCCTTCCGCTGGCCAGATCATCGCAGCTTGCCCCGCCGCCCTTGGGTATGGGGACGCTGGCTGCTTCTCAGCACCGTGTCCGCCATCGTCGCGCCGGGTGGCGTCGGGAAGTCGTCCTTCGTGGCATCCATGCTCCTGTCGCTGGCGAGCGGCCGGCAAGACATCCTCGGCAAGACGGTATGGGCAGGACCGAAGCGGGTTTGGTATTGGAACCTTGAGGACGGGCTGGCGGAACTTGAGATGCAGTTGGTGGCAGCGGCGATGTTCCACCGTGTCGATCAAGCATCGTGCGAAGACCGTATCTTCCTTGATAGTGGGCCCGAAGGTGCCGAGCTGCGCATTGCGATCGAGGACCGGGACGGCTACCGCATCGCCATCCCCGTGGTCGAAGGGCTAGTCGCTGAGTTGCTGGCGCGGAAGGTCGACGTGCTGGTCGTCGATCCCTTTGTCTCGTCCCATGGCGTCAGCGAGAACGATAATGGCGCGATCGACGCGGTGGTGAAGACCTGGGCCGGCATCGCCAAGCGGGCGGGCTGCGCGATCGTGCTGGTCCACCATTCCAAGAAGCTCGGCAACGAGAAGGTGACGGCGGAGTCCTCCCGCGGTGCCAGCGCGTTGGTGTCCGCGGCGCGCGTGACGCTGGTGCTTAATCGCATGGACAAGGATGAGGCGCAGCGGTTCGGCATTGCCGAGGATGCCGAGCGCCGCCGCTTGTTCACTGTGCAGGACGACAAGGCGAACCGCGCACCCGCGGAGGAAGCCCAGTGGTTCCGGCTCGCGTCTCAGAACGTCGGTAACTCGACGGGTCAGGAGGACCCATTCGGCGACGAGGGCGACAGCGTCGGCGTTGTGACGCGCTGGACGCCGCCTGATGCCTTCGATGGCGTAACCCCTGATCATCTTCGCCGCGTCCAGCAGAGCGTTGACGCGGGAACCTGGAAGGAAAGCAGCCAGGCCAAGAACTGGGTAGGGATCGCCGTCGCCGAAGTGATGGGGTTGGACCCAAGCTCGACCGCCAAGGGGGACCGCGCGCGTATCAACGCCCTGTTGCGCCAGTGGATCGCGAATGGTGCGTTGATCGTGGTGGAGAAACGCTGCCCCGAGAAGCGCGAAGACAAGAAGTTCGTAGAAGTCGGCGAATGGGCTGTCGATGGGGTTGCCCCACCTTCGCGAAGTGGGGCGGGGCAAGGTGGGGTAAGTGGGGCATCACCGGCGCCCCGCCCCACCCCGCCCCCCTTAGGGGGTGGGGGTGGTGGGGCAGATGCTGGCGGTCATTCTCAGGTGGGGCAGGGCAACCCCGCGTTGGCAAAGGCCAAAGTCATATTTCCTGAACGTGGCCCCGTTCGATCTGCACGGGGGATGATCTTGGCACCGGGTGAAACTGGCGATGATGTGGATTTCGACAGATGACTGAGCCACGTAACGACGGCGAAATTACGCGCGGCCGTCCCTTCCAGCCGGGCAACCCAGGCAAGCCTAAGGGCGCCCGCTCCCGTGCCACGCTGGCAGCGGAGGCGCTGCTCAATGGCGAGGGCGAGGCGCTCACCCGCAAGGCGATCGAGATGGCGCTTGAAGGCGACACGGTCGCGTTGCGTCTTTGCCTCGAGCGTCTGGTCCCGCCGCGCAAGGACTCGCCGATCACGGTCGATCTGCCGCCGATTACAACCGCGGCAGATCTCGTCGATGCATCAGCTGCGGTGCTGAGCGCCGTCGCGGCTGGCGAGATCAGTCCAGACGAAGCCGGCCGGGTGATGACCTTGCTCACCGCACACAAGAACATCGTCGAGACCGGCGACCTGGAACGTCGCATCGCTGCATTGGAGGTGAAATGATGACCCGATCTCTTGAACGAGTGCGCCGCCTGGAAGAACGCGCGGGTACGCCAGATCAACAGCAACAGCAGATGGCCGACGATGCCAAGACCTTCATGACCCGCATGTCCACGTTGGCCGCCAACTACGCCGACAGCGATCGTGTCAGCCATGTCGCAGTTCGGGCTGGGTGGTCGCCGGCGCAGCAAGTCGCCTGGGCAATGCGGTTCGAACCCGACCGGGTAGCCGCCGTTCTTGACGAGCATATGTCATGACCAAGACTGCACTCGGCCGCCGGCTTGGCCTGCTGGAACAGGCGCGCGCTGTCGTTCTGCCGCTCCCGATACAGCGCTGGTGGGGCGAACCGCTTACGGCTGATCAGCACAGGCTGGCCGACATGGAGGATGACGCAGCTGCCCGCTTTCTGGGCCCACCGGATCTCAGCGGCGTAGATGAGGGATCGCTGGCGTGGCTTGCGGAGAGAGGTGAGCGCCATTCGCTTTGATGCCCGCGGCACCAACGGTTCTGACCTGCCGGTTGCCCGGCGACGACGCTCGAAAGGATCAACAATGACGATGACGAATATGACCCGCCGCTTGGGAAAGCTCGAAGCTGGAGTGGCTGGCGTGTATCCCGGTGTGCAAGTGGTATTCACGCACGACGATGAGCCGGCACCGATGCCGGTCCTCGAACGGAACCAGAAGCTAATTGTCGTACGCTTCGTGCGTGCGGCACACAAAGCAGCCGAGTTCCAGACGAACTGACTAGGCAGCGACCGCCTCGTGGCTCGTTGCGATGCCAACGCGGTCTCTACATCTCCAATTTACTCTCTAGATCGTCGACGCGAGATTCCAGCGCATCAATACGGGCGATAGCATTTCGGGCATTCACGTCGGCGACGTCTAACCGATCGGCATCACTGGCGTGGAACGTCTTCGGCATGTCAGAGCTACCAAGTGACAGTGCGCCGATTACGAGCAACTCATAAGGCAGGCGCCTAGGTACCATCGTCGTTCTCCTCCGCAGCGTGCTCTGATTAGAAGTACACAGGCTGCGGCAGAAATAATACGAGATAGAATCGCAGACGCTTGTAAGAGCTGCGTCTTTGGGGTACTGTTTTCTAATCGGATGATGACGCCTGCTCCGGGGCACTACTCCTGTTGGGAGGGTGTGCCGTGGCTTTGACCAGCATCATCACGATCAAGAACCGCCTGATTTCCGATCTAGCTCATAGCCTGCCGGCCGAATCAGGGCGCCGCTAATGGGCATATTTACCGAAATTAACAGAGCTCTCGCTGCCGTCGGTAAGCCAAGCCTGTTCACGTGCCTGCGCGAAAGCATCGCCATCGACCGCGCTGCTCAGGCTGACGACCTCACCGTTAATTGGCTCGCGTCCGCGATCGCGCACCGTTGCGAATTGTCCGCGGACGAGATCGCGCGGCTGCTGGTCAGCATTGCCGCAGACGGTGGGCCGGACCTTCGCACGAGCAAGGGCATGGCCTGCGCTTCGATCCTTCTGGGTGTCCCTGGCGACCCCATCATCCCAACAATTCACTAGGAAGAGCGACATGGGACTATTCTCGGCAGTGGCAGGTCTGTTCGCAGGCGGATCTCAGAAGAAGGCGAGCCAGAAAGCTACGGACGCCATGGTCGCGGCTATGAACCGCGGCATCGACACGCAGAACGCGTTTCAGCAGCAGATCCGCACGGACTACATGCCGTTCACCGAAGCGGGGGTAAAAGCGATCGGCGGGTTCGGCGACCTTCTGGGCACCAATGGTGCCGGTGCTCAAGGCACCGCGGTCGATAACCTGAAGCTCTCCCCGTTTTATCAGCAGTCCTTGGACGACGCGAACGAGAACCTGTTGCAAACGGCATCAGCCTCCGGTGGTGTTAGGGGCGGCAACACGGCCGGGGCGATTGGCCAACTCAGCCCCGCAATCCTCGCCCAGTACTATCAGCAGGCGCTTTCCGGTTTCGGCACCATGGCTCAGCTTGGGCTCGGCGCTCAGGGAACCGTGACGCAAACCGGCGCGAACACCACGGATAACGTGACGAACCTCATGGGGCAGATCGGCCAGGCGAAGGCCGGCAACTACCTGAACAAGGGTGGCATCAATGCTTCGATGATCAACAACGTTGGCGGGTTCTTGGACAAGGCGGCCTCGTCGTTCCTACCCGGGGGCGGAAGCGCCAGCGGCATCACTAAGGCCCTGGGGAGCATTTTCTGATGCCTATCCAGGATTTCACGGGGCCGATTGATTTTGCGACGCCCATGCTCCGCGCACAGCAACTGGTGCCTGACTACGTCGGCCAGGATCTTGAGCGGAAGGCCGGCGAGTTCAAGACGCAGGCTATGCGCTTGGCTAACCAGCAGACCGAGCAGCAGATGGTGTTCGCGGCCAATGACCAAGCCCGCGGCCAGCAACGGCAGCAGGCGCTCGCCGCGGCAATGGACAAATATCATGCCGCGCCAACCGTAGCGGGCGCCGCGAACCTGATATCCACGTTCCCGGAACTGCGAGAGCCGGTGTTGGCGGACTGGAACATGCGCGGCACCGCAGCCCAGAAATCCCAGCTTAGCGCGATGAGCCAGGTCCAATTCGCTCTGAAGAACAAGCGTCCGGACCTCGCAAAGAACGTCATCCAGCGTCACATCGACGCCGCGAAGAGCGCGGGCGAAGACGCATCGGATGACGAACAGATGCTTCAGATGCTCGACGACGACCCCGGCAGGGCGGAAGCGCACATCCACGGGCTGCTGGCCGCGATCGTGGGCCCCGAGAAGCTAGGTGATACAACGAACGCGTTGGGCGAGGACGCGCGTGCCGAACAGCTGCTGCCTGCCACGATGCAGAAGGCGGCGGCGGAGGCGTCTAAGGCAACCACCGACGCTGAATATGCGGCGCCGGTCTACCAATCCAATCTGGCCAACGACGAAGCCAATCGCCGCAATATCACCAGTATGATTTCGACCAGGGCAGCGCAGGTCGATCTCGCCCGCGACACGCTGGAAAGCAACGTCCAGATCAAGCTGGACGAGCTGGCGCAGACCGGGATCCAGCCTGACCCAGGATCGGTCGCGATCATGAACAACGCGGTGGTGTCGGGTTCCAGCAACGCTGCGCTCGCCGAGCAGACGCGACGGCTTGCTGACGAGTTCGCAGCGTCACCCGCGCGCGGGGGCATGTTCTCGGGTTTGGCGGAAACTGGCAAGAGCGTGTTCGGTGCGCAGGATAGCGTGTCGCTTCTCCGGTCACGCTACGAGCAGTTGAAAAACAGCACTGCGATCAAGTCGTTGCCGCCAGGCCCCGCCAGCGACCATGACATCAAGCTGGCGATGAAGGGCTTTCCTTCACCGGGTGCGCCACGTGAGTACCTGGTATCGTGGCTACGTGGGATGGCGAAGCTCCAGGATATTCAATCACAGAACGACAATAGCCGTGCTGAATGGATCGCCGGAAACGGCAATCTCGGCAACGCCAAGCGCGATCTCTACGTCAATGGCGTGCAGATCCCCAGAGGCACGAGCTTCGTCGATTATCAGAAGCGCAGCACCGCGGCGGCAGGCCGGCGAACGATGCCGCCGCGCTCCTACATGGAGTTTGCAAAGTAATGGCTGGCAATAGTCAGGCGCGGCCTCGTGCAGGCGGCACGTCGTTCCGCGATCCGTTGTATGACGTCCTCGATCGTGACGTAGAGCAGCAGCTGAAGCTGCCCGCCGGCCTGTTGTCCGGCATTCGAACGCGAGGGGAGCGCAGCAATGCCGATCAAGTATCCTCGGCTGGCGCCCGCTCGGTGTACCAGATCATCCCATCAACCCGCGCCGCCGTTCTCAAAAAGTACGGGGTCGATGCTTACGCGAGCCCGCAGAACGCCGCCCTGGCTGCTGGGTATATCCTCAAGAGGGGATGAGCCGGAACGGGGGAAGCGCAGAGGCTGCGGTTGCCGAGTATCACGGTGGAACCGATCGACGGAATCATGGCCCGATCACGCGTTCCTATGTGAAGCGGGTCGCCGGTGACGACAGCGCCTCCCGTCCATCGACCTACGACCGGGCAAAGGCTCGGCGGCGTCAGGACGACGGACCCAGCTTGGCCAATGTGTATGCGGCCTATCGGAGCGGCAGGATGTCGCCCGAGCAATCGGCCCAATACGAGCATGATGTGAATGCTGGCAGCATTCTCCTGCCGCCGGGAACAGCCCTTCGGCGCAAGCCCGCAGCGCCGGCGCTGCCTGCTGGAGTCATCCAAGCCTATAACAATCTCGAGAGCGGGATGACGGTCGAGCAGCGGCACCAGATCGATCAGGATCTGCAAGACGGCCTGGTTTCCACCCCCCGGGGTGCGCGGCTCAACCCATGGCGCCCGATGACCACGGGTGAAGAGGTGAAGCGGGGGCTAGGGTTGGGCACCCGCTCGATAATCGAAGGCGTCGGCGACGTAGCGGGCCTCGTTATGAACCCGCTCAACACGTTGGTGAACGCTACGGGCATTCCGCAGAAGTTGCCCGGCCAACCGCTTGCGATGGCCAACGATCCGGGCATCAACCTGGCGGACGCGCTAGGGCTGCCCAAACCGCAGTTCGAGACCGAGCGCACGATAGATGCAATCAGCCGCGGCGCCACGGGTGGCATGGTGACTTACGGCGCAGGAAGTCTGGCGGCGGGCGCGCGGGGGTTAACAGGTGCGGTTGGCCGTGCCGTTGCGTCGGCGCCGGTCACCGACTTCGTATCCGGCGCGACTGGAGGCGGTTCTGCTGACCTTGCCCGTAGAGAGGGATTCGGCCCGGCCGGACAGATGGCGGCTGGTCTCCTTGGCGGAGGGGCAGGTGTTGCAGGTGCTGTAGGTGCCGAGCGGACGTTGGCGCGTACCGGAGGCCGGCTTGCCGAGCTTCCAGCGTCGACCCCTAAGGAGGTTCTAATTGGCGCTGCAGATGAACTGACCGAAGAGGGGCAGGAAATGGTCGCGCGTCATGGCTTCTCCCCGGAGGAGATCAAACGCGCATATGCCGATGCGGCGACACCTGGTGCTGGCCTGCCGGCGGACCGATCAGCGTCCTCGCCCCCGCCTGTACCCGAGCCGGTCGCAGCGACTCCACGCGTGAGACAGGGCATAGATGATCCTGCGGCTGCCAACGCGCAAATCGAGCCGAACGGCGAAGGTGCCGGTCTTTCCGCCTTTGGCAAGATACAGGACGAACTTCCAGCAGCGGGAGAGAACGTTACGGCCGCTCGCTCGGTTGATCCGGATGTCGCCGCACGTCTCGACGTGCCGGCTGATCGTGCTGATCTGGGTGGGTCGCCACAGCGCGGGGTTCAGCAGGCGCCCCTGACGCCAGTTGCGCCATTCGACCAGGCTTCCGCCGTCAGCGGCCGCACCCCCTTAGACCGCACTAGCGAGGCGGAAGCACTTGGCATCCCGCTTACGCGGGGGCAGGCCACACAGGATTTTGCAACGCAGGACGCGGAACAGACCCTGCGGGCACAAGCGTCGCGTGACGGCGACAAGGCGCGGATCTTCCTCACCGATCAGGCCGATAAGATCAAAACGGCGGTAACGCAGTTGCGAGAAGCGTTTGGCCCGACCTATGCCGCCCGCACAGAGCGAGGGCAGGCCGTCAAGGATGCCCTGCGCGAATTGCGTGACCGAGGGAAGGCGGGGATCAATGCGCTATACAGGGAGGCCGAGTCGATGGGCGGCGGCGCGTTGCCGCTCAAAGCTGAACCCATCGTAGATGCGGCCAAGCGCGTGCTTGTGGAAGCGGACGTACCGGACGGCGTGAAGAATGTCGTGCGCCAGGAGATGGCACGATATGGGCTGCTGGGGAAAGAAGCCGTCACTGCGGAGGATGGGCTTACCACGGTAAAGCTGTCGGACGGCCGCAAGATTCAGTTCTACGGCTCTCCCGAGGCTCTCACCGTCGCTAACGCCGAGACGTTTCGGCAGGCGATCAGCGCGCAGTACGCGGTGGATGGCCCCCGGAAGCTGTCGCAGGCAGTAAAGGGCGCGATAGACGGCGCGGTAGAGGCGGCGATCGAGAGTGCAGCGCGATCTGATGCAACGGGGCCGGTCGGCGCTAAACTGCAGCAGGCCCGCAGCGCGGTGGTCGCACAGAAGGAGACGTTTTCCGCAAAGGATGTAGTCCAGCGGCTAGTCGATTGGCGCAAGGGCACCAAGACAGACCTCGTCATGCCCGATCATGCCATGAGGGAGATCTTTGCGGGCGAGATAAGCAATCTAAAGCGGATCAGGGCGCTGCTGCTTTCCGATCCGACAGACAAGAGCAAGGCCGGGTGGCGAGCCGTCCAGGCAGAGGGCTTGGGGCAACTATTCGAGAAGGCCTACACGGTGAATGCGAACATCGGCGGCGGCTCCCTCGGGTCGATCAGTGGCGCGAAACTCAACAGTGAGATCGTCAGGTTCGGCATCCCAAAGCTAAAAGTGTTGCTCGATGAAGCTGACTTTAACCGCTTGATGAGCCTGCGGCGGGTAATTGGTGAGGCAACCATCCCGATCCAGAACACGACGAACCCAAGTGGCTCGGCGTTCAAGCTGATGCGGTTCTTGACACCGATGGCTGCCAAGTTCTCGGGCATACCGCTGGCTGGGCCGGCGATTGACGTGGCTACGGGTTTGGTCAAGCAGGCCCGCGCCACTGCTGAGGCGCAGCGCACGCTGGCAGGTATGACCGGCTTCACGGCCAAAAGCGCAGCACGGGACGCGGCCGCGCGAGCGCCTGCGGCATCGGCACAGAAGTCAGACGAGGCAGCGGATGGTCTGATCCGACAACTCGTGGCTGCCGTGCAGGCAGGGCGCCTTGTCCCATCAGTCATCGCGTCGATCGGCGGCCCATCGGACGAGTAGCTATCCTCCGGCGGTTGCGATCATCGCGGCCAAAGCCAGCATGACGACGGATATTCCGCATGCCCAAGCTAAGCGTTGCCCGACATTGATCGGGGGAGGAATGACCGAGTGCGAACGGGCCTGTTGAGGAGCGGGATCGTCCCTCGTCGCATCATGTGCGTATTGATCAACGTCGATGCCTGTTTTGATGGCGGAGTACGCAGCGTTGATCGCTTGGGCACGCTCATGGCCTTCATCTGGTGGGCCGCGCCATCGATCGGGATGGTACTTCTTCATCAGGGCACGATACGCGGCCTCAACGACCTCTGGCTCAGCCCCCGGCTGTAATCCTAGCGTTTCATAGGGAGCTGGCATCCGACCTGTGCGTATCACAATCCGGGTCGTTGGGGCTATCAACTGTGCTATCTCGCATGTTGCCACTGACGCCATGTGCAACAAGTTGTCGATAATCTTTCACCCGGCGCCGAAACGCAAAATCCTGATGGTCAGTGCGCAGCGTCGATCCTGCGTATGTGGTGCGAGCTTTAGACACCATCATCGATATCATTGATCCGGTGAACCACAGACAAGGTGGCATCGCGCCATAACCACGAAGTAACGCTATAGGCCTCTTGTAAGAACTGCCCTCATCCGGTAGTGTTTTGCATCGGATGCTGACGCCTGCTCCGGGGCACATCTCCTGTTCTGGAGAGTGCTTTGCCGTTGCCCGATAACCTTACCGCTCTCCACACATCTTTGCAGTTCGACCTTGCCAGCGCTGCGCGGGAAGGTGTCGTAGATTGACCTACAATCCAAACGGCACGGTTGCTGAAATCCTCGCCGGACTTAACGCGCGGATTACGGCTGCAGGCGCTGCGCCCTTGGCGTATAATCCGAACGACACCATTGCTGACATCATCGCCGGCTTTAAGGTCCGTATCGCTGCAATTGCTACGCCCACCCCAGCCCCCGCCTTCACCACGCAGCCCACAATCATCAGCGACGGCACGCCACAGGTAGGCGAGGTCGCAGCGCTCGATCCCGGCGTGGTGGAGAACGGAAGCATCGGAACGCGCCGCCTGTTCAAGGACGGCGCAGACTTCGCGGACGCCTCGGCCGGCTCAATCCAGTGGGCGACTGTCGGCGCCTACAAGCTGCGGGTGTATATTGCTGGCACCAGCATCTTTGCGGACAGCGCGGTGGTCACGGTTGCAGCGGCACCGGTAGCAGGAGCAACGCCCGCGCCCGTGCTTTCCATTCCTGACAACTTCGTCAGCGGCACGAACCCGCCGCGCGTGAAGATGGAGATCCCCGGCCCGCCGTTCGACAAGACGCTGTTCAAGGCCGTGGTCGAGTGGGATTACAACGCGTCTGGCGCGTTTGCCTACAGCGCAGGTCGATCGGCGGAGATCGCGGATCTGATGGCGTTTGCGGACGCGGAGGATTACACGATCGCGGGCCTTGTCAATCAGCCAGCGCCGGGTCCGTTTCGCATGCGCTCGCGCTTCGTACGGCTGGCGGATAGTGTAGCGGGGCCTGACAGCAACTACTTCATCGACACACTCGCTGCGCCTGTGGTCGCACCCGCCGCGTTTGATCCGGCGACGAAGGATGCCGCGATCGGGCTCACCGATACTAACCGGACGACAACGCAGCTCTACCCCGGCGCCGGCGATCAGTACGCGTACAGCACCATCGCGCGCGGCATTGGGGCGGAGCTGACACTCACGATCGGAACCGGAGCCGGTGCATTTGTAACGGGGATGGCCAGCGCAACGACCGCCGCAAGTGTAAGGCTACTGCTGACTAGCGTTGCGTACGTCGAGGTCAACGGGGTTCAGGTCAGCAGTTTCCCGACCCTCACGAACGGCGACACCCTCCGTCTGAAGCTGGTGGCGAACGCAGACGACCCAACCAAGATTGACGTTCAGGCATCGAAGAACGGCGGAGCGGCGCGCACGTTTGCCACGGCGTCCGCGGCGAATATGTATTTCTTCGTGAAATACAACGACAACAATGGCCCTCCTGTCACTATCACCGACTATGGAAAGTGGAGTTGATTATGCGCAAGCCAACAATTCTCGCGGCGTTGCTGTTCGCCCTGTCTGCCGCCCCGGCGTTCAGTCAAGGGCGCCCGGCCAATGCAGTCGCGCAAGACGGCAGCGATGCGCCTGTGCTTGCGAATGAATTTGGGCCGCAGCCGGCAATCGCTGACGGTCTGAGCACGGCCGTAGGCGGCGGGTTGCGCAAGACCGACCCTAGCGGCCCCCCGCCATCGGCCGCTCCGGATAATCTCGGCGCGTGGCGTATTAACTGCTTCCCGACGCATTCGGCCGCAGACGACCCGATCGTCAGTCCTGGCAAGCCGGGTAAGGCACACCCACACACCTTCTTCGGGAACGTTGGGACTGACGCCAATTCGACCTACACGTCACTGCGCACAACCGGTGAAAGTACCTGCGTCAACAAACTGTGGAGATCCGCATACTGGCTGCCGGCAGTGATCGACGGCCCAGGCGTCAACGCAAAACTAATCTGGCCTCAGTCGGTGGTCGTATTATAAGCGCTTTCCCAAAACGAGTGCATATTGCACGCGCGGGAACACCTTGTTTGTCGGGAATTGCGTAGCGTTGCCGAACGGCATCCGGCTTATCTCCGGGCGCGACATGATTACCGGCACGTCGCCTACTGGCCTCGTGCGCTTCAAATGCATCGCGTACAGTAACGAGAATAGTGGCGGCTTTAGCGGGGAATATGGTTCCGACCTAGTGACAGCAGCCGCATCGTGCGGCTCGATCGTCATCCCCGGCGGCCAGACCGGCGTCAAATACTACCTCGATTTGGATGCTCACATGCCCCCGTGCTGGGATGGGGTAAATCTCGATAGCGCAAACCATCGGAGCCACATGGCCGACACGCTCAAGGTGAACGGTGTTGGAGAATTCTGTCCTAAGACGCACCCGAATCTCATTCCCACGTACGAGGCGCAGGTGCTTTATCCCATTGATAGCACGCTCAATCAGACGGGGACGTGGGCCGCCAACCAGCAGACGTGGTATCTGTCGAGTGACCGCATGCCGGGTATGGCCATCATGCGCCCGGGTACGACGTTCCACTTCGACATTCTCGACGCCGGCAACCAGGCGATTAAGAAGATCTGGACTGACAACTGCATCGACCTGATGCTGAACTGCTCAGCTGGCGTACTAGGCGACGGGACGGGGCTGACCCCCGATCCGAACATCATTCAAACGCAACATGCCAAGACGCCACGCCCCAAGATGACGATGGAGGCGGCGCACGGCACCATCCACGGGCCGATGTGAATGCCCTGGTATTCGGGATGAAGGATGTCCCGTTCGGCACAGCGGTTGGCTGGACAGGTTAGGCCCGCTCTGGGATAAGCCAGTAACAATGGCAATCATCAAGAGCGGATCGGCCTTATGCAGAGCTCGGCCGGTATCAAGCGCTTCGGTAACCACGAGAACGCCTTTGGGTTTCTACGGCTTTTTTTCGCCTCTCTCGTCATCGTTTCACACACGCCCGAGCTGGTGGATGGCAATCGAAACCGCGAACTGTTGACACGGTTTTTCGGCACGATTTCCTTTGGCGAGTTAGCTGTAGACGCCTTTTTCCTCATCAGCGGTTATCTGATTCTGGGGAGCTATCTCAAACTACCGAAGGTTTGGCCGTACCTCAGCAAGCGCATTGCTCGGCTTTATCCGGCGTTCATCGTTGCCTCATTCCTATCGTTCGCGCTTGTCGCTCCGCTAAGTGGCGGCAGTGCCGCCCTTGCCCACCTAACAACCTGGATCAAATCGGTGGTGTGGATGGCGTTGCTCCAGCCCCCGGTCGTGCCCGGTTCCTTCGTCGGGTCAAGTGTTCCGGTGCTCAACGATGCAATGTGGACGATTGCCTACGAGTTTCGGTGCTACCTTCTAGTGCTCGCCCTCGGCCTGATGGGAGCTTTCCGATATCCCCGAGTTATTGTTGCGCTCGCTGTGGGGTGTCTCGCCCTTTATCAAATTATCCCGTCTACATTCTGGCAGGGAGGCTGGGGCGTCCATCACATTGATGCCGTATTGGGTAATCCCGGACCCTCTAGGCGGTTGACTGGCATTTACCTAATGGGATGCGTCTTTTTTCTTTATCGTGATTCCATAAAGTTCACTCGGGAAGCGGTCGCGATCGCCGCCATAGTTTTGTTCGGCTCCCTGTTCATCCCGTGGGCGGCAGAGCCAGCAGTCGCGACTTTTGGCGCTTACATCATATTTGCCGTGGCCCAAGGCAAAGTTGGCGTTCTTAACCGGATCAACAACCGGAATGATATTTCGTATGGCGTTTATCTCTACGCTTGGCCGATCGAGCAATTATTGATGTGGTATTGGCCTGGGTTGCCGCTCCTCGCTCTTGGGCTGCTTACCTTCGCAATCGCATGCGGATGCGGATGGCTAAGCTGGCTGTATGTAGAGCGTCCGGTCATGCGGCTGCTACGTCAGCCGGACAACCCGCGCCGAACTGATGGAGCAGCGGTCATATATTCTGGGGCGTTAGGTCAAAGTTGATGGACCCCTTGATTATCGTATTAGTCGCCCTGATGCCGCTTCTGGGCTTATCCATCTGGATGGCCGGCGCAGAGAAACGTCGGCGCCGGAAGGCTTGGGGTGCATACTTCCGGCCTTCGAGGGCGAGGCGAAAGAGATGGTGGCGCTTAGGGTAGCCTCTGCATCGGCATTCCGATCAGCATCGTGCTGCGGTGCTGGATGAGGACGGCCCGCGCGCCGACTAAGGGTAAAAGTGCCATGCGAGCCGTCCGGGTCGGGCTCAGAGCTGGCAGGCCCTTTGAGTCCGACAACCTCATCTTAAGAGAGATTTAACCGAAAGCAATCCATCGGCTCGACGCGGAGCACCGTCGAATTTGGCGCCGCTGACTGTTTCGTCCCTTTTTGGTATCGATAGCGCAGCGCATGGTCGTCCGAGGCGACCCGTCGCATGCACAAACCAAAGGCGGCCCGTCGATGCCTGCAACGCCCAGACGGGCCGCCCCCTTACTCAGCAGCGCAGCAATTGGAGTCTTGTGCACGGCTGGACCGCAAATTCAGCACGCAAAGGCGCTAAGATCAATACGCCACCAAACAGACAAGGTGAATTGCGCTAGATATCCAGCCCGCGTCGCTCGATCTCTCCCAGCAGCCGCGTAGCCTCTGCGCCAGTCCCGTCCGTCCGCTGAAATGCTGCTAGCAAAACGCCATCGGCCATCTCGCGGATGAACTCTTCGTCGGTGACCCATCCGATCATACCGGCATGGTGCGCGCGGGTCGGTCGATTCGCAACACGTCATCGCAGAGCGGCAGAGTTCTCCAATTCCTTGATCGCGACGTCGAGATCGGTCGCGGTCAAGCCGCTTGGCTCATGAACGAGCCCGGCAAGTTGCTGCGCCGCCCGGAACGCCTTCAGCCGGGTCAGGGCAATATTTAGCGCCGCCTTGTCGATCATGCGGACGTGGTGGGCCTGCTCAGGTTGATATGCAACGTTCCTGTTCTAGCCTCCGAGTAACAGTGCACGGAGCTATAGGCTAAGCGGCCTGCTTTTCACGAAACGCGATGTTGGTTGAAAGTAGCAACGATCGTGGTAGCAGAGCCCGTTGCTGTGCCGGAAGCGATTTACCTACGTCAGGGGATTGCGCGCGTTGCTGCCCCGGCATGGCAACACCTATCAAAGAGTGTTCCCGGTACTCCAACCCGAATAGCAAAAAAGCCGCCAGCCTTTCGGCCAGCGGCTTCTCTATCGCGTGACGAAGTGATGCTTATGCGTAGCTGACGGTCGTCTTGACTGCACTGCGACGACGCATGGCAAAGCCAACTGCACCCATGCCGAGGATCATCATAGCCCACGTGGCTGGCTCAGGGACGGCGCCGGTAGCAGCGACGGAGTTGAAGGAGAAGGAGGCCGGGTCAGCGGTGGTGCTACCGCTGAAGTTAACGCGACCGATCGATCCATCGCTGAACGTGCCCGTCAGCGTATTGGCGCCATTGAACAGAACGTTGCGGAAATCGACGCTGGCACTTGGGTTGGCAGTGGTGCCGAAGTTCACGCGGAATGCAGAGTAGGCGCCTGGATCGAAGTTAGTCGCCCCGTAGGTCAGCGTCGCCGCCTTGGAAGGAAGCAGCGTCTCCGAAGGCGTTCCGACACCTGGTGAATTATCGGTGCCGCCGTTGATGGAGCCACCACCAAAGTTGTCGATGTTCGTGATGTTGTAGATCGAGCCACCATCGAGCGTAAGTGCAAGGCTGGTGAGATACGGTGTTGTGTCAGATCCAGCGGTGGTGTTAGTCACGCGGAACTTGGGCTGATCCACACCGCTGCCTGTGCCATTCGGGCTGCCTAGGTTCGTGCCCACCTCGACCAGAAACGTACCCGCATAGGCTGGGGCTGCGCTAAGCGTTAGAGCACCGACCAGCGCGGTTGCCATCATTTTCTTCATTAAAGTTTCCCTATCCTACCGTGAGCCAACTTGGCAATTAACCTGCTGTTAATCTTTTCGGTACGCCGGGCCCGATTAGCGGTCAACAAGCTGAGTTGTGGCGCCGTCCCTTTTTCGCACGATTTGCCAATGGATGGTAAAAAGGGGTTCAAGTGTCCCGTTTTGGGGCATCTTCTGTTGCTCTTAATTGCGGCCAGATCAGAGGCTGATCAACGCCACGCCAGCCGCGCGCGACGTGTTGGGGCGCTTCCACATGATCGATGTCGAGACGACTTACACGATCGCTACGGCGAGCGGTGGGTCAGGAACGCGTGCAGGCGAGCTGATCGTGTCTAACTGTGCCGAGCCTCACCCGGCGACATAGGGGTGCGCAGCGCGCACCACCTCTGCGGCCTTGTCGATCGCCGCCAGATCGGCAGGGCTGCCGGTCGGGTGTATCGCCCAGTTCGTTCGGATGTTGAACGCGAGGGACAGTTTCTCGACCTCGCCAACCGCCTTCCGCCACTTGGCCGCCTTGCTACCAGCTGCGCCGGTGAGGATCTCGGCCAGGATGTCGCGCGGCGTCGAAGGGGTCGGAATGCTGTCGCTCACCGCGCGTCAATCGGTATGTCGAGTGCCCGCGCCTTGTATTTTACGCCGATCAAAGTTCGCCCCAGTTCGTCCGCGACATCCTCGATTGTCGATCCCTCGGCAAGAAGCACACGAAGCATCGCAACCTCGTCATCGGTCCAGTTCCGGTAGTTCCGTCCGTCCATCTATCTTCAACCTCGACTTCGCTCGTTACGGTGCGGGTTGGTTTGGGTTCATGCTAGCAGCACGCGCGGGCAACGCTTGGCTTCCCTTCACCGGCACGTGTGGCTCTTTCCGGACAGCCCGAAGGCCCATCCAAGCGAAATAGAGTGCCGTCGCTACGATCAACGCGAAGATGATCTTCGCGGCTGCGCTTGGGCGTTTATTTCCTCGGTTGCTCATCCCGACCGCCTACGGGATTGACGATGCGGATTAAAGCCGCAACTTTGGCTCTAGGGGAGATCGAGCGACGTAGCCGAGCTAGCCAGCCAAGCCTGCAATCCAGTTGGTTACGTTACTGATTAGTTGGATCTGCAGGTGGTTGGCGACCAGCACCCCGACGATCGTCACAGCCAGGGCGCCAATTGCGACCTTTAACCAACGCCTTGTATTCTTCCGCTGGTTGTCGATCATCGCGGTTCCTGGCTTTGCCAATCGTTCTCGGCGTCTTCCACGGCCTGAAAGGTGTCGCCATCCGCCTGCTGCCTACGCAGGTGCGATCGCACCGCTTCCGGGTCACCGTTCTTTGGGAACGTGCGATCGGCCCGCGCGGCGTCGGCTAGGCCATCGACCCAGTCACCTCGGTCTCGTTGATCGAGTAGCCATCGCCCGAACGCTACCGTTGGCTCCGAATCGGGTGCGTTGTCATTCATTGGATTGCCCTTTTTGATCCACCGCGCTCCCTTCGCACCGCTCGCCTGTTCCTGCAATGTTCTTGCGAACCGGACGGCGATGCGCGTAGCTGGGGCACGCCGCCGACGCGGTGATAGGACATTGCTGGAGGATTACATGCAGCACGATCTGCAACTGCGCGCGGCTGCGCGCGCGATTTACGATGCCTGCTATCCAACTGAGGAATGGGCGCCTGTGCGCTTCGATGAAGCAGAGCGGTTCGGCACGGTGCATTATCGCCAGGCTGTCGGCGCTGCCCAGGAAGCACGAAGCGCTCTCGGTGCACAGCACGATCAGCTCCTATTCGCGTCGATCCTCTAGGGTGGACCCGCTTAATGGCCGCCGACTGACCCGCCCAGCACACGTTCGCTTGTCGAATGGCCTGAAGCTCCACGAGATCCCATACGAGCTGGTGCCGCGCGAGGTGCCGCTATTCCTCTGCCGAACCCCGGCGGGCTTCCCCTCACCTGCCCAAGACGACATGGAGGAGCCGATCGATCTCGGTGCTTGGCTGGTCGAGCATCCCGCTGCCAGCTACATCATGCGAGTGGATGGCGTGTCGATGGCTGGTGCCGGCATCAACGACGGCGACCTGATCGTCGTGAATCGGGCCAAGAGACCTCGATCGGGCGCCATTGTCGTTGCGCTGGTTCACGGTGACCGAACCTTGAAGCGCCTGCAATTCGTCGATGGCCGCCACTGGCTCGTGCCCGAAGCAGAGGGCTTCGCGCAGATCCTGGTCGACGAGGATGTGGAGATCTGGGGCGTCGTCGTCGGCGTGGCCCGCAAGATGGCATGAGCGCCCCGATCGCGCTGATCGACTGCAATAACTACTATGTCTCGTGCGAGCGGGCGTTCGACTCCAGCCTAATCGGTGTGCCGGTGATCGTCCTGTCGAACAACGACGGGTGCGCCATAGCCAGGTCAGCTGAAGCGAAGGCGCTGGGGATCAAGATGGGCGATCCGATCCACCATCTGCGCGACAAGGTGCGCGAGCACAGCATTCGCGTCCTATCGTCGAACTACACCCTGTATGGCGACATGCAGCGCCGGGTAGTCGCGGCTTGTGCCGCGTTCGCCCGTGACAGCGAGATATACTCGATCGACGAGACGTTCCTTGATCTTGGCGGGTTTGAGGACCGGGACTTGGTGGCACACGCCCACGCTATGCGCGACCAGGTGCGCTTGTGGACGACCATTCCAACCTGCGTAGGCATTGCCGGAACGAAGACGCTGGCGAAGCTGGCCAATGCCGCGGCGAAGAAGGACCCGCGGTTCGACGGCGTCGCTGATCTACGTGGCGACGACATCCGACGGCTGGTGATGCACGCCTTCCCGGTCGAGGACGTGTGGGGGGTCGGCAGCGCGACCGCGCTCAAGCTGAAGGGCCTTGGCATCGCAACGGCCGGCGGCTTGCGCGACATGCCAATGAAGCAGGCGCGGGCGGTAGGCACGGTGGTGCTTGAACGGTTGGTGGCCGAACTACGTGGCGTGCCCTCTAATGCCGTTGAGACGGTCGGGCCCCAGCGGAAGGGCATGGCGGTGACGAGATCGTTCGGCGCGCCGGTGACGACGCTCGACGGCATGATGGGCGCGCTCAGCCAATATGCCATGCGGGCTGGCGAGAAGTTGCGTAATCACGGGCTTGTGGCGGCGCGGCTGACGGCGTTCTTCCACACCAACCGGCACAAGCCTGAGCGGCCGCAATATGGCGGATCACGGACGGTGTCGCTGCACCCTATGACTAGCGATACCCTAGAGCTGATTGCAGCGGCGCGGCGAGCGGCTGAACGGGCTTGGCGTGACGGCTACGCGTACACCAAGGCCGGCATCATGCTCGACGACCTGGTTGCTGAAGATATGCGACCGCGGACGTTGTTTGAGGATGATACGGGCAAGCGGGACCGGTTGATGGGCGCGCTGGACGAGATCAACGGGCGGTTTGGCAAGTGGACGGCGGTCACGGCGTCACAGGGGTTCAGGCGCGAGTGGAAGTTGCGATCGGAGATGCGCTCGCCGGCGTGGACGACGAGCATCGCTGAGGTGCCGATAGTCCGGGCTTAAGTTACAGGAGGCTAATCTGACAGGCTCGCGATCATCGCGGCTATAGGAGGGGCATTCCTGCTTTAGCACGCCGATCATTGATGAGGTCGACAACCATTCCCTGCATTGAATCGGCATAGTCCTCGGCCAACGTCGCCCCGAGCGACCGAAGGGCCTTCCTAGCATGAATATGGGTCCGCGCCGCGCGCTCGTCGCTGGTCATCAGGCCATTGAAGTACGTCGCATATGCAGCGTGGAATACGTCAACACGATCATTCAGCGCCTGTTTTGCATTTCGAGTGACGGTTCCGCCCCCTGCCATATCGATCAAGTGGATGACATGGCACAGGGCTAGGCGGAATACGAAATGATCGTGAAGCGCTGGCGCAGTCGGCAGAGCCAATCCCGATGGATGGCCGGTAGCAAATGCCTCCGCCGTCGTTAGGATCGCAGCGTGGAAGAGACCCTGCATTGTGGTCGTAAAAGGCTCGCCGCGAGCGAACGTCTTCCATTGATCAGGACTGAAGAGTTTGCGCACGGTAGCCATCGTCTCGCGGCTATCTACTCGATCTGCCATCACACTCAGGTGGTCTTGCGCCCACTGCCGACGCTCTACAATTTGAGCAATAATCCCGGGATCGCCATGGTGGGCCATTGCCATCGCGATGCTGAACGACGGAAATTGCGAGGTTTGCTCTAAGTCGATCATCCGATCAGAAACCGGTCCGTCGTTCGGATCTAAGGTCCCGATTAGTTGGGTGCCCAACAATATAATAATCTGACGCGGAAAAGACGCAACGACTTTGAAGTGCTCGATTACGCTGTCAACGCTTTCCGCCTTGTAGCTCTCAACCGATGCAAAGTCGCTGATCACAGCCCTATTGTTAGGGCTAAGCATTAAGTAGGCCATAAGCTCAGGCTTACGCATCCGATTGGTATCAATAACTACACGCATAACAGGCTTGCCTCAAATCGACAGTCGCGCACTCTCCCTTTCAAACCAATCACCCTCGCGTCGGAAACACTGGCCCCCGCACCGTCATCTGCGCCGCGGGATATGGGCATTGCAGCCCTCTCACGTCATCATAGCTGCCAGTCAGCCATCGCTCGTGATCGTCAGGATGCAGGACCGTGATCATTGCCTTCGGGTGAATCGGCGCGACGAGCGCGTTCGCATCGCAGGTCACCATCGTGAAACCGGAGCCTTCCTTCGTGCGCTGCCAGAATCCGGCAACAGCGAACATCGGCTGATCGATAACCTGAAACCACATCTCGCCCTTAAGCGGCTTCTTGCCGTCTTGCAGGTCGTGTCTCTCCGGCGTCCATTCACAAAATTACGTCAGCGGCACGAGGCAGCGCTGCTTCGGTTTCGAAGCCAGCCCCTTCCATTGCGGCAACGTCAGGTTGCGGACGTTCGTCATCGTCCATCTCGCGGCGCCACCCAGCACGTCCCAGGGCATAACGTCTAGGCCGCGTTTACCCTCATGCTGGCGGATGACATACGCCCGTTCCGTGGGACGCAGCTCGACGGGATCAAACCGGTTATCCATCGGCTTGCCAGTGATCCACCCGGCTTTGAAGTGCTCGATGATCGTCTCCGCCTCGCCGAGCATACGGGCCCGGTTGCACATTACGAGAAGAAGCCGAAGAGTGGCACCGCGACGGCAAGTCCCGCGAGCGTGATTAGCGCGCCATAAAGCGCCCGCCGCCCGAACGTTGGTTCACGCCTCTCGACGGCGTGCAGCTTCTCCCCAGCGCGTGTCATTCGTGTATTGGCCTCGGCATCGGCGTTCCCCTATTATCCCGGCATGACGAATCATGTTGAACAGACCTTGCCACACGATCTAGCGGGCTTCGAGGGCGATTGGTTGCTGCTGATTCAGGAGGAGGAACTGGAGCATACGCTCGTGCTACCGCCGGGGCAGCAACTCGGTAGCTGAGTTGATGTAAGCCCTACTCAATAGCCATTAAATCTTGGCCTGTTCGTGATTTCGGGCAAGCTCTCTCTGCGTTAATGGTACTGACGGTCGGCTAAATCGTATTTAGGCATTGTACGAATTGTTGCAGCGCCAAATTTAGCCGGGTGTCCTATATAGTAGCCTTGTACTTGATTGCAGCCCCATTGGCGTAGCCTCTCCAGCTGGCCTTCTGATTCTACTCCTTCGGCTACGATAGTCAGTCCTAAGCTTTTTCCGAGGCCGATGGTTGCCTTGACGATGGAGGCGGAGGACGGCTGATCGAGCATCTCGGCGATGAAGCTTCGATCCAGCTTGAGCTTGTCAAAGCTAAAGTCCTTCAGGTTCCTTAAAGAAGAGTGGCCAGTTCCGAAGTCATCCATGACAATTCGGACGCCGACGGCCTGAAGGGTGCTTAGCGTTCTTAGTACGTTGCCTCGTTGTTGACCCAGAAGCGTCGCGCTTTCTGTGACCTCTAGCTCCAGACGGCTGAGTGGCACGTCCCAGGCATGGGCTGCATTCACTATCTCAGCGGCCAAACCGTTCGATCGAAACTGTAGCGGGGAAAGATTGATCGCCAGTGACAGGGATTGATCCCAAGTCGAGGCCTCTGCGAGAGCCTGATCAATGACCCAGGATCCGATCGAGGGTATCAAGCCCGTGGCCTCTGCCACTGGAATAAAGATGTGGGGTGGGATTTCGCCCAAGGTTGGGTGATCCCAGCGGAGCAGTGCTTCGTATCCTACGATCGTCATTGATGCTGCGTTTGCGATCGGCTGGTATGCCAAGTGCAACTGCTTCGTCGAGAACGCTTCCTCCAGATCTCGCGCGAGCCGGCGCCGGACACTCTCCTCCTGTTTAAGGTGCTCGTTGAAAAAGCGCGCAGTGTTCCTGCCGTCGGCCTTGGCGCGATATAGGGCCAAGTCGGCTAGCTCGTGTAACTCCTCGCCAGTTTGCTTCGGTTCAGACAAAGCTACTCCAATGCTCATCTGAATGTGTATTTCGTCGGTCGAAGCGCTGAGCGCTTTAAAGACGCGGGCGATCAGCGCTTCAGCTGCCGCAGGCTGCGCATGAGCGACCTGGATAATGGCGAACTCGTCGCCGCCGATACGAGCTACGAGATCATCGCTGCGTACACAGCCCGACAGAAGTTCCGCCGCTTGCTTGAGCGCCCGGTCACCTCCGGCATGGCCCAGTTGATCGTTGATCGCTTTGAAGCCATCAAGGTCTATTGCCAAGACAGCCACTGTGTCACCCGTTCGTTCGCTGCGCGAGAGTTCGTGCGCAAGCCGGCTTTCAAAGAGCAGACGGTTGGCTAAGCCGGTCAGCATATCGTGATGAGCAAGAAACTCGGCTCGCCGTTCGGCAGCCCGACGATCGTTGACGGCGGCGTGATAGGCGAACAGCCCACGCGCAAGATCTCCGAGTTCATCCGCTCGCTTTAGCCCGGGTACCTCACCATCGCCTCCGCCGAGTTTGAACTCACGGAGGCGCTCAGCGATCACGGTTATGGGGATCAGTAATTGCCGGCGCAGCCAGATCGTCATCGCGAATATGAGCGCCACAATGGCGAAGCCGCCCAAAAGTACTGCTATGATGTTCTGCCGGCTCTCTCTCCCGTTCCGTTCGGCAGCGAGACCGATTTCGGTCGCGAGTAGCTCCCGTGCACTGCTGCGGCTCGTCTCCAACTTCCTCAAGGAAGAAAGGAACTGCGGCATTGCAGCTTTTAGTCGGGCAGGGTTAGTGCGCGCGGTGCTTATTAGGCTTCTGGATTGGTGGACAAAAGCGACAGCGGCTCGCCGGGTCTCTCGGATTGCAATCGATGCAGTGCCTGCTTCCGACCTTAGGCACAATGTGGTCATGGATGAGGATAGGCGCTCGAAGTCCGCTGCCTGCTGCCAGAGCCCAGCCCAGCGCGATGCTGAAACCGGCGCACCGTGCTCAGCATCGCGCGTGGCTTCGCCGACGTTCAGGCGCAGGTTCCGTTGCGCCTGATCATGCTGGTCTTCGGTTTGAAGCGCCTGGCTAAGAAGGGTGACCCGCTGATTTGCGTAGTGGATTTCATTAGCGACTGAGAGGCCGATCGCGAGCAGCATCATGGACAGCAGGATGACCAGCGCACACGCCATCGAAACCCGCGCCGATATCGATAGTCGCACAGAATTCTCCTCTGCGCCCGTCTGGCCGGAAAGCCTTACTGTAACGTTATAGAAGAAGGCTTTCCGGGGTGGGCGGTCGGTCCAAGTCGTTCCAAGGAGCGCGCGCTCGCGCTTCGACATGATTGTTGCCCATCCGGCTTACTACTAACGGCGTTATAGGGGGCAACTACGCCGTTCTTACGCCAGCCGACCTACCAGGACGTGATCTGCGTTAAGCAGTTCGTCATCCTGGTAGCACTTGCGTCGGTCACTTAGGCCCTTTTTTCAGGGCATCTTCGACGGCCTTTGACCCGTCGTCGGTCGCCTTTTTCGCAGCCTTGTCAGCGTCCTCGACCGCTTTCTGAGCAGCCTTCGCGGCATCCTCCGCGCTCTTCTGCGCGTCCTTAGCGGCCTTGTCCTGTTGCTTCGCCGCTTCTGCAGCAGCCCTTGCAGCATCATCCGCTGCTTGTTTCGCGGCCCGCTCGGCGTCCTTGGAATCCTTATCGGAGGCCGCCTTGGCTGCTTCGTCGGCGGCCTTCGCTGCGTCCTTAGCGGCACGGTCAGCTTCTCTGTCCAACGCTACTTTGGCTGCTTCCTTGTTCGCCTGCTCGGCCGCGGCTCGTGCAGCATCCTCAGATGCCTTAGCGGCATCCCTTGCAGCCTTCTCTGCCTCTCTAGCTGCATCCTTTGCGGCCTTATCCGCATCCCTGTTCGACTTATCGGCTGCTTCTCTTGCAGCTTTCTCAGCTGCCTTAGACGCTTCGGCCGCCGCACGGGCAGACGCGTTTGCTGCTTCCTTAGCTGCCTTGTCGCTGTCTGCCTTCGCAGCTTCGCGGGCTGCCTTATCTGCGTCCTGCGCCGCTTTCGCTGCGTCCTTGGCGGCCTTGTCTGCGGCTGCAATCACGCCGGCATCTGTGCTCGATCGGGCATCTTCCGCTGCCTTTGCTGCATCGCGAGCAGCCTTCTCCGCTGCGGCTTGCGCAACTGCGTTAAGCGCGGCCTGATTGGCTCGCGCAACTTCCGCAGCAGCAGCATCCTCCGATGCTCTGGCGGCGGCAAGGGCGGCGGCGGTGGAAGCGTCAGACGCAGCTTTGGCTGCTTCTTCAGCAGCACTGTCTGTAGCAGCACTCGCTGCAGCCTCGGCTGCCCGTTGCGCTGCTGCTGCGGCTGCAACCGCGTTGGCCTGTGCGGTCGCCTTGGCAGCGCTCTCCTCTTGAGCACGTGCTGCTTGCGCCGCAGCAGCGGCAGCGGCTTTAGTGGCATCATCGGCCGTCGCTTTTGCCGCAGCTTCGGCCGCATCTCTTTGTGTCTTGTCGGACGCTGCCTTCGCGGCATCGTCCGCTGAGCGCTGTGCCGCGAGTGCTGCTTCTTGCGCGGCATTGTCCGCCTGAGTTTTAGCTGCTGCTGCCGTCTGGGCAGCAGCGGCGCTATCCCCCAGGGCTTGGCCGGCTGCCTGCTGCGTATCCTGCACCGCGATTACTGCCTGCGCGCTGGTGACAGATTTGACCGCGGATGTGGAAGCCTCCGTCGTCATGCGAGAGGCAACGGCGAGTTCTGGCAGGTCAGCAGCCGTGGCCGCGATCTCGACTGGTGTGCCGATGCTTCCGGAGACTAGGCCGTTTGTGGTTTCGGAAAGTGACACAGGAGCTTCGAATACGGCCGGCAGGACCGTCTGTTGGCTTGCCACGGGGCTCGTGTCGGGTGTTGGCGTTATTCTATCTGCTGTTGGCGTTGGCCCCGACGAAGGAGGTGCTGGCGGGGCAGGGGTGTTGGGCGCGTCGGGCGAAACAAGCGTCTTTGTCACACCATTGGTTTCGATCTGCAGCCGATAGAGGTCGCCGGCCCCGATCAGCGCGATCCCGCCGGGCCGGACAAGATCGTGAGCGCCGCCGTCAATGGTGGCGACATCAACAGCGCCTTCCAGCACTTGGACGGAAGAACCCTTGCTGTTCACGCCGATCGAGAAGGTGGTGCCTTTCACGACGGCAGCCAGGTACGGAGTTTTTACCTCGAAATGTGGGGTAAGTTTCTTTTTTATCATGAAGACAACGTTGCCGAAATCCTCCAACACCTGTGTCACGCCCGAGCGCGGCGGAGCTTGCGGAAGACGCAACTGCGTGGCTGGCGCGACCATCATGTACTCGGACCCGCGCACGAGCACCAAACGTCCGCCTTGGCCGGTTTTCACCGTATCGCCGGCTGCAACGGTGATGCCTCTGGTGGCGGTCTTAACAATGCCGCTTCGGAAAATTTGCACCGGGCCAGATGTTTCGCTGATTGTCCAGGCTGGCTGCTCAGCCATCGCCACGGTCGAACAGCTTGCGCCGAACAGAAAAACAAGGTGCTTGCGCATGCAGAACTCTCCGGCGCCGAAACTGATTTCTCGCGTCGCCCATCCAGGGCCCTGTGACAGAGTATCTTCTCCGATTGATTTAACAGGTCGGTAAACAGAATCTTAGGCACATCAGCCAGATAACTATTTGCAAACGCTTAAAGCCTATCGCGTCCAGGTAGTGCGGAGAGACTAGTAGATGCGTCGGCTTTTGAATGTAGTGCTGGTTGGTGCGGGGCTGATGCTTTCGCCTTCGCATGCCGCTGGGCAGGTAAGGCTGGACCGAGCGGACCCGACAATCGCTGAACAGGCGCTGCCGAATGTCGCTGAGAAAGTAGATCCGGCTCAAGCGCCCGCCACCATGACCCCGTCTTCACAGGAAACAAGGATCGGGATAGCGCCGACGGGGCCGCACGTCGCGTCCGCTATCGTAATTGGGGGCGCCGAGAGTGCAATTCCCTCACAGGTCTTTGCGGACATCATCGTAGATTACGTTGGTAAACCACTGCTAACGCAGGACTTCACCGATCTGTTGAGCCGAGTTTCGGCCAAGGCACGGAGCCGTGGCTTCTCTTTTGCCACCGCCTCGATCAGCTCTCAGGATATCGCTTCCGGCGTGTTGCGAGTAGCCTTGGACTTGGGCCGGATCGATGCCGTTCGTGTGATCGGCACAGCGAACCCCTACGCTGACAAGCTTCTGACAACCGCGCTGGCGGGGCAAGTGGTTCGAAAGGACACGCTGGAGCGGGCGATCGGATTGGTCAGTGACATTCCTGGCGTCACGGTCACGGATACCAAGTTCGTTCGCCAAGATGGCTTCGGCATCCTGCTAGTGACCATCGCTCAGGATCGGGCGAGCGCGTACGTTCAGCTCGACAACCGTGGCAGTAAAGAAGTCGGCCCAATTCGGTCAACGATATTAGGCAACCTCCGCGGCGTGTTACGCTCAGGCGATGAAATTGGTGTGATCGCGGCGTTGACGCCTGTTCAGCCATCGGAGTTCGCCTTCCTGCGTGGGCGTTATACCAGCCCACTGGGTTCGGCAGGGTCGACCGTGACGGTATCGGGATCGTACGGCCGCGCGCATCCTGGAGCTTCGTTGAAGCCGCTGGATGTTATCGGCACGAGCTGGGATCTGGCGATGGGCTACTCAGTGCCAATCTTGCGTAGCCGAACACGCAGTTTGTGGGCCAATCTTGAGGTTCGCACCCTGTCGAGCAGCCAGACCCTTCTCGGGACCAGGCTGCGGAGGGATAAGATCACGACGCTCACCGGAACACTGGGTGGTAATGCCCGCGCGGCAGGCGGCGTGGTCCGTAGCGAGTTAGCGATTATAGCTGGGCTACCAGTTGCAGGCGCTAGCCATCAAGAAGATGCCTTGCTGTCCCGCCGCGATGGTGACGCGCGTTTCGTAGCTGGTACCTACAGCGTCGACTGGTCGCGTAAGGTCACCAAGCGGATCAGCGTCGTGCTGGCTTCCGCTGGGCAGCTTGCTTCTCGCCCGCTGTTGGCATCAGCTGAGATCGGGGCAGGGGGCCCGGCCTTCGGGCGGGGCTACGACTATGCTGAGCGGACCGGCGACAGCGGTATTCTGGGATCTGCGGAAGTGCGCGCAGACCTTGGCCGCGTACTACCGACCGTGATCGACCGATTGCAGATCTACGGCTTCGTGGATGGCGGTTACGTGGGCAATCTGCGTCGAGGGTTTGGGGGCGGATCCTTGCTTTCCTCTGGAAGTGGCCTTCGCATGGGGAAGGGCAGGTTAGACGGCATGATCGAGCTTGCGTTACCAATGAATGCCGACCGTTTCGATACCGGCAATCGACGTTCGCGGCTCTCCCTGCGCCTCTCAGTTAGTATTTGAGACAATGGACAACCATTTGAATAAATGGGGAAATATTCGGAAGCGTTTTTCCGGCCTGATACTCCTTGGCGCCGCGTTCGTGAGTATTACGACGGCGGCAACTCGCTTCGGCGCTGCTGCGGACCGCTCGCTTGACGGGCTTAGATCAGGAGTGGTCAGCCGGCAGGCAAGTGGCAATGTGGTGGTCGTCGAGCTTGATGCTGCGAGCACCGCCGCGATCAAGCGTTGGCCTTGGTCGCGCGACAATTACGCGCGTGTCGTTGATCGCCTTAGCAGTGCAGGTGCGGGATCGATCGTGTTCGACGTCGATTTCTCTTCCACCTCGGACGCGGCTGGGGACAGGGCATTTGCCGCTGCAATCTCAAATGCTGGCGGCCGGGTGGCCTTGCCGACCTTTGGTCAGCAACGCAGCGCGGATGACGTGCGAACAATCGACGCGTTGCCGCTGCCGCTTCTTCGACCACATGCCGCCCTCGTATCGGTGAGCATAGCGCCTGATCTGGATGGTTCGGTCCGAGACATGCCTTTCGCTACAATGACGGCCGGCGTGCCTCGCCCGTCGCTGTCCAGCTACATCGCAGGAAGATCGGGGGTCGCTGACGCGCTGTTTCCCATCGACATGTCCATCGATCCCAAGACTATTCCACGCTTGAGCTTCGTCGCGGTGCGCGATGGCAAGTTCGACCCCAAGCTCGTCCGCGGACGCGACGTTTTGATCGGCGCGACCGCAGTTGAGATGGGGGACCGGTACGGCACGCCCAGCTGGGGAGTGCTGCCCGGTGTGATCGTGCAGGCGCTGGCGGCGGAGACGCTGATCCGCGGAATACCCGTACGGGGCAGCGTTGCAGTAGCGATTGTGCTTGCCCTGATGCTCGCCGGCTTGATCGTGCGCCAACGTTCCACAGGGCGGATTATGCTCATCTCGGCCCTTGGCGCTGCGGTGTTGATCAGCGTGGCGTTGCTTGCTCAACACGCGTTCCAGGTGGTCTACCCAATAGCGGCTGCGCTGATGGCAATCGGAACAGCGTCGGCCGCTTGTCTCGGCCGCGATGTACTGCGCCGGTTCGATCTCCAGCGCACCACTGACGATGCGACGAACCTACCCAATCGCCGCGCCTGGCAATACTCTGTTGACGATCAGCGGGCCATTGCCGTTGCGATAGCGGAGATCGGGAATTACGAGAGTCTCCACGCAGTCCTTGGGTCTCAAGCGGCAAGCGACGTAGTTGTCCGTCTGGCAGAGCGCCTCCGCCTATCCAGTGAAGACGCGCGGGTTTACCGCATCAGCAATCGTCAGCTTGGGGTCTCGCTATCGGCAGAGCAGCCGATCGAAGACTCGATGAGTTGCCTGCGAGCAATCCTCATCCAACCAGTAGAAGTCGCGGGCCGCAGGGTGGACGTCACCACGACGATCGGCGTGGCGCAAGGCGCTCGTCAAGGCTTGGACCGCTTGCTCGCAGATGCGGCAATGGCAGCTGACCAAGCACAGGTTGAGGGCACCTTCTGGCGTCTTGCGACTACAGACCTTGCGGATGTGGAACGCTCGATATCGCTTATGGGTGAGCTCGACCAAGCCATTTCCGCCGGCGAGATAGACGTCTATTATCAGCCGAAGCTAAACCTGAAGGAGCAGCGCATCACCAGTGTGGAGGCGCTGGTGCGATGGAAGCACCCGATACGAGGCTTTATCGGCCCCGATCTTTTCATTCCCCTCGCCGAGCAGACCGACCGCATTGCGCCATTAACGATCTACGTCTTGAAGCGAGTGTTAGCAGACCTTCAAGTCTGGCGCGGGCGCGGACACAATGTCGCGGCGGCGATAAACATTTCCGCTAAACTGCTATCGTCTCAATCGTTTAATGCCGAAATTGAACGCGCCCTCGCATCATTCGACGCGCCGACAACTTCGCTGATCTTCGAAGTCACTGAGTCTGCTACCATGTCGGATCCGGCTGCTGCGATCGCCGCACTGCGCCGCTATCGCGACTTGGGGGTTGCGGTGTCTCTGGACGACTATGGTACCGGACAGTCGACCCTCACATATCTTCAGCAACTGCCGCTGAACGAATTGAAGATCGATCGGAGCTTCGTTCAATTTGCGCACCAGAACCATAACGACGCGGTGCTCGTTCGCTCCACCATCAAGCTGGCACATGATCTGGGCTTGAAGGTCGTTGCAGAGGGCGTGGAGGACGTCGCCTGCCGCGAATTCCTCGCGGCGTCTGATTGCGACCTTATTCAGGGGTATCTCATCAGTCGTCCAGTACCGCTTGGCGACCTGATCGGCCTTCTTGAAGCTGCTCAGGGGGGCTCAGCGGACGGGGCGGATCCGTACTCTAACGCCTCCGCTGAAGTAGCTGCGCACCACTTGCGGCGACAGGCCGGATAGCTCCCTAGCGGCACTCCCCATCCCATAGTGCCGCCAGTAGCTATCCAGCCGGGCGCCTGAAGCGCGCCAGGGCCGATCACATATCGTTGCTGTAATCAGTCCGGCAGGCTTGCAGCAAAACGAACGCCATCGCCGCCGTTAGACGACGTGTTTCCAGCGTTGATGAAGACGATTCCGGCTTTCGTGAATGTCGCAATAATCGTCTGCTCGGACGCGGCGCTGACCAAGCGTCCGCCTTCCAACCTTTTAACGGTGATCGCGCTGATTTCGGCAGCAGCGGCAAGATCGGAAGCGGACCAGCCGAGCAGCGCTCGGGCGGCGCGGCATTGTGCGACTGACAGACCCATTCGCGCACCCTACCACTTATTTCGCCGCGAGCCACGGCGAACGCTTGCGAACGCCAGCGACTGGTGATACAAATAGTAACAGTCAACGGCCGGGCAAGGAGATTGAGCCCTCCGAACCCGGCCTGACCTCAACCGATCGTAAGGAGATCGACAATGGCTGACACCACCCATAGCACCACTGCGTCCAGACGCGCCATACTCGGCGCTGCATTTGCCGCCCCTGCCTTGATTTCACTCGGCGCCAGCCCCGCAATTGCGACGTCTATGTCGAAGAGCGTACCCTGGGATGCTGCCATGAAGCGGTATATCGCGCTGAAGTTGCGCCAGGACACGGCATGGGCCCATTACAAGGCGCTGCCGTCCCTCCAACAGAAGGGCGCGGCCGACGATGAGATGGACCGTATCACCAACGAGTTCGTCGCGGCGCAAGACCTGCTTCTGGAGATGCCCGCTCCGCACAATCAAGCGCTTCTGTGGAAGCTGGAGCATGTGCTGGAGATCGAAGGAGACGGCTTCACAGCCTCGTGGGGCGGACCGTTCATCAAGCAGGTGATGGACGACATGCGACGGCTGCTGGCGGCGGGGGCTTGAGCGATGGTCCTCCACACACCGCGCGGCGACGCTGCGATCGAAGCGGCTTGGGCGTGTCGCGAGCAGGCCTATGCCGCCTATAACGCCCTGCCGGATAACAACGGACCGGTAGTGAACGGCTACGGTCCGAGCGAACGTGAGATGTGGGCCATTATCGACGAAGCGGAAGAAACAATCCGTGCCGCCGTTGCGACAACGGCACGTGGGGCCATGCTTCAGCTATGGTGCGCGATGTATAACAGCGTCTCCGGGCGCGAGGACGACGAAGCGGTCACTCAAGGCGACTTTGCCGCAATCGACCGGAAGGACAGCGGGCTGGACTGGAATGCTCGCCTGATGCTGGCCGCTATTCGGTCTCTCCAAGCGATGGAGGCGTGAGCATGGCGACGCAACCCACCTTCGACCCCGCCGCATGGCTGCACGCCTTAGTCGCGATCGGCGGCGGCTACGCGCTCGCCTCCGGCCGCAAGCTGTGGCTGGTTGTGCAGGACTGCGCGGCGGACCAGCTCACCCCGGTCATGGCGCAGATCGTCGGCCAGCCTGATCGCGTTGAGGCGGTTCGATGGACTCTCGAGCGCCGGCAGAATGGGGAAACAGCGCTATGAGCGACTTCCGTTGGACGCTGGATGATCTACACAAAGCCGAAGCCGCACTGGAGCGTCGCCAGCGGAGGCTCAGCAGTGGCGAGATCACCCCGAAGCTGGTGTGTGCCGAGCCTGGGTGCGCAAAGGCGTGTCCTACTTGCGACTTCCAATGCATGATCATGACTGGATCCGTCGCAGACATACGCCGGAGGATAGCAACCCAGGAGCAAGCTCGGGGGGCAACTTGGGAGTTACGGCATGGCGCCGATGTTTACTCCACGACAGCTGGGAGGGCGTGACCATGGCGCATCCCTCCATACCAGCACGCCTGCCAGCCCCGCCACGTGTCGGCTGGCGGCGCGCACGTCACCGCCGTTGGTCAAGACCCAACGACATGCCATCGGCTGCTGAGCTGCTGAGGATCATGCCATCTCTGCCGCGGGCGGCCCTGGCGCGGCTCACGGAGTGCATGATCGACAGGATGGACGAGATCGACGGCGATCCTGATTTCGAGCTGCACGGAGACGAGTTGGACGGCTCAATGGGCGAAGACGACTTCCACAGCCAAAATAGCAGCTGGCTTGGTTATCCCGGTGACCCGGATGACGCCGAAGACAGCTTCGATCAGGAGAACGCCCACGACTAGTCCCGCGACATGGCCGTCGGCATTGCCCCGGCGCCAGCAGCATTAACCCGTCGCTCGCAGATCGCGATCGGCGGGCTGGCCGCGTGTCCATCAGTTTCGGGACAGCCACGAAGTGTCCGCCGAGTATGGGCCTGATTGGTTGATCCCGATCTACCGTCAGGTTTTCCCGACATTGATGTCGGCGGTCGCGATCGCGCAGGATGGATGCGCTCAGCGTGCGGGGATCGATCGGCTGCTAACCCTGGCTTGCGGGCGCACCTTCACGGTGGACGAGAAGATCCGCACGCAGGATTGGCCGGACGTGCTGTTGGAACGCTGGTCCGACGAGGGGCGGCAGTCGCCAGGCTGGGTGCAAAAGCCCCTCGCATGCGACTTCATTGCCTATGCGTATGCGCCAGCGGCGACGTGCGTACTGCTGCCTGTGCCTTCACTACAGCGCGCCTGGCGGCAGCATGGGCGGCAATGGATCGGGCTGTATGGGACGCGGCGGGCGGCGAACCAGGGCTACACGTCGGTGAGTGTACCAGTGCCGAGGGGTGTGCTGATGCAGGCGATCGTAGAGGCGATGTTCGTTTCGTGAATGGCTTCGCTATTTCCCCGCGGCTCGCCGGATCCCAAAGCCGAACCGTTTGCCTTCGGAGGAAAAGTGTAGCATTCGCCATCAGTGGATCGCGTCGACTAAATCGCCACGGCACGCGCGCGGTCACACATCAGTCGTTCGCGGAACATTCAGTCACGAAACCGGTGACCACGTCGATGTCGTTCGCGGTCAGCCCACTTCCCTCGTCGATGACGTCGCCGGCATTCCGCGTGGCGCGGAACGCCTTGAGCCGGGCAAGCGCATCCTTGAGGTCGGGTGTGCGGGTCATGTCTGCTTCGTCGCGAACCTGGACTCGGTCATACTCACCGGTAGCGACCATGTCGTTTGCAAACGCCTGAGCGGCAGCCAAATTGACGTGGATCACCTCTCGGCCAATCTCAACCCCCGCCTTCTCGTAAATGATCGTGTGAGCCATGTTCCCGCCTCCTGTTGTCTGACGTGGCATATGGGCCCTTGCAGTTCCTCGCCAAGAGCGTGAGCTGGCTACCCATGGAGGACGCCTTGCAGCACCGACAGTTGCTGAAGGGAGGAGAGCGACCATCACCTATCCCAACCGACATCGAGCGCGAAACCACCGGCGAACAGTACGTCGAGAGCACATGGAAACCCACGAGGATGTGGCTCCCGGTGGCGCCAAGCGTTGAGGATCTGGATGCCGTCACCGATGACACGCCGGGCCTCGGTCGTTTTGCAACCGATCGCCGCCTGGCCCTGTTCGGCGAGAATAGGCCGCCTGGGACGGGTAAAGCAAGGGATGGCGAGCAGATGGCAGCCGTTAGCTACCAGCCTTTGCGGCGGCGTTGACGACTGCCTTTGCCGCCGTGTCCTCAGT
The DNA here is from genome assembly GCF_025231525.1 of Sphingomonas endolithica. Taxonomy (NCBI): domain Bacteria; kingdom Pseudomonadati; phylum Pseudomonadota; class Alphaproteobacteria; order Sphingomonadales; family Sphingomonadaceae; genus Sphingomonas; species Sphingomonas endolithica. The sequence continues at coordinate 389,806 of NZ_CP103057.1, forward strand.
GTGCTCGGCCATCGCGTCCCAAGTCTCGGCCGAGCGGAGGTGCATATCGCGGCGGTTGGCCAGCGTAGCCTTTTCGGCAGCTGCTCGTTGTTCGGCGGCATTCGCACGGTAGGTTTCGGCTGCAGTCATGTGGTCTTATCCAGCGTCTAATTCATGCGAAGCGTTCGCCGATAATCACCGGCCCAGTGAAAGCAACGGCTCATGTGGACCCGCTGGGTATCGTAGGGGAGTATCCTGCCTGACCTATGACTAGAGGAGGTCGAGCAAACTCCAATAGCGGCCTGTGCCCCTGGGGAGCGAATGACGGCTACTTCCTCCGCTGACCTGCGCCGGCCGACCTATGACGTAACCAGCTCGGGTTTTCACGATCTTGCGGCACCCTAGTCTGAAGGCTACCGCGTCGCCCTTCCCCCGCGAGTATCCTTTCATGGCCGATTTACAGTTCGACATACCACACAGCTTGGGAAAGGCAGAGGCTCGGCGAAGGATCGACGGCGGGCTACCAAAGCTTGCGGCCCATATACCCGGCGGCGGCACGGTAGACCCGGAGTGGCTGAGCGAAGATCGGCTTACGCTATCGATCAAGGCCATGAGCCAGAAAATTGCCGCTGAGTTAGAGATCCATGACGAAACGGTGCGCGGGACCGTGAAGATCCCAATGATGCTGTCTATGATGGCCGGCCCAATCGGCGAATTTGTGAAAACCAGCGCGGAGAAAATGCTGTCAAAGCCAACGGGATCATTTGGCCGTGCGACCGGAGTCGGCCATCGCCTGCCACGGCCCGGCTGGGATAGTGAATCGCCACGGACGCAAAGCGAGATGAACTCGCCTCTATCGACGCGAACGCTGTGATTGTTCGCCATCATTCGCTCACGACCAGAACGATATGTGGGAGCGGGTGAGGGGACGCCGTAGTCGCGGAAAGCTAAAATCAGCGAAGTTTCAAGTGCTTAGCATGCGAGGGTTGGTGCCGGTTGCAGGAATCGAACCCGCGACATCCAGTTTACAAAACTGGCGCTCTACCAACTGAGCTAAACCGGCAGCCATCCGAAAGCCGCGTCACTCGGCGGGTTTGCTGATTATCGATCCGGTCCATCCGGCGTCAAGGTAAAACCGGGCTTGGACGTATTGGCACACCGTCCGCTAGCACGGCGGACGGTGTGCCTGCGCGGTCTGAGACCCGGCCTCAGCCCGCCTTCGGCGCGTCGCAGGCGCCCAGGCGTTTGCCGCTCACCTGGGTCTTGGTGGTCACCTTGCCGCCCGTGGCAGGTGCGCCCGGCGTTGCTGGCATGTCCATCGTCGCCTCGCTCGTCACGTCGTAGCTGGTGCTGGCGAACTTACCCGACATGGACGCGCGCATCTCGCCCGTCGGCATGCCCGGCATGTTCTTGCACACCAGCGAACCGCTCATCTTGCCGCCGCTCATCTCGAACTTCTCATAGGTGCAGTTCTTGGCCATGCCGAGCATGTCCTGCGGCGGCTTGGCCGCCTGTTCGGGGGTGAGGCAGGTTTCGACTTTCTGCGCTTGCGCCTGCTGCTTCATCGCCGCTGCCGCCTGCGGGGGCAGGCCGGGTGCCTCGATCGACAGGATCGCGACACTCGTCTCCCACTTGCCGGGTTCGAGCTTGACGGCATCCTTGGTCGCCGCCGCGACGTCGGCCACGGAGGCATTCTCCGCATGGACGGTCGGCTTCGAGTTGCAGGCCGCCAGCATCGCCATGGCCGGCAGAACGATCGTCAGACGCTTCATGCTTTTCTCTCCCTGTTGAAAGCGCGAGTAACGTGGATCGTTCTACCTGCGTAACGCGGGGAGTATAGCCGTCATGCGCCGATCCGAGGCAGAATCCTCCGCGGCATGGATGCTCGGCGGACCTCAGGTCACGCCGAAGGTCCAGCCCTCTGTAGCGGCAATGTGCGCCGTCAATCCTGCGGGCTGCCAGAGTTCGGGACGCTCGGCGCTGACGCGCAGCCAGGCGGCAGTGAGGATGGCGTCGCTGCTATGGTCGTCGATCGCCCCGTCGCCTCTGAATGGGGCGCTGCCGAGGGCCGCCAGCGCGACGTTCAGTTCTGCGAACGTCTTCATCTTGGTGCGGCCCCGCGGCCGACCGGCGGCGAGCGCGGCAATGCTGGTATAGAGCTCGACCAGCAGCGAGCCGGTGTGGGACTCGTCGAACGGCCAGATCGGCAGCTTGCCGTCCAGCCGGTGGAGGACGCGCATGCCGGTCAGGCTGGATTTGCCGACCTGCGCCGCGCCGACCAGGTTGAGATTGCTATAGGGATTCAGCCCTTGGAGGCGCTGCGCTTCTTCCGTCGCGCGCAGGCGGCCGCGACCGTCGAAGAACTCGCCCTTGCGGCCGCCATGCCGGCGAAAGTGGCGCGATGCCTCGGGATGATCGACGAAACTCGACGCGGCGAGATGCGGATCGTCCGCGCAAATGCGCTCGATCAGCGCCCATAAGGCGCGCGCATCGCCGGGACTATCCTGCCAGCCGGGGAAGAAGGCGCCGCGGTCGACGAACGGCAAAGACGGGCCGAGATCGAGCCCGACCAACGTGTCGGCCGGCAACTCGCTTAATATCCAGTCGAGCGCGGCCTGCCGCGACCAGCCACCGTCCGGCACCAGTAACGCCGGTGCTTCGTGGCCAAGGCCACATAAAGCGACGGCGATGCCCTTCTGACGCGGCCCGACCGCACCCGACCAGTCGATCGCGGCGAAATGGCGGAAGCGCGTCAGGGACGCGCTCCGTAGCCGTTGCGTTGTGTCTTGGTCGCCCGGTCCCACCAGGCACGGCGGATCACGTCTCTCACACGCTCCGCATCGGTAGCGCCGTAGCGCACGAGCAGGCCGGGCCAGTTGGCGTAATGCGGCGTCTGCCAGAAGGTGTCGGGATCGGTTTCCAGGAGGATCGCCTTTTCCTCGTGCGGCGACATGACGTGGAAGCTGCCGGCCTCCCCGCCAGGGGAGACGAACGCCTTCTTGTTCACCTTGGGGCAGGGGGTGCCGTAAAATGGATCCATGTACGTGTCGGGCAAGGTGAGCGCAAAGGCGACGACTTCCGCCCAGTCGTTCACTTGATCGCTGCCGTCACGTCGACGGCGAACTTGGCGATGTCAAAGCGCGCGGAACCGGAATCCTCGCCGCGACGCACGATGACGAGCTTCTTCGAGGGAATGACCATCACGTACTGACCGCGATTGCCTTGGGCGGCGTAGCTGCCCTCGGGCAGGCCTTGCTTGGGCCCAAACAGCCACATCGTCGCGCCGTAGCCGGGGCCGCTCTCGGGCTGCGGGCCGCTGGGCGTGGTCATGTAGGTCATCCAGCCAGCGGGCAAGATGCGCTTGCCGGCCCATATGCCGTCCTGCAGCCAGAACTGCCCGAGCCGGGCAAGATCGCGCGCGGTGGACCAGATCTGACTGGAGATCACGAAATCGCCGAGCCAGTCGCGTTCCGCGACGGTATGGCTCATGCCGAGCGGCGCGAATAGCGCGCGCGCCGGGAACGCCGAGAAAGCCTCGCCACTTTCCACGACGTGCAGCGACAGCATCGCCAGCAGGATATCGTTGTTGGCATAGCGGAACCGGCTGCCCGGCTTAGCCTCAAGCGCCCAGGAGGGCACCTGTTCGCTGACGGCGGTGCCACCGAAATAGACCGCATCCGTGCGATTGCCCGCCGTATCGCTGTGCAGCCCGCTCGCCATGCGCAGAACATCGTCATAGGTGATCGCCCCGCGCGGGTCGCCCATCTTGTCCCATAGCGCCAGCCGTGTCGTGGGCGTCAGCGCGTGCCGCGCCAGTCCGATGCCGAGCAGGCTGCCGGCGATACTCTTGCCGACTGACCATGTACGGTTCGAAACGTAAGGGCCGAAGCCCTCGGCATAGCGTTCGGCAACGATCTTGCCGTCATTCAATACGACCACGCCGACGGTGTCGCCCTTGCCATAAGTCGCGTGATCGAACGCCGCGCCGACAGCGGTGCCCAGTGTCGGCGATGGCCGCGGCGCTATGCCGGCGTCACCCATCGGCCATGGGCGCGGATCGGCACCCTTTGGCTTTGGCGGTGTGGCATGGGTGAGGGGAACCACGGGTGGCGTGTACCCGATCGGCCAAGTCGTGCAGCCGGCGCCCGAAGTCCAGGATGCCATACGTGGCGGCAGTATCGCATCGAAGGCGACGCTGACAGTGGCGGCGCGCGGATCTATCTCGGCCTTGAGCGTCGGCACGATCTGATCGTACTCGGGGTAGATCCCACGTAATTCCTGACCATCGATCTGGGCAGGAGTGCGCCCTCCATTGAAGATGCCGGCACAATAAAGCGCCGCCTTGTAGCCGGCCGCGATTGCACGGTGGTACGGGGTTGGTGCGGGCGGGGCGATCTGTTGTGCCGTGGCGGGGGCGGCCACCACGAGTGCGATCAGGCTAAGTGTCTTGTGCATCCCGCATCTCCTGCCACCACGCCATGCGTTCGGCGATGCGCTTTTCCATGCCACGGCCGGTCGGTTCGTAGAAGGTCTGGGGCGACATTTCCGCGGGCCAGTAATTGGCGCCGGAAAAGCCTTCTTCCGTGTCGTGGTCATAGGCATAGCCCTTGCCGTAGCCGATATCCTTCATCAGCTTGGTGGGGGCGTTGAGGATGTTTTCGGGCGGCATCAGGCTGCCCGTCTCCTTGGCGGAGCGCCAGGCGGCTTTCTGCGCCTTGTACGCGGCGTTCGATTTGGGCGCGGTGGCGAGATACAGGCACGCTTGTGCGATCGCCAGTTCGCCTTCCGGGCTGCCGAGGAAATCATAGCTGTCCTTGGCGGCGATGCATTGAACCAGGGCATTGGGGTCGGCGAGACCGATATCCTCGACCGCGGCACGGATCAGGCGGCGGAGCAGGAACAACGGTTCCTCGCCGGCGGTGAGCATGCGCGCGAGATAATAGAGTGCGGCCTGCGGATCGCTGCCGCGGATCGATTTATGCAGCGCGCTGATGAGGTTGTAATGGCCCTCGCGATCCTTGTCGTAGACGGCGACGCGGCGCTGCAGGAAATTGGACAGGCCGGCGGAATCGAGCGGCTCGGGCAGATCGACCGAAAACAGCGTTTCCGCCTGGTTGAGCAGGAAGCGGCCATCGCCATCGGCCTGGGCGACCATCGCGTCACGCGCTTCCCTGGTGAGCGGTAGCGGCCGGCCCTCGGCTTGCTCCGCGCGATCGAGCAGCAAAGTCAGCGCCGCGGCATCGAGGCGGTGGAGGATCAAGACCTGCGCGCGGCTGAGCACGGCGGCGTTCAGTTCGAACGACGGGTTTTCCGTGGTGGCGCCGACCAGGGTGACGGTGCCATCCTCGACATAGGGCAGGAACCCGTCCTGCTGCGCGCGATTGAAGCGGTGGATCTCGTCGACGAACAGCAGCGTGCGCTTGCCGATTTTGGCATGGTCGCGGGCTTCGGCGAAGGCCTTCTTGAGATCGGCCACACCCGAGAAGACGGCGGAGATGGCGACGAAGCGCAAGTCCACCGCATCGGCGAGCAATCGTGCGATCGTCGTCTTGCCGGTGCCGGGCGGCCCCCACAGGATCATCGAGGACAGGCGCCCGGCCGCGACCATGCGGCCGATCGCGCCTTCCGGGCCGGTGATGTGATCCTGGCCGACCACCTCCGACAGCGTGCGTGGGCGCAGGCGATCGGCCAGCGGCGCATTCTCGGGATGGGCCTCGCGGGCAGGGGGATCGAAGGGTGCGAACAGGTCGGGCATTGCGCGCAAGATAGGGTTGTTTCGCGCCGCTCACCACCCGTCATGCTGGTGAAGCTCGGGACGACGATTTTTGTCGAGCAAAGGTCTTGCACAAAATCATTCAAGATATATCTTGCGCATATCGTAATATGAAAAGGATGATCCAGATGGTGATTTTTGAAAGAGGTGGCCGCGGCTGTCATGGCAATCACGATATGCGCCATGCGATGCGGCACGGCGGATTTGGTGGGCGCGGCTTTGGCGGCGGTGGCTTCAGCGTGCGCTGGGGCGGTGACGATGATGGCCGTGGCGGCGGACGCGGGGCGGGCCGGGGTCGGCGGATGTTCGATTCCGGCGAGTTGCGGCTGGTGCTGCTCAAGCTGATCGCGGAACAGCCACGCCACGGCTACGACCTGATCCGCGAGATCGAGACACGCACGCAGGGAGCCTATGCGCCAAGCCCGGGCGTGATCTATCCGACGATCACCATGCTCGACGATATGGGCATGATCGAGGAGCAGAAGGCCGATGGCGCCAAGAAGCAGTTCGCCATCACCGCGGCCGGCCAGGCGCTGCTGACCGAGCGCGAGGTGGAGGTCGAGGCATTGTTCGCGCGGCTGGCCGAGGTCGGCGCCGAGCGGCAGCGCACCGATGGCGGGCCGATCCGGCGTGCGATGGGCAATCTGCGGCAGGTGCTGCACCAGCGCCTCGCCACGGAGGACGATGCCGACACCTTGCACCAGGTCGCGGCCCTGCTCGACGAGGTCGCCCAGAAGATCGAGCGTCTGAAATGAGCGCGGTTCATGCCATCGCATCGGTGCCGACGACGCACGGAAGCAAATACCTCCAGCAATTGTGCAAACATTGGCAGCACAATCTGGCGGTCGACTTCACCCCCGAGCACGGCACGATAGTGTTTCCCAAGGATGCGCGCGGCGCCGACTTTCCGGGCGATGGGCTGGTGACGTTCGATGCCGGCACGGACGCGCTGGCGGTGCGGATCGATGCCTCGTCCGATGGGCAGCTGGAGGGGCTGAAAGGGGCGGTGGCGCGGCATCTGGATCGGTTTGCGTTCCGGGAGGCGCCGTTGGCGTTCGATTGGCGGGCGGGGTGATCGGCGCGGTCGTGGGTTTGGACGGCGGGAGTCGGGTCATGACGGCCGATGTTTACTTTTGCCGCTCTGGATCCCCGCGTTCGCTGGGATGACGATTAGGGGTGGGGCGTCGTTTATGGGTGCGGGGTGATGTTCATGGAGTGCGGGTGCTAGCATGCCCGCCGCTTCAGCACCTCGAGATAGGCGTCGATCACGCTCGCATTCGCCTTGTCCCATTGATAGCCGGCCGCCTTGGCATGGCCCGCCGCGCCCGCCGCGCGGCGGGCTTCGTCATTCTCGACGAGCGCGGCGAGGGCGTCGGCATAGGCGTTCACGTCGCGTGGCGGGACGAGATAGCCATCAACGCCGTCCTCGATCAGGTCGACTGCGCCGGTCGCGCGCGCCGCCACCACGGGCACGCCGACCGCCATCGCCTCGGTCGTCACGTTGCCGAACGTCTCGGTCACGCTGGGATTGAAGAACACATCCATCGAGGCGACCGCGCGGCCGAGATCATCGCCCGACAGGAAGCCGGCGAAGACCGCCTCGGGCACGCGCTCGGCAAACCAATCCTGTGCCGGGCCCTTGCCGACGATCAACACCCGGTGCGCGACGCCGCGTCGCTTGAGTTCGGTGACCACGTCGGCGAACACGTCGAGGCCCTTTTCCTTCACCAGCCGGCCGAGGAACCCGATCACCTTGTCGTCGTCGGCAATGCCGAGCGACCGGCGCCAGGCGAGATCGCGGCGTTCGGGCTTGAAGCGATCGTGGTCGATGCCGCGCGACCAGATTCGGATCGGCGTCCTCACGCCCCATTCGCGCAGCAAGGTGGCGATGCTCGGGCTGGGCACGACGATCTGGTCGACACGATTGTAGAAGCGCGTGAGCAGCCGGATCATCAATGGCACGACGAACCCCAGTCCATAATAACCGGGATACGTTTCGAACCGCGTATGCAGCGACGCGACCGAGCCGATGTTGTGCGCACGCGCGTAGCTGACCGCGCGGTGGCCGAGCATTTCCGGCGCAGAGACGTGGATGATGTTCGGCGCGAAGTCGGCGATGTCGCGCCGGATGCTGCGCGGCAGGCCGGGCGCCATCTTGTATTCGGCGCGGCCGGGCAGCTTGATCGCGGGCACCTTCACCAGGTCGCCGGTGGGTGCGAAGGCCGGGCGCTTGCTGGTCGGCGAATAGACGCGCACATGCACGCCCTGCGACAACAGGTAACCGACCAGCAGGTTCAGCGCCTGATTGGCGCCATCCCGCGTATAATTATAGTTGCCGCTGAAAAGAGCGATACGGAGGTCGGACGGTTGCATGGTGCGCGGGGGCATAGCGAATGCGATGCGATGTGACTATCTTTGCGAAATCGCCGTGGAGAGTTGCTGATGACCGACCTGTCCGCTTACCCGATCACGAAGCTTTGGCAGCCGGCCGATCCGACACGCATACAATTATATTCGCTGCCGACGCCCAACGGCGTGAAGGCATCGATCATGCTGGAAGAGACCGGGCTGGCCTATGAGCCCCATCTGGTCGATTTCGCGAAGAACGATCAGAAATCGGAGGCGTTCGTCTCGCTCAATCCGAACGGCAAGATCCCGGCGATGATCGATCCCGACGGGCCGGGAGGCGAGCCGCTGGCGCTGTTCGAGAGCGGCGCGATCCTGCTGTATCTGGCCGAAAAGACGGGCAAGTTCTTGGGCCAGGGCCCGGCGGATCGCTGGCACGTCGTGCAATGGGTGATGTTCCAGATGGGTGGGGTCGGCCCGATGTTCGGGCAGCTCGGCTTCTTCAACAAGTTCGCGGGGAAGGACTGGGAGGATAAGCGGCCGCTGGCACGCTATGTCGACGAGGCCAAGCGGCTGCTGGGGGTGATGGACGCGGCGCTGGCGGGCAAGACGTGGTTCCTGGGGGAGGATTATTCGATCGCCGATGTCTCGATGATCAGGTGGGTCAACAATCTGATCACCTTCTACGAGGCGCGGGAGCTGGTGAGGTTCGAGGATTTCGCGCATGTCGGCGCGTGGCTGGAGCGGGGGCTGGCGCGACCGGCGGTGCAGCGGGGGTTGAAGATACCGGCGCGGGCGTAGGCTTGCTGCGCTCGCACCCACCCCTAGCCCCTCCCTTTCAGGGAGGGGGATCGCGTTGCGCTGGCAGCTGCCGTTCGTTCTCCTTTTAGGAAGGGGAATTGCGTCGCGATCGGGGTGTTCTTGGTCTCCCCTCCCTGGAAGGGAGGGGCTGGGGGTGGGTGCCGCCGAGGCACTCGGCGGCGACACGCAGGATATGCTCCGCGGCTCCTTCCGGATTGGCGAGGACGTCGCTGTTCCAGAGCCGGATGACGCGCCATCCTCGCGCTTCAAGATAGGCGGTACGTTCCGCGTCGTAGTCAGCTTGGTCGAGATGCTGGCTGCCATCGAATTCGATCGCCAGCTTCGCCGTGCGGTTGGCGAGATCGATGATGTAGCGCTCGTCGATTGAGAGCTGCCGTGTGAAGGCCGGGCGGTAGTGCGAGATCAAGCGCCAGATCGCGCGCTCTGCAGGAGTGGCCTCGCGGCGTAGCTCCCGGGCCCGGGCCGTCATCTGTTTCGATACGCGCCGCATCGAACAAGCGTAGAGGGGCAAGCTTCGCTCGCCAACCCACCCCTAACCCCTCCCTTTCAGGGAGGGGAACAGGAAGAGTGCGTTGCGGGTGTTCCCCTCCCGTTCTCTTTCTGCTACGTCGCTCCGCATGGCAAAACCTCAGAAGCGCTATGTCTGCCAATCCTGCGGGTCGGTGTCGCATCGCTGGGCGGGGCAGTGCGCCGATTGTTCCGAATGGAACACGCTGGTGGAAGAGGCGGGCGGCGGGAATGTCACGCCGTTCCAGGCCAAGCATAACCTGCAATCAGGCGGGCGATCGTTCCAGCTGGTCGGGCTGGATGCCGAGATCGCGCTGCCCGAGCGGATGGCGAGTGGGATCGCCGAGCTCGATCGCGCACTGGGTGGTGGGTTCGTCGAAGGGTCCGCGACGCTGATCGGCGGCGATCCGGGGATCGGCAAGTCGACATTGTTGCTGCAGGCGGCAGCGAAGATGGCGCTTGCCGGGCTGTCGGTCGCCTATGTCTCGGGCGAGGAAGCGGCGGACCAGGTGCGGTTGCGGGCGCGGCGGTTGGGGCTGGGGAATGCGCCGGTGCAATTGGCGGCGGCGACCTCCACGCGCGATATCCTCACCACGCTCGGGCAGGGCAATCCGCCCGCTTTGCTGGTGATCGACTCGATCCAGACGATGCATTCCGACCTGATCGAAGGCGCGCCGGGCACCGTCAGCCAAGTGCGCGCTTCGGCACAGGAACTGATCCGCTTCGCCAAGGAACGTGGCACCGCGGTGGTGCTGGTCGGTCATGTCACCAAGGACGGATCGATCGCGGGACCCCGCGTGCTCGAACATATGGTGGATACCGTGCTGAGCTTCGAGGGCGAGCGCAGCCATCAATATCGCATCCTGCGCGCGATCAAGAACCGCTTCGGCGGGACGGACGAGATCGGCGTGTTCGCGATGGTCGCGGAAGGCTTGGCCGAGATCGCCAATCCCTCGGCGCTGTTCCTGACGCAGCGCGACGAGAGCGTGACGGGCACGACGGTGTTCCCGGCGCTGGAAGGCACGCGACCTGTGCTGGTCGAGATCCAGGCACTGGTCGTGCGGCTGGCGAGCGGCGCGACGCCCAGGCGGGCGGTGGTCGGCTGGGATGCGGGGCGGCTGGCGATGGTGCTGGCGGTGCTCGAGGCGCGCTGTGGCCTCAGTTTCTCGACCTCGGAAGTGTATCTCAACATCGCCGGCGGATATCGCGTGCAGGATCCGGCGGCCGATCTGGCGGTGGCGGCGGCGTTGGTATCTGCGCTCAGCGAGCGGCCGGTGCCGGTCGATGCGGTGGCTTTCGGCGAGATCGCGCTGTCGGGCGAGCTGCGGCCGGTGGCGCATGGCGCGCTCAGGCTCAAGGAGGCAGGCAAATTGGGGTTCGAGCGCGCCCTGGTGCCCTCGGCGCTGGTGGGGGAGAAGACGTCGCTCAGCCTGACCGGGTTCCGGACGCTCGGCGCTTTCGTCGATCACATGCTCGGGCGTGGGTAGCGCGTTCGCGCTCTCGCCTCTATCTGTCTGCCACTTGGCTCGGGGCTTTAAGGCAGACGCATGGGACTATCCGCACTCGACATCCTTGTCCTGATCGCCGTGCTGGGCGCAGCGGGGATGGGGCTGATGCGCGGCTTCGTCAGCGAAGTGCTGTCGCTGTTCGCCTGGGTGGCGATCGTGTTCGCGATCAAGCTGTTCCACACGCCGGTGTCGTCCGCGCTGTCGGGTGTGGTCGGCACCGTATCGGGCGCGGCGGTGCTGGCCTTCGCGCTAATCGCGGGCATCACCTATTTCGGCGGCCGGATGGTGGCGTCGGCAATCGGTGACCGCACGCGGACCTCGGTACTCGGGCCGCTCGATCGCGCGCTTGGCTTCGGCTTTGGGGCAATCAAGGGGCTGATCCTGTCCAGCCTGCTGTTCCTGCTCGTCGTGCTGGTGACCGATACGGTGAGCGGCGGTCCGGCGAAACGCCCCTTCTGGCTGACGCAATCGCGGACCTATCCGTTGCTCAACTGGACCAGCGCGAGCATCGCCGATTTCGTCGATCGACGGCGCAAGGGTCAGCCGGTGTTCGGCCCGCGCGACAATGCGATCGAGGCGGACAATGTCACGGAGGATCGGCCATGAACGCGCCGCTCTACAATAAAGAGATCCTGCGGCTGGCGGCGACGATCCCGTATCAGGAGCGACTGGCCGAGCCGATGGGATCGGCCGAGAAGCGCTCGCCGATTTGCGGCAGCCGCGTGACCGTGGACATCAACCTGGGCGATGACGGGCGGGTGAGCGAGGTCGGCATGCTGGTGCGCGCCTGTGCGCTGGGGCAGGCTTCGTCGTCGCTGCTGTCGGCGGATGTGATCGGCAAGACCCCCGAGGAGCTGGCCGCGGCACGCGACGCTCTGACCGCGTGGCTGGCGGGCGAGGGGGCGCTGCCCGATTGGGCGGGGTTCGACCTGTTCCAGCCGGCGCTGCCGCATAGCGCCCGCCACGCCTCGATCCGGCTGGCGTTCGAGGCCGCGGCGGAGGCTGCCGCGCAGGCGCAGACGCCACGGGCGGTTTCCTGATGGATCATGCGACGACGTCACTGTTGCGCGATGCGGTCGTCCTGCTCGGCGCGGGGCTCGTGTTCGTGCTGATCTTCCGTCGCCTGGGGCTGGGTGCGACGCTGGGCTATCTGGTGGCGGGCGCGGTGGTCGGTCCGCACGTGCTCGGCCTGGTTGGCGATGCCGAGGCCAAGATCGGCGTGGCGGAGCTGGGTATCACGCTGCTGCTGTTCATCGTCGGGCTGGAGCTGAACCCGACGCGGCTCTGGCGGATGAAGCAGGAGATTTTCGGGCTCGGCGCGCTGCAGGTCGTGCTGTGCGGCGTGGCCGTGTCGCTGGTGGTGTGGCTGGCGACCAGCTCGTCGATCGCCGCGGCGCTCGCTTTGGGGCTGCCGCTGGCATTGTCGTCGACCGCGCAGGTGCTACCGATGCTGCAATCCGCCGGCCGCATGCGCACGCCGTTTGGCGAGCGGGCTTTCTCGATCCTGCTGTTCCAGGATCTGTCGATCGTGCCGCTGATCACCATCGTCGCGGTCATGTCGCGCAATCCGGCGGATGCCGCGGGGCCGCCGGGTTGGCTGCTGTTCATCTATACCCTGCTCGCGGTCGGCGGGCTGATCCTGGCCGGACGGTATTTGCTGCGGCCCTTGTTTGGCGTGATCGGCAATCTCGGTGAGCGCGAGATGTTCGTGTTCGCCGGGCTGTTCACGGTGATCGCCGCCGCGGCGATCATGGAAGCGCTGGGGCTGTCGACTGCTTTGGGCGCTTTCGTCGCCGGCGTGATGCTGGCCGACAGCCCGTACCGGCACGAACTGGAGGCGGATGTCGAGCCGTTCCGTTCGATCCTGCTCGGCCTGTTCTTCCTGGCGGTGGGCATGATGCTCGATCTGCAGGCGATTGCCGACCGGCCGTTGTTCGTCGCCGGCATGGCGCTGGTGCTGATCGCGACCAAGGCGTTGATCATCTTCGGCATCGGCATGGCGTTCAAGATGAAATGGCGCGCCGCACTGGCGCTGGGGCTGCTGCTCAGCCAAGGCGGCGAATTCGGCTTCGTGCTATTCGCGCAGGCGCAGAATGCGCTGCTCATTCGTCCGGAGGCGGCAAGCCTGTTCGGGGCGATCGTCACACTGTCGATGGCGACGACGCCGTTCCTGATGACGATCACGCAACGCATCCGGGCCGAACCGATCGACACCAGCGACCGCGAGGGGCCGGTGGCGGACGGCGCCAACGCGCTGATCGTAGGCTATGGGCGGTTCGGGCAGACGGTGGCGCAGATGCTGATCGCGCAGGGCATACCAGTGACGCTGATCGACACCGATATCGAGATGATCGACATTGCCGGCGGGTTCGGCGCCAAGGTCTATTATGGCGATGGCACGCGGATGGACCTGCTGCGCCAGGCGGGGGCGGCCGAGGCCGAACTGATCATGTTCTGCATCGACGGCGATCAATTGTCGCCCGACCTGATCGATGCGGTGCACGAAGCCTTTCCCAAAGCGGGCATCTTCGTGCGGGCGTTCGACCGGCGGGCGTTGGTGAAGCTGCGCGGCGCGCATGCCGATGGGGTGGTGCGCGAGGTGCTGGAATCGGCAATCAAGATGGCGCGCATGGCGATGAAGAGCATCGGCATCGATGGAGCCGAGATCGACCGTACCGAGGATCATTACCGTGCGCGCGACAAGGAGCGGCTGAAGGCGCAATCCGAGAGTGGCGATCTGCATGCGGCACGCGACCGCATCATCACGCAGGATAGGCGGCCCGATCTGACGGAAGAGGCTTCGACATGAACTGGATCGTGATTCTCGCTGCGCTTTCGGGTGCGCTGGCGGTCGGGGCGGGGGCGTTCGGCGCGCATGGGGCGAGCGGGGCGGCGCAGGAATGGTTGAAGACGGGCGCGCAATACCAGCTGTTGCATGCGGTCGCGGCGCTTTCTGTGCTGCGGTTAGAAGCGCGTGGGCCGGCGTTGTTGTTCCTGGCCGGCGGCGCGATCTTTGCCGGCACCTTGTACCTGATGGCGCTGGGACTGCCGCGCTGGCTGGGGGCGGTTACCCCGATTGGCGGCGCGTTGCTGATTGGCGGATGGCTGTGGCTCGCCTGGATTGCCGCGCGGGGCTGACGTCGGATGATCTTGAAGCAACGGATTATATCGGAATAGCGGTTTAAGCCGCCGGTGCGCTGTTGCGCGTGCGGCGGCAGCGTTCCGAGCAATAGACGACATTGTCCCAGTCACGTTCCCACTTCTTGCGCCACGCAAAGGGTCGCTGACAGGCCGGGCACATCTTGGTCGGCAGATCGGCCTTGGCGACGCCGCGCGGCATCAGCGGGGTTGGCGATCGAGAAAGGCGGCGACGGTTGCGAGATCGACCTGCTTGTCGACATAGGTCCGACCGATTCCGCGTGCGAGCAGGAAGGGCAGCGTGCCGGCGTTCATCTTCTTGTCGTGCATCATGTGCGCGACCAGTTCGCCGCCGCTTTGCCGGCTGTTCGCCGCAGCAAGACCATCGGGCAGCCGGACCTCGGCCAGGTGCGTGCGCACGCGCGCGGCATCCTCTGGCGGGCAGATGCCCTGTTCGGCGGAGAAAGCGTAGGCAAGCGCCATGCCGGCGGCGACGCCTTCGCCGTGAAGCAGGCGATCGGAGAAGCCGGCTTCCGCCTCGAGCGCATGGCCGAACGTATGGCCGAGGTTGAGCAGCGCGCGTCGGCCCTTGGTTTCATATTCGTCCTCGCCGACGATCCGCGCCTTGGCGGCGATGCTTTGGGCGATCGCATGGTTGCGCGCCTGCGGATCCCCCGCGATCAGCGCCGGCGCGTTCGCCTCGCACCAGGCAAAGAAATCGGGATCGTCGATCAGCCCGTATTTGACCACTTCCGCATAGCCGGCACGTACCTGGCGCGGCGGCAGCGTGTCGAGCGTGGTGGGATCGACCAGCACCAGAGCGGGCTGGTGGAACGCGCCGATCAGGTTCTTGCCGGCGCGCGTGTTGATCGCTGTCTTGCCGCCCACCGAGCTATCCACCTGCGCCAGCAAGGTGGTGGGCACCTGCACGAAGCCGCAACCGCGCTTGAGGATCGCGCAGGCAAAGCCGACCAGATCGCCGATCACGCCGCCGCCCAGTGCCACCACATGATCGCCGCGTTCGATGCCGAGCGCGAGCAGGCGATCGGTCAGCGTTTCCAGCATCGCCCAGCTCTTGGTGCCTTCGCCGGGCGGCAGCACGATCGCCTCGCTGGCCACCCCCGCATCGTGCAGCGCGGCTTGCAGCGTGGCGAGATGCGGCAAGACGTTCTCATCGGTGACGATCGCCATCGTGCGTCCGCGCGACAATGGCGCAAGGTGGTCGCCGGCGCGGGCGAGCAGGCCGTTCTCGACGATGACGGGATAGCTGCGATCGCCCAAGGCCACGGTGATGGTCGTCATAGCCCGAGCGCCTTCAGAATCGCGGTCACGGTTTGGTCGTGCGGCGCGTGGTGGCTGGAAACGCGGATCGGTGCCAGCGCATAGACCGGGTTGCGCTTGCGGGCGAGCTCCAGCAGCACTTGCTTGGCATCCTTGCCGCGCAGCAATGGGCGGGTATCGCGGCGCTTGACGCGGTCGGCCAGCACCGCGGCATCGGCATCGAGCCAGATCGCCACCGCTTGCTCCAGGATCAGCGCGCGTGTGTCATCGTTGATGAACGCGCCGCCGCCGGTCGCGATGACCTTCGGCGTGCCGTCGATCAGCCGCGCGATGACGCGGCGTTCGCCATCGCGGAAATGCGCTTCGCCGAAGCGCTCGAAGATATCGGCGATCGACATTCCGGCGGCCGCCTCGATCTCGTTATCGGCATCGACGAACGGCAGGCGGAGCCGCGCTGCCAGGCGTCGGCCGACGGTCGATTTGCCCGCACCCATCAGGCCGATCAGCACGATCGGGCGGGCGGCCACCGCATCCTTGGCAGGCCGGGGAGGGGGATTGCTTTGCAACATCGCGCCGGGGCTATACAGGCACCCTGCCTCTGCGGCAAAAGGCTTGGGCGCGGCGGCCGCATAATTGTCGATCCGCCATCTATCCTGTTCG
The DNA here is from genome assembly GCF_025231525.1 of Sphingomonas endolithica. Taxonomy (NCBI): domain Bacteria; kingdom Pseudomonadati; phylum Pseudomonadota; class Alphaproteobacteria; order Sphingomonadales; family Sphingomonadaceae; genus Sphingomonas; species Sphingomonas endolithica. The sequence goes on from NZ_CP103057.1 coordinate 405,820, forward strand.
CTCGTCGTGTCCGTCTCATAGGGTTTTGTCATGTCTCGTTTGGTGGTTACGCTGATCGTCGTTCTGGTTGTGGTCATCGGCGGGCTGTTCGTGCTGTCCGGTATGGCCAATGAAAAGCCGCCGGTGCGCGTCGAGAAAGTGGTGCCGCTTGCGAATCTTTCGAACTAAGACTGCGGCGGCGGCGATTGCCGTCTGCGTGCTCGGTGCCGGCATCGCGCTGGCGCAGGACAGTCCCGAATCACTGTTGCCGCCGGGGTTCAACGAGCCCGTTGCGCCGCCCGCGCCGCAGCCCACCACAGCACCGGGGCCGCGCGCGCCCGGTGGGCTGACTCTTGCGCCGACGACACTCGGCCGACCGGCGGCACCTTCCGCGCCGGAGGCCGGCGGTGACGACGCGCCTGCCGATCCCGCCGCCGACGCGTTGCTGGCCGAAGCACAGGCAGCGGCGCTGGCTCAGGCCAAGGCGCGCTACGAGGCTGCCTTGTCCGCACGGCGATCGCTGACCAGGGTCGGCCCTGCCGGGCCGGCCGAGGGGGCTTTGGGCCCGGATGCGTTCCGCGGTGTGAACGGTGTGTTCGCCGAGACGTTGATGCGCCGCCTGGATGCGCCGATCGCCTCGCGCTGGCTGTCCATCGCACTGCGCAAGACATTGATGTCGCGCGTCGATACGCCGGCGGATGTCGGGGGTGCGGATTTCGCGGCCGAGCGTGCATGGCTGCTGCTGCGGATGGGCGAATCGGTGGCCGGCCGGGCCGTGGCGGAGTCGGTCGATCCCGAGCATTACACGCCGAAACTGTACCAGGTCATGATGCAGGCGGCACTCGCGACCGGCGATCCGGGCGCATTGTGCCCGGCGGTGAACGGCGGCGCGGCGCTGGCGGGCGAACGCGGCTGGGTGTTGGCCAAGGGCATGTGCGCGGGGCTTGCCGCGCAACCTTCCGCGCCGATCATGAAGGCGCTGGAACGCAAGGGTGTCGCGCGCGGCATCGACATGCTGCTCGCGCGCAAGGTCGCCGGCATGGGAGCGAGCGGGCGGCAGGCGATCACGGTCGAATGGGCCGGCGTCGATCAGCTGACGGCATGGCGCTTCGGTCTGGCGCTGGCGACCGGCACAGCAATCCCGGAGACCCTGCTCGGTACGGTCGCGCCGCACGTACAATCGTGGCGCGCGCTGTCGCCGATGCTGTCCGTGCGCGATCGCATTGCGCCGGCCGACTATGCAGCGGCGCGTGGGGTTCTCTCGAGTGCAGCCTTGGTCGATCTGTATGGCGCGATCGATGCCGATGACGATCAGTCGCTGGCCGAGATCAGCGTCGCGCGCGATCTGCGCACGGCCTATGCGGCAGGCACGCGCGCCGAGCGGATGACCGCGCTGCGCGGCTTGTGGGACGAACCCAAGACCGCCGATGGCCGCTATGCCAGGCTGATCCTGACCGCCCGCGCCGCCGCGCGCGTGCCAGTGGACACCGCCGAGGCAGATGTCGGGCGGCTCGTGGGCTCGATGCTCGCGGCGGGCCTCGATCGCTCGGCATTGCGCTGGCGCGAGCGGGCCGAGCAGGGCAGCGATGCCTGGGCGATGCTGTTGCTGGCCAATCCGGACGTCGCGCCGCAAATGCCTTATCGGCAGGTGAGCGCCTATTCCGACGATGCGCTGAAGCAGCGGATGCTGTTTGCCGGGCTCGCCGGGCTCGGGCGATTGTCTCGTGACGATATTTCGCGTGGCGCCGAGGCACTCGACGTCAAGGTCGGTGCGGAGAATGGCTGGACCAGGGCGATCGATCGCGCGGCCCGGCTGGACCAGCCGGGCTTGGTCGTGCTGCTGGCGGCAATTGCCATGCAGACGAGCGACTGGCGCGGCGTGCCGCCCGAGGCGCTATACCGCATCATCGGCGCGATGCGCGCCGTGGGGCTGGGCGGGCAGGCGCGGATGATCGCCGCCGAGGCGATCGCGCGGCTTTGAGCGCCGCCATCGAGGGGCTGCAGGATCGCGCGCTGATCGAGCGCTTTCTCGAGATGATGGCGGCCGAAGCCGGCTCGGCGAAGAACACGCTGGCGGCGTATCGTAGCGATCTGACGCTGGCATCGGACTTTCTGGACCGCCGGCTGGGGGCGGCATCCGTTGCCGACCTGTCGCGGCTGGGCGAGCATTGGCTGGCGCTGTCACGCTCCAGCGTGGCGCGCAAGTCGGCGGCGCTCAGGCGTTTCTTTGCGTTCCTGGCAGACGAGGGCCTGCGCGCCGACGATCCGGGCAGCGCGCTACCCCGGCCGGGCACTGCCCGCGCGCTGCCCAAGACGCTGGAGCATGCGGATGTCGATCGGCTGTTCGCGGCGATCGCCACACGGCTGGCGCGCGATCCGCTCGACCCTAACGACCTGCGGCTCGCTGCTCTTGTCGAGCTGCTGTACGGTTCGGGGCTGCGCGCGACGGAACTCGTCTCCTTGCCGCGCAACGCGATCGCGCCCGACCGGCCGTATCTGATCCTGCGCGGTAAGGGCGGGCGCGAGCGGCTCGTGCCGATCTCCGATCGCGCGCGGGCGGCGGTGGCGGCTTGGCGGGATACGCTCGCGCAGGACCGGGCATGGCTGTTTCCGTCCGGTAAGGCGCATCTGTCGCGCGTGCGGCTGTATCAGTTGATGAAGGCATTGGCGGCGGAAGCGGGGATACCGCCCGAGCGCGTCAGCCCGCACGTGCTGCGCCATGCCTTTGCCACGCATCTGCTCGAAGGTGGGGCGGATTTGCGCGCGCTGCAATCGATGCTGGGCCATGCCGATATCGCCACGACCGAGATCTACACGCATGTCGACAGCGCGCGATTGGTCGAACTGGTCAACACGCGCCACCCATTGAGCGATGCGCAGCGCATGCCACGCGTTGACGGCACCAAGGGAGAGGCTTAACCGCCTGCGGCTTATGGCAAGCTTTCTCGACTTCGAAAAACCGATCGCCGATCTGCAGGGGCGGATCGACGATCTACGCGAAACCGCCGCCGACGGCACGGTGGACGTCGACGCGGAGGTCGGGCGGCTGCAGGCCAAGTCCGACAAGGCGTTGCGCGACACCTATGCGCGGCTGACGCCGTGGCAGAAGACGCAGGTGGCGCGGCATGGCGAGCGGCCGCATTTCAAGGATTATGTCGCCGGGCTGTTTGACGACTTCACCATGCTGGCGGGTGATCGCGCGTTCGGCGATGACCAAGCGATCCTGGGCGGCCTTGCGCGCTTTCGCGGGCAGCGCGTGATGGTGATCGGGCATGAGAAGGGCGACGACACCGCCAGCCGGCTGCAGCACAATTTCGGCATGGGTCGGCCGGAAGGTTATCGCAAGGCGATACGGCTGATGCAACTGGCCGATCGCTTCGCCCTGCCGGTCATCACCCTGGTCGATACGATGGGGGCTTTTCCCGGTATTCAGGCCGAGGAGCGCGGTCAGGCCGAGGCCATCGCACGGTCGACCGAACAATGCCTGGCGCTCGGCGTGCCGATGGTCGCGGCGGTAGTGGGCGAGGGCGGATCGGGCGGCGCGATCGCGCTGGCCGCGGGCAACCGGGTGCTGATGTTCGAGCACGCCATCTATTCCGTGATCTCGCCCGAGGGGTGCGCGTCGATCCTGTGGCGTACCGCCGATCGTGCGGCGGACGCGGCGGAGGCGATGAAGGTGACCGCGCAGGATCTGAAAGGGCTGGGGGTGATCGATACGATCGTGCCGGAGCCGCTGGGCGGGGCGCACCGCGACCCGGCGGCGGCGATTGCTACGCTGGGTAGTGCGATTGGCGATGCGCTGGCGGAATTGAGCGGCATGGTGCCCGCTGAATTGCGCCGCTCGAGGCGCGAGAAGTTTTTGACAATGGGTCGGTTGTAACGCCGGCCAGACTACAATCGGCAGCATCTGTCAGTCACCAACAAAAGGGCGGCGGAACCTGGTTCCGCCGCCCCGATCGTTTGCGACGTGCGCTTGTCTTACGACGGCGCGGTACCGCCCATCGACGTGTTGACCTTCGTGAAGGTCGCCTTGAGCTGGTTGCCCAGGCCCTGCATCGCGGCAATCGCGGCAACCGCGATCAGTGCGGCGATCAAGCCGTATTCGATGGCGGTCGCGCCCTTGCTGTTCTTGATGAAGTTACGAATCTTCTGCATTTCCGGTCTCCAGTTTTATGTCTTCAGTACCCGGCCGAACCGGAAGACCGGATCGACAGGGTCGGCGTAGCGGCCGAACGTTGACAAAGGCTTAAGCCGCAATGCGGCAGGTTCAGCGGTAGGTGACTGCTCGGTCGACTTTCGTATTAACGCCGTTCCACATCGTGGTGGTCGTATTGGCGACCTCTGCTAACGACGCGATCATGGCGATCACAATCAGTGCCGCAATCAGCCCGTATTCGATCGCTGTGCCGCCGCTGTGGTCGCGCGCCAGCTTTTTCATGAAACGCGCGATCATCTGGTGCCCCAAGCCCGGTACTTCTTTTTGGGGAGGTAATGTGGAAGGGTTAAGGCATGTCTAAAGCACCCACGCACCTGTTCCCCGTCGTGGCGGCCGCGTTGATCGACAATGAGCGTCGCGTTCTGGTGCAGCAGCGGCCGCCCGGACGACAGCTGGCTGGACTGTGGGAATTCCCCGGGGGCAAGATCGAGCCGGGTGAAACGCCGGAGGCGGCATTGTCCCGCGAGTTGATGGAGGAACTGGGCATCGTCGTCGCGCCCCAGGACCTGATGCCGCTGACGTTTGCTAGCGCCGCGCATGGCGAGGGGCACCTGCTGCTTCTGTTATATGCATGTCGCAAATGGTCGGGCGAGCCAGTGGCGCTGGATGCGGTCGCGCTGCGCTGGACGAGTGCGGCGGCGTTGCGGACGCTGCCGATGCCGCCTGCCGACGCGCCGTTCATCCCGGTGATCGAAGCCTTGATGTGAGGCTCAGTCGGCCTTGTTCACGGTGAAATCGAAGCGGATGCGCACCCACGCACCGATCAGCGTCTTGCCGCCGACGCGCGGCGGTCGGACGAGGAACTGCCACGAGGCCAGTCGCAGCGTCCGGGCCAGGCCGGACCCGACGGGTGATTCGCCGAGCGCCCGACAATTCTCGACATGGTATCGCTCCACCGTGCGGCAGGCGATCAGCGCCCAGCCGGATTGGCGCGTGCCGGGGGGCATGTAGAAGGCCAACTCGGCGCTCGTCGGCTCGCGATACCATTCGGCATTGTATAGCCGCTCGCCGCCCGGGCCTTCCCCAGGCCCATAGGCAGCGCCACTATCCTTGCCCTCACCGGTGCCGCTGGCGGCGCTGCCCTTGCCCGCTGCGATCTTCGAGACGTCGGCTGCCTGGAACATTTCCTTGCCGCCGATCAGTTCCGGGAAGGGCGGGGTCGGGGGCACGGGTGCGGTCGAGGCTGGGGCATCGGGCGTCTTGGGAGCAGGACGCGGCGCGCCACCGCTCGGGCGCTTGACCTTTTCCACGGCGCCCGGCGACGGCGTCTTCACCGCGCGCGGTTCGGGCAGGACCTGGAAGGTGGAGAGCGGACGATCCGCATCACGCGGGCGATCAGGGTCCGGCGCGAGCTTCAGCATCAGCAGCAGCACGATGAGATGCGCAGCAACGGCCAAAGCGATCGACGTCGCGCGACGCCGGGGGGAGGATGGTTGGAAGGACGCCGCGGACATCGGAGGCACGCCTAGCTGGTGCGATTGTGCGCCGCAACGCGCCGGTGAACTTGGCTATAGTAATCGCTTGGAGGCCCGACCGGGAATCGAACCCGGGTGCGAGGATTTGCAGTCCTCTACGTCACCACTCCGCCATCGGGCCATGCCAAGCGAGGCGGCGCAATGCACAAGGCACGGGCTTGCTGTCAACCATTGCCGCGTTTTTTGACGTATCGGTCGCTTGGCGCGGCGGCGGCGGCGCGATACATGTTGCGCGGACATAATAGTGTATTGCACGACTAAAACAGTTATGCGACAGATAGGCCGATGATGATGACGACCGAGAATTTTGCCGATCAGGCTGCCATGCGCCACGCGATGGTTGCCAGCCAGCTGCGTACCAATGCGGTGAGCGACGCGCGCGTCGTGGCGGTCATGGCCCGCGTGCCGCGCGAGCAATATCTGCCCGAGGCGGCGCGGGACATGGCCTACCGCGACACGGCGTTGCCGCTCGGCCGCGGCCGGTACCAGAACCTGCCGATCGCCACCGGCCGGATGCTGACCGAGGCGCAGTTGCTGGCGACGGATCACGTGCTGGTGGTGGGTGCAGCGGGGGGCTATACCGCCGCGGTGCTGGCGCAGATCGTCGCCTCGGTGGTCGCGCTGGAAAGCGATCCCGCGCTTGCGGCGCTCGCGCGGACGGCGTTGGAGCATGAGCGACGGGTCGAGATCGTCGAGGGATCGCTTGAGGTTGGCCACGCCGAAAGCGGGCCGTACGATCTGATCTTCGTCGATGGCGCGATCGAACAGGTGCCGGACGCACTGATCGCCCAGCTCAAGCCAGAAGGGCGGATGGTCGCTGGCCTCGCCGAAGCTGGCATCTCGCGGTTGGCGGCGGGGCGCCGGTCTGCGGGCGGTTTCGCGTTGCTGCCCTTTGCCGATATCGATTGCGTACCGCTACCGGGCTTTGCCCACGTCAAGACGTTCACCTTCTGAAAGATGCCGATGCGACGGACCCAATTGCTTGCCGGATCGGCTTTGTTGTTGATCGCCGCCCCGGTCAGCGCCGAAACGCTCAAGGATGCGTTGCTCAAGGCGTACAACACCAATCCCACGCTCACCGCCGAACGCGCGAACGTGCGCGCGATCGACGAGAACGTGCCGATCGCGCGCGCCGACGGCCGGCCCGCACTGAATCTGACCGGGGGGTATAGCGAGGCGCTGCTGCAGGGGCCGGGCACCAACAGCATCAACTCGCCGGATCGGCGCACGAATGCCGATACGCAATTGACGGTCCCGATCTTCACCGGCGGCGCGGTACGCAATTCGATCCGCGCCGCGGAGACGCGCGTCGATGCCGGACGCTTCGGCCTGCGTGGTGCCGAATCCGATCTCTTCACCGCCGTGGTCGGCGCTTATATGGACGTCATTCGCGACGAGGCGATCGTCGGGCTCAACACGCAGAATGTGCGCGTGCTCGACGTCAACCTGCAGGCGAGCAACGACCGCTTCCAGGTCGGCGATCTGACGCGGACCGATGTTGCCCAGTCGCAGGCACGCCTGGCGCTTGCACGCGCGCAGTTGCAGACCGCGCAGGCGCGCCTGATCTCCAGTCGCGAAAATTATATCAGGCTGGTCGGCGATGAACCGGGCGTCCTGGACACGCCACCGCCGGTGCCTGGCACACCGGCCGGCGTCGACCAGGCGGTCGAGGTTGCGCTGCAGGACAATCCCTCCTTGCTCGCGGCGCAACGGTCGCGCGATGCGACGGCGTTCGACATCAACGTGGCCCGCGCCAGCCGCTCGCCACGCGTCGGGGTCGTGCTGGGGGCGGGTTACTTCAACTATCTCGGATCGCTCGGCGCCGGCAGTGGCGTGGATGTCGGCAGTCAGTCGGGCACGACCGGCACGGCCGGCCTGTCGCTGACGCTGCCGCTGTTCCAGGGCGGCCGCCCCGCCGCGCAGATCCGCCAGGCGCAGGCGCGACGCAGCCAATCGATCGAGCAGGTCACCGAAGCCGAGCGCGCAGTGGTCGCCAATACGCGCGCCGCTTATGCGGTGTGGAAATCGTCCGAGCAGGTGATCGCATCGGCCGAAACCGCGGTCTCAGCCAACCGCCTGTCGCTGGAAGGCGTGCGGGCCGAGAACAGCGTGGGCAATCGCACGATCCTCGACATCCTCAACGCCGAGCAGGAGTTGCTCAACTCGCAAGTGACCTTGGTCACCGCACGACGCGATTCCTATGTCGCGCGCTTTGCGTTGCAAGCGGCGATGGGCCGCGCCGAAGCCGACGATCTCGGACTGGAGGGCGGCGCGCTCTACAATCCGGTGACCAATTACGACCGTGTGAAGAACCGCTGGTCCGACCGTGGGCGTGATGTCGACCCGCAGCCGGTGGCTACCCGAACCAACGAATCAAAGCCGCAGGGTTCGGAAGTCACGCGCCCGCTCGATCCCATTCTGGATACTCCGGTTGACAGGGACGCGGTAAACGCGCCAAGCAAACGTCCTTAACGGGCCGCTGACGAGCGGTCGGCCGGATTGCGGCAATTGTTGATAGGGTTTGTCGATGGGGGATGTCAGCGCCGAGCCTTCGATGGAGGACATCCTGTCCTCGATCAAACGCATCATCGCCGAAGAGGGTGATGCAGCGACCGCCGCGGCGCGCGGCATCCGCAAGCCGGCGCGCATGTCCTCGGGGCCGCGCGCCGATATCGACCAGTTGCGTGACGATTTCGGGCATGACGAGATCCTCGAACTGAGCGATCCCTTTCGTGGCGAGGAGGACAGAATGCCGCAATCCCCGCCTGCTTACACGCCCGCCCAAGCCACGGCGCCCGTAGCCTCCGCCCCGCCGCCTGCACCATCGGTCGAGCCGATCCTGTCGCCCCAGGCGACACAGGCCACGCGGGGGCCGCTGGAAGCTTTGTCGCGGATGGTGGTGAAGCCCGAAGTGTCCGGATCGGATACGCTGGAGGGCTTGGTGCGCGAGATGATCCGACCGATGCTGCGCGACTGGATGGACGCCAATCTACCGAGCATGGTCGAGCAGATGGTGGCGCAGGAAATCGCCCGGATTACCGGGCAGCAATAGCCACGCCGACGGCTTCGTTCGAACGACACCTGGTCCCCCGCGAACGCGGGGGCTCATAGCCACCCGCGACACCGCTTGGAACCCTGGACTCCCGCTTTCGCGGGAGAACAGGTTAGCGAATTGACGCCCGTTGCTCCTTCGGCCCGATCCGTTCTACACCTCCGATCCATGAAGACGATCCTCTCCGCGAGTGTCCTCGCGATCGCTGCCGCCGCCACTCCAGCCGCTGCCCGCCAACTCACCATCGACGACGTGATTTCGTTGTCGCGCGTCTCGTCGCCGGTGGCCTCGCGCGATGGTCGCTGGCTGGTGTGGCAGCAGCGCGAGACGGATCTTGCGGCGAACAGGGGGAGGTTCGATCTGTGGCGGCTGGATCTCTCCAGCAAGGGCGCCAAGCCGGAGAAACTCGCGGCCGAGGCCGACGCCAACGAGACCTCGCCGCAAATGTCCGCCGATGGTCGCACGATCTACTACCAATCCGACAAGGGCGGCGACGATGCGATCTGGTCGATCGGCGTGGATGGCAGCAACGCCAGGAAGCTGACCGGCTTTCAGGGCGGGTTCGGCGGCTTCAAGGTGGCGCCTGGCGGCGACAAGATCCTGGTCTGGGCCGACCGAAAGCCAGGCGCGCCCAGCCTGGCGCCGGCTCTGGTGAAGAAAGACCCGTTGGCGGGGGAGGGGCGGACGTACGATCAGTTGTTCGTGCGGCATTGGGACACGTGGAGCAATGGCGACCGCTCGCAATTGTTCGTGCTGCCGCTTGGTGCCGATGGTGCGCCGGGGGACGGCACAGCGATCGGCGGTGCGCTGATCGGCGATGCGCCGTCCAAGCCGTTTGGCGGTGCCGAGGAGGTCGATTGGAGCGCTGATGGCAAGACGGTGTATTTCGCCTTGCGCGAGGCGGGCCGCATCGAGCCGCTGTCGACCAATCTCGATATCTTTGCCGTACCGGCGGATGGCTCGGCGGCACCCGTCAACCTGACCGCGACGAACAAGGGCACCGACAATCTGCCGACGGTGTCGCCGGATGGCCGGTTCCTGGCCTATTTCGCGATGGCGCGCGCGGGCTTCGAAGCAGACCGGCAGGTGCTGATGGTGCGCGATCTCTCCAGCGGGCAGGTGCGTGCGCTGACGCAGGACTGGGATCGCTCGGTCGCGTCGATCGCCTGGAGCCAGAACGGCAAGACGATCTACGTCACCGCCGACGATACGCAGGAAACACCCGCCTTCGCCGTCGATACGGCGAGCGGCAAGGTGACGCGGCTGACCCAAAGCGGGCATGTGTCGGGCGTAGTGCCGACGGCCAAGGGGGTGGTGTTCGCGATGAACAGCCTGACCGCGCCGGACGATTTCTACCGCCTGTCGGGCAAGAAGCCGGTGCGCCTGACCTCCGTCAACGCCGCCAAGCTGGCCGGGATCGAGATGCCGACGGTCACCCGCTTCAACTTCACGGGCGCCGATGACGATACCGTGTGGGGCTATGCGGTGAAGCCGGCCGGCGGCACCGGTAAGGTCCCGGTCGCCTATATGGTGCATGGCGGGCCGCAAGGGTCGAGCAACAACAGCTGGTCGTATCGCTGGAACCCGGCGGTGTTCGCGGGCGCCGGCTACGGCCTCGTCGCCGTCGATTTCCATGGCTCCACCGGCTATGGCCAGAAGTTCACCGATGCGATCAGCGGCAACTGGGGCGGCTGGCCGCTGGAGGACCTGCAGAAGGGCCTGAAGGCGGCGACGGACAAGTTCGGCTGGCTCGACGCCGACAATGCCTGCGCCTTGGGTGCGTCCTATGGCGGCTATATGATGAACTGGTTCGAAGGCCAGTGGCCCGATCGCTTCAAGTGCATCGTCCAGCATGACGGCGTGTTCGATGCGCGCGCCATGGCCTACGAGACCGAGGAATTGTGGTTCGACGAGTGGGAACATGGCGGCAAGGCCTATTACGAAGATCCGGCGGCGTTCGAGAAATGGAACCCGGTGAATTACGTCGACAGGTGGAAGACGCCGATGCTGGTGATCACCGGCGAGAAGGATTACCGCATCCCCTACACGCAGGGGTTAGCGACATTCACCGCCTTGCAGCGCAAGGGCATTCCGTCACGGTTGCTGGTCAACCCGAATGAGAACCACTGGGTGTTGAAGCCGAACAACTCGCGGCAATGGTATGGCGAGGTGCTCGGGTGGATGGATCGGTATACCAAGGCCCCCGCGAAATAGCATTCCGTCACCCCGGACTTGTTCCAGGGTCTACGGCGCCGCACGATCTTCGGCCGTTTATTCGCGGCACGGTGGACCCCGGAACAAGTCCGGGGTGACGAATGTGGGAGCCTTGGCTAAAGCCACCCGCATGACCGAGCTCCCCAAGACCTTCGACCCCGCCGAAATCGAATCGCGCTGGTATGCGCATTGGGAGGAAAGCGGCAGCTTCCGCCCCGACCGGCCGGGGGCGGAGCCGTGGACCATCGTCAATCCGCCGCCCAACGTCACCGGCAATCTGCATATCGGCCACGCGCTGGACAATACGTTGCAGGACATCCTCGCGCGCCACGCGCGGCTGAAGGGCAAGGATGCCTTGTGGGTGGTCGGCACCGATCATGCCGGCATCGCCACGCAGATGGTGGTCGAGCGGCAGATGGGCGCGGCGGGCCAGAAGCGTACCGATCTCACGCGCGAAGAGTTCGTCGAAAAGGTGTGGGCGTGGAAGGAAGAGAGCGGCGGGACAATCACCCAGCAGCTCCGCCGGCTGGGCTGCTCGATGGACTGGAAGAACGAGCGCTTCACAATGGACGCGGGCTTCTCCAAGGCCGTGCTGAAGGTGTTCGTCGACCTGCACAAGGAAGGGCTGTTGTACCGCGACAAAAGGCTGGTGAATTGGGATCCAGGCCTCGGTACCGCGATCAGCGACCTCGAAGTCGAGACACGCGAGATCAAGGGCAGCTTCTGGAAGCTGCGTTATCCGCTGGAAGACGGATCGGGCTTTATCGAGGTGGCGACGACGCGCCCCGAGACGATGCTCGCCGATATGGCGGTGGCGGTGCACCCGACGGATGCCCGCTACACGGCGTTGGTCGGCAAGAAGGTCAAGCTGCCGATCACCGGCCGGCTGATCCCGATCGTGGCGGACGAGCATGCCGATCCGGCATTGGGTTCGGGTGCGGTGAAGATTACGCCAGGGCATGACTTCAACGATTTCGAAGTCGGCAAGCGCGCGGGGCTCAAGGCGGGCGAGATGCTCAACATGCTCGATGCCAAGGCGAGCGTGACGCAGGTGTCGGACGGGCTGATCCCGGCCGAGCTGCTCGGCCTATCGACCGCGGACGCGCGCAAGGCGGTGGTCGCGCGGCTGAAGGAAGAGGGCTTCCTCGTTCCTTATGTCGACAAGGACGGCGCCGAGCACGACGCCGAGCCGCGCACGATCCAGACGCCCTATGGCGATCGCTCCGGCGTGGTGATCGAGCCGTGGCTGACCGACCAATGGTATGTCGACGCCAAGACGCTGGCGCAGCCGGCGATCGAGGCGGTGCGCTCGGGCGCGATTCGGATCGTCCCGAAGACGTGGGAGAAGACGTTCTTCAACTGGATGGAGAATATCCAGCCGTGGTGCGTCTCGCGCCAGCTCTGGTGGGGTCACCGGATCCCGGCCTGGTTTGGTGACGATGGCCAGATCTACGTCGCGTTGAGCGAGGCAGACGCGCAGGCGCAGGCCGGGCCGGACGTGACGCTCGAGCAGGATAGCGACGTGCTCGACACGTGGTTCTCCTCCGCGCTCTGGCCATTCGCGACGATGGGTTGGCCCGAGGACAGCAATCCGACGCTGCACGGCCGCTACCCTAATGACGTGCTCATCTCAGGCTTCGACATCCTGTTCTTCTGGGACGCCCGCATGATGATGCAGGGGATGCACTTCATGAAGGATGTGCCGTTCCGCACGCTCTACCTGCACGGCCTGGTCCGCGCCGCGGATGGCGCCAAGATGTCCAAGTCGAAGGGCAATACGGTCGATCCGCTCGGGCTGATCGACCAGTATGGCGCGGATGCGTTGCGCTTCTTCATGGCGGCGATGGAGAGCCAGGGCCGCGACATCAAGATGGATGAGAAGCGCGTCGAGGGCTATCGCAACTTCGCCACCAAGCTGTGGAACGCCGCGCGCTTCTGCCAGTCGAACGGCATTGGGGCCAGCACCACGCTGGAGGCGCCCAAGGCCGAGCTTGCCGTCAATCGCTGGATCATCGCCGAGACGATACAGACGGTGCAGGCGGTCGATCTGGCGCTGGCCGATTACCGCTTCGACGGCGCGGCCAATGCGATCTACCAGTTTGGCTGGAGCCGTTTTTGCGACTGGTATATCGAGCTGATCAAGCCGGTGCTGGGCCAGATGGACGCGCCGGCGACCGGACCCGAGGCGAACGAGACACGTGCGGTGGCGGGCTGGGTGCTCGTTCAGCTGCTCGTGCTGCTGCACCCGTTCATGCCGTTCATCACCGAGGAATTGTGGTCCAAGATGGGCCCGCGCGAGACGGACCTGATCGTGTCCAAGTGGCCGATGGCGGATGCGCGCGCGATCGATCCGGCGGCGGCGCAGGAAGTGGACTGGCTGATCTCGCTGGTCAGTGACATCCGGGCGGCGCGCGTCGAGCTCAACGTGTCGCCGGGGGCGAAGCTGCCGATGCATGTCCGCGGCGCCGGCGATCTGACGCAGGGGCGCCTCGCGCGCAACGCGGCGGTGCTGTCGCGGCTCGCGCGGGTCGATCTGGCGGAAGGCGATTTTGCCGGGCAGGGCGGGATCCAGGTCGTCGCCGAGGAAGCGACGTTCATCATTCCGCTGGATGGCGTGATCGATCTCGACGCGGAGAAGGCGCGGCTGACCAAGGCGATCGCGGCGGTCGAGAAGGAGCGCGACACGCTGGCTGGGCGGCTGGGCAATGCCAGCTTCGTCGAGCGGGCCAAGCCGGAAGCGGTGGAGAAGGCCAAGGCCGACCATGCCGACAAGGCAGCGGAAGCGGAGCGGCTCGGCGCGGCGCTGGCGCGGCTGGGTTGAGCCTGTTTTCAATGCCGTCATCCCAGCGGAAGCTGGGATCTTCGTGGGGTGAGCGGGGCGCGTGCCTCATTGATACCCCAGCTTCCGCTGGGGTGACGGTTCGGGATGGAGCGACGCGGTAAGATGGCAACGGCTCCTACCTCCAAGCGCCAGCGCGACCTCACCGTCGGTCCGATCGGCGCGACCTTGCTTGCCTTCGCGCTGCCGACGCTCGCCTCCAACATCCTGCAGTCGCTCAACGGCTCGATCAATTCGATCTGGGTCGGGCGCTTTCTCGGCGAGGGCGCGCTGGCGGCGACGTCGAACGCCAACATCATCATGTTCCTGATGTTCTCGGCCGTATTCGGCTTCGGCATGGCGGCGACGATCCTGGTCGGCCAGTCGGTTGGGCGCGGCGATATCGAGGGCGCCAGGCGGGCGTTCGGCTCGGCGATTGGGCTGGTGGTCGGCGGCGCGCTCGTCATTACTGTGCTCGGCTGGCTGTTCGCGCCCCAAATCCTGCATCTACTGGCCACGCCGCCCGAGGCGCAGCCGCTGGCGCTGGCCTATCTGCGCGTGATCTTCCTCGGCCTGCCGCTGTCGATGCTGGGCGTACTGATCCAGATGGGGCTGCGCGGCACGGGTGATTCGGTGACGCCGCTCTGGTTCATGGTGCTGAGCGTCATCATCGATTCGAGCCTCAACCCATTGTTGATCGACGGCATCGGGCCGTTCCCCAAGATGGGCATCGCCGGCTCCGCCACCGCGACGTTGGTCGCAGCCCTGATCTCGACCGTCGGGTTGATCGTCTATGTCTATGCCCGCGACCTGCCGATCCGACTGAGGGGTGCGGAACTGCGCTATTTGCTGCCCGAGGGCGCGCTGGTGCGGACGATCGTCAGCAAGGGTCTGCCGATGGGCGCGCAGATGCTGGTCATGTCGACCGCCGGGCTGACGATGGTCGGGCTGGTCAACCGACTGGGCGTGGATACCGCCGCGGCCTATGCCGTGTCGCAGCAATTATGGACCTATATCCAGATGCCGGCGATGGCGATCGGCGTCGCCGTCTCGAGCATGGCGGCGCAGAATATCGGTGCAGGCAAATGGGAGCGGGTGGATTCGATCACGCGCTCGGGCATCCTCTACAATACGATCATCACCCTGGTGGTGATCGCCGCGATCATCCTGTTCGACCGTCCGGTAATGGCCTTGTTCGTCGGCGCGGACAGCGCGGCGATCCCGATCGCACGGCATATCCAGCTGATCGCCAGCTGGACCTTCGTGATGTTCGGCGCGACGATGGTGTTGTTCTCGACCGTGCGCGCCAATGGATCGACGCTGGCACCGCTGATCATCCTGGCGATCGCTTTGTACCCGGTGCGGATCGGCTTCGCGCTACTGGCGCGTCCGGCAATGGGGGCGGATGCCTTGTGGTGGGCGTTCCCGATCGGCTCGGCCGTATCTTTGGTGTGCGCGATATGGTTCTACCGGCGTGGGAGCTGGCGGCGCGAGACGTTGATCGTGCCGCCCGACGATGGTGACGGCGAGGAAAATGCGCATGCCGTGGGCGAGCCGGCGGGCCGGCTGCAGCCCACGGGCTGACCTTACCAACTCGTCATCCCGGACTTGATCCGGGATCCATCAAGCCGCTGGGGAAGGGGCAAGAGGGGCGAGCGTCGCTTGGCCTGCACGCTGGATCCCGGATCAAGTCCGAGATGACGGAATGGGGGCTACGAAGCCGGCGCCATCACCTCGATCACGCCCGCGGCGACCTTGGCGGTGATCGGCGTGATTGCCAGCACCTCGCCGTCAATCGAGATCGGCATCGGCGGCTCGGTGGCGATGCGCAGGCTCTTGCCCTTGAAATCGCGGGTATCCTCATGACGTGCTTCGAGCCGGAAGAAGCTCGCCGCCCAGTTCTTCACGAGACGCCTTTTCACGTGGCCGCAGACCGCCTGAACGACGATCTCCCCCGAATCGACCGCGGCTGCATCCACCATCTCGGTGCCGCCGTGGAACGGTCCGTTGGATATCCGCACTTCGACGACGCGCAGCCGCTCGGCACTGGCGCCTTCGCCGACGATCAGCGTGAAAGGCTTGAAGCTGGCGAATTGCCATGTAGCCCAGCCGAGATAGCCGACCTTGCCGAGCACCTTCTTCAGGTTGTGCGGGATCGTCTTGGCGATTTGCGGCGACAGGCCGAGCGCCGCGGCGTTGGCAAAGTAATCGTCGTCGATCATGCCGAGGTCGATGCGTTTCGGCGCGCCGGACTTCAGCACCTCGACCGCGCCCGGGATGTCGAGCGGAATGCCCAGCGTGCGCGCGAAGCTGTTGGCGGTGCCTAGCGGCAACACGCCCAGGATCACGTTCTGGCCGACCAGCAGGTCGACCAGGCCGCTGACCGTGCCGTCGCCGCCGCCAAGGATGACCAGATCGGGCTTTTGCGACAATACGTCGCGCACGACGTCTTCCAACTTGTCCGGGTCGGGCACGGCGCGGGCATCGACCGGGTAGGGGAGCGCATCCATCGCCTTGCATGCCGCGGCGAACTGCGCCTGGCCTTTGCGAGACTTGGTGTTGACGATCATGGCGGCGGAACGGATGGTAGCAGGAGCGGATGTCATGCGGTGGTAACGCCCAAGGTTCGGTTTCGGGGGCGTAACGCTTGCGCGTTTTGCAGCGCGCGCGCAAAAGCCCGGCATGACCGCTGCTTACCCCGCTTTACGCCTGCGCCGCTCGCGCGCTTCCACCTGGAGCCGCCGGCTGCACGCCGAGACCGTCCTGACGCCGGCCGACCTGATCTGGCCGCTGTTCATTTCCGAAGGGCAGGGAGTGGAGGAGCCGATCGCCTCGTTGCCGGGCGTGTCGCGCTGGTCGGTCGATCACATCGTGGCGCGGGCGAAGGAAGCGCGTGATCTGGGTATTGCGTGCATCGCGCTGTTCCCCAACACGCCACCGCAGCTGCGCACCGATCGCGGCGACGAGGCGCTCAACCCCGACAATTTGATGTGCCGTGCGATCCGCGCGCTCAAGGATGCGGTGCCCGAGGTCGGGGTGCTGACCGATGTCGCGCTCGATCCCTATACCGCGCACGGCCATGACGGCCTGCTCGACGACGCCGGCTATGTGCACAATGATTCGACGGCCGAGATGCTGGTCGGCCAAGCGCTCAACCAGGCGGCCGCCGGCGCCGATATCATCGCCCCGTCGGACATGATGGACGGCCGGATCGGCATGATCCGCGACGCGCTGGAAGGTGCGGGCCACATCAATGTGCAGATCATGTCCTATGCCGCCAAGTACGCCAGTGGCTTTTACGGCCCGTTCCGCGACGCGGTCGGCTCGCGCGGTCTGCTCAAGGGCGACAAGAAGACCTATCAGATGGACTCTGCCAATGCCGAGGAAGCGTTGCGCGAGGTCGCACTCGACCTGGCGGAAGGCGCGGACAGCGTGATGGTCAAGCCGGGGTTGCCCTATCTCGACATCATCTTGCGGGTGAAGAGCGAATTCAAGGTACCGGTGTTCGCATACCAGGTGTCGGGTGAATATGCGATGATCGAGGCGGCTGTGGCGGCAGGCGCGGCGGAGCGCGACGCGGTCGTGTTGGAAACGCTGATGGCCTTCAAGCGCGCGGGTTGTTCGGGCGTGCTGACCTATCATGCGGCGCATGCCGCGCGCTTGCTCGGGCGGTGATCGAGACGGCGCGCCTGATCCTGCGCGCGCCGACGCCGGCGGACCGGCCTGCGCTGTATGCGATGTGGGGCGATCCCCGTGTGATGGAGAATTTGGCACCGGTATGCGACGCGGCCGGGGCCGAGGCGATCCTGGCACGCCACGATGCGGTCCGGCCCCAAGGACTTGGATTCTCGGTGGTTGAGCGGAAAGAGGATGATGCGATGCTCGGCTTTTGCGGCCTCAAGCGCGGCAATCCGGGATCGCCGATCGAGGGGCAGCTGGAGATCGGCTGGGTGTTCGCACGGCAATCCTGGGGCCATGGCTGTGCGACCGAGGCAGCGCAGGCGAGCCTGGACTGGGGTTGGGCGCACCTGACGGAGAACCGCATCATCGCCATTACCGCAGCGCGTAACCTCGCCAGCCAGCGGGTGATGCACCGCCTTGGCATGATCCGCGTGGCGGACGGCGACTTCGACCATCCCATGTTCGCGATCGGCGATCCGCTCCGCGCCACGGTCACCTACGAGATCACGCGCCCGGCATGATCGAGACCGGCCGGCTTACCCTGCGCGCCTGGCGCGACGACGATGTGCCATCCTATCATGCGATGGGTAGCGACCCCGCCTTCATGCGCTTTCTCGGCCCGGCCATGTCACTGGCGGATGCCGAAGCGGCGGCCGCGCGACAGAATGCGTATCTGGGGACGTTCGGTGCCTGTTTCTGGGTCATCGAGCATCGCACGAGCGGGGCGTTCGTCGGCTATTGCGGGATCAAGCCCGGCCCGGCGGGTACGCCGATCGCAGGATTGCCTGAGATCGGCTGGGGGATCGCACCCGGCCATCAGCGCCGCGGCTATGCGCACGAGGGCGCTGCAGCCTGCCTCGACTGGGCCTGGACGACCACCGACTGGCCTAGCGTCTTCGCGATGACCGTGCCCGACAATACGGGCAGCCGGGGATTGATGGAGAAACTCGGCATGACACGGCTTGTCGACGGCGACTTCGATCATCCAGCCCTTGCTGCCGGCCATCCGCTGCGGCGCCACATCCTCTATCAAATCGATCGGCCCTTTTTATGATCGAAACCAAGCGTGGCACCAGCCGCGCCCCGTTCGTCGCCGCGATCCTGGCGGGATCGTTCCTGCTGTTCCTCGTCCAGCCGATGGTCGCGCGCATGGCGCTGCCCCGTCTCGGCGGCGCGCCGGCGGTGTGGAACTCGGCGATGCTCGTCTACCAGGCCTTGCTGCTCGGCGGCTACGCATACGCCCACTGGCTGGGGCGTCTCGCGCCCCGCACCCAGGGCTATGTCCATCTCGCCGTGCTCGTGCTGGCAATGTACTGGCTGCCGCTCGGGTTGCTCCAGATGCAGCTGCCGGTCGATGCGCAGCCGGCCGTGTGGGTGCCGTGGCTGCTCGCCGCATCGATCGGGCCATTATTCTTCGCCATCTCGGCCCAGGCGCCGTTGCTGCAGCGCTGGTTTAGCGTCTCGAGCGATGGCAGCGATCCGTACGCCTTATACGCCGCGTCCAATCTCGGCAGTTTCGGCGGGCTGATTGCCTATCCGCTGTTGGTCGAGCCCAGCTTGGCGCTCGACGGCCAGCGGCTGCTGTGGAGCGGTGGCTATGTGCTGGTCGTGATGCTGGTGGCGGTCTGCGTGTTCATGGTGCCCAAGCAAGCGGCCGCGGAGGCCCCCACGGCCCGGTCCAGCGAGGCGCCGCCGCGGTCGCGCGTGCTGTTGTGGATCGCGCTGGCCTTCGTGCCCTCGGGGCTGATGCTGGCCACCTCGACCTATATCACCACGGATATCGTCGCGATGCCGCTGCTATGGGTGATGCCACTCGGCCTCTACCTGCTCAGCTTCACTGTCGCCTTTGCCGCCAATCGCGCCCTGGCCGACATCCTGACGCGCATCGCGCCGGTGACGATCCTGCTGTTCGGCGGCGTGATGATCGGCGGATACCAGGAGAAGCCGTATCAGAATGCCGGCTTGGCCCTGGTCCTGTTGTTCATGGCCTCGGTCGCGCTGCACACCGCGATGTACCGGCTGCGGCCGGCGGCTGACCGACTGACCGGTTTCTACCTCGCCATGTCGGTTGGCGGTGCGCTGGGTGGCGTTTTCGCCGCCCTGGTCTCCCCTTTGGTGTTCGACTGGACCTATGAATATCCCCTGCTGATCCTGGCATCCGGCGCGCTGGTGCCCCAGGGCTTCCTGATCGATCCCATCCGACGCTTGTGGGCCGGAACCGCACAGCGCCAGCGGATCATGACATTGGTCATCGCGCTCGTCATGGCACTGCTTCTGGCGTTCGTGATGCATCGCGCCGCAGTGTCGAGCGAGGATGCCATGCCGGCGCCCGGTTTCGTGTTCCTGGCGATCGTCGTGGCCGGGCTGCTGGTGATGGGCCAGCGCGCCGCGTTCGTGGTCGTGCTGGCGGGGGCGCTGATGCTGTTCGGCGGGTATCGCTCGCTCCAGATCTCGTTCCAGCCCGATGCACGCGTGCGCAGCTATTTCGGCGTCTATACCGTCAATAGCGACCGCAAGGTGCGGCAACTTGCGCACGGCACAACGGTTCATGGGACGCAGCTAATCGGCAGCGAGGCGCGCGAGCGTACGCCGACGACGTATTACGTGCACGGTTCAGGCGTGGGGCAGGCGATGCTCGCACTGCCCGAACTATACGGGCCGACCGCCCGGGTCGGGGTGGTCGGGCTCGGCTCGGGTACGCTTGCCTGCTATGCGCGGCCGGACCAGTATTGGCGCTTCTACGAAATCGATCCGGCCATGGTGCGGATCGCGCGTGATACCGGTCAGTTCACCTTCCTCAAGCACTGCCTGCCCGATCCCAGGATCGTGATCGGCGACGCACGGCTCAACCTGCAGGCGACGCGCGCGGCATCGCTCGATCTGCTGACGCTGGATGCCTTTTCGTCGGATTCGGTGCCGATGCACCTCATGACCCAGGAGGCGTTCGCCACCTATGCCCGCGTGCTCGCGCCGCGCGGTGTGTTGCTGGTTCACATCTCGAACCGGTTCCTCGATCTCGAACCGGTGGTGTCGTCCGCCGCGGTCGCAGGCGGGTGGAGCGCGGCCAAGCTGGTCTACATTCCCGACGCGGGCGGGAGGGCTCTGGCGGAGACGGCGTCGGTGTGGCTGGCGCTGTCGCGCGACCCGGAGACGATCGCAGTGCTGAGACGCCGCAGCGCGCATTGGGAGCCGGTGCCGCGCTATCCGCATTTCACGCCGTGGAGCGACGATTATTCTACCATCCTGCCGCTGATGAAGGCGTTCCAGTAGAGGAGATCCATTTGATCGGGATGGTCGTGGATCAATCCCGATCACTGGGCTCTAGGCCTCGGGTAGAGACGCTTGCAGTCGCTGGATATGCGCAGATTCTGCATCAAGCTCCGCCTGTGCGGCGGCCTGTGCCGCCTCTAGTGCAGGGTAGGGTGGCTTCGCGTCGGCGGCGCGCCCGAGTGCTGCCTCCTCTAGGTCTGTGACCAGGCCGAGGCTCGTTGCGCGATACACGTCCAGTTCGGCCAGCGCGGTCTGCGCCTCGATCCACTGCTCACCGCCTACCTTATCGCCCTTCGCCCGCCTGGCTGCCGCGTCGGTCCGCGCGGCGGCAACGGCAAAGTCCCGCTTGGTAGTGGCGACAGCCGCCAACATCTTCGCGATCGTTGCATCCAGCGCCGGGTCCGGCGCGGCGACGGGTATCGCCACGACAGGCTCGGCGTCGCTGCGGCTTTCGATCGGGCGGGGCAGCAGCGACGGGAAGCGCCCACTGGCCTGCTCGGCGCAGGCGGTGGCGAGCAAAGGCAGGGTGCAAAGCGCTGCCAGGCGAAGGCGGAAGGACGGGCTGATCATCATAAATCGCCTTATGCGTGCAGAAAGGTACAAGCAACGCTTGCGCCCATCGAAATCCGCTACTAGAGAACCGCCTCCACGCACCCATAGCTCAGCTGGATAGAGCATCAGACTACGAATCTGAGGGTCGGGCGTTCGAATCGCTCTGGGTGCACCACTTATTTCCGCGATCTCGCGGGCAAGGGCCGGGTCAGTGATGATCCGGCTTTTTTGCACCAGAAAACCACCATGCAAGCACCGGGTCGACGATCGGCGGCAGCGCGATAGTCTGGGTTGAAGGCCGCGACGTAAGGCGGCGAGTCCGTTCCGAGCAGACCAGCGCTGCGCGATCCATGCGCCCGTGCTGTGCAACGCGCCGATGGGGGCACTGAGCTCCGGCATTAAGTAGCGGTTGGACCTGAGCCGAGCAGAGAGTGAACCATGACGAAGATGCTGACCATCATCGGCACCCATATTCATGATATCCCGTCTTTCTATGACGAGATCAACCGAGTTTTCATGTCCGGCGAGGGCTGGACACTCGGCGAAAGTCTCGACGCATTCGATGACATGCTGCGCGGCGGCTACGGAGCGATCAGCGGAGGCGAACCGATCAGGCTGGTTTGGCAGGACATCGATCAAAGCCGGGCGAGACTCGGTGTCGAGGTTACGCGCACCTTCCTCCAGGGGAAATTAGACCGACCGGAATTGTACAACGCCAAACTGGCTGCCGGTCAGCTCGAGGCGCTCGACGAAGGCCGCGGGAAGACCTATTTCGAGATCGTCGTGGCGATCATCGCTGAACACCCGAACATAGAACTCGTCGCTGCCTGATGATGCGAAACGATCATCACTCCTCATGGTGAGATCCTGAGCCGCTGTACTCGCCGGCAAGCCGGACGGACGCAGTGCTGTCATCGGGCTTTCACACCCCACCCGTAACGCCGCGCGGTGAACCGGCGCCAACCTCCGATCTGTGGGCATAACAACAAGCGTATGCCGAAGCGGCCGGCGCGGTCCTTGCCGCGGCGGTCGGTCTGATGAACCAGGTCTCAGCGGTCACGGAACGGCGTGCGGCCACTGCGCAGGAAGTCGAACTGCGGCAGGCCTTGCATCGCTTCGTCAACGGACGGTTGCGAGACCAGGCGTTGGGCGAGGATATCGTCCAGGAGACGTATCTCCGGATGTACGATTATCGCCGTACCCGTCCCGTTGCCGACGCGGCCGCCTTCTGCTTCGCCGTTGCACGCAACCTGGTGCGCGACCATTTTCGCGGGCTGCGCACGCAACCGGCGGGGGCCGAACTCGTCGAGGACATAGCGTGCCCGCTGCCGCGCGCGGAAGAGATGCTCGATTATCGGCAGCGGGTCGAGATACTGATCCGCGCGCTCAAGGTCATGCCGCCGCTGCGTCGCGAGATTTTCCTCCGGCGTCGGCTGGACGGGATGTCCGGCGCGGTCGTGGCGGCCGACCTCGGCATGACGATCGCCGCGGTGGACAAGCATTGCACGCGCGCATCAGCCGATCTGCGGCACGCGCTGGAGCGCCGTGGGTTGCCGGCAGGGGGCGCCGCATGACACGCCGCGCCGCGCCGCACAAAACGGCAGATGCCGGGATTCTGGATGACCCCGCCCTCGGTGAGGCGCTCGCAGCCGTAGCGGCGACAGGCCGCCTCTCGAATGAAGCGCTACGCGGGATGCGCGAGACGCGCCGACGCGTCGTCGGTACCGGGATCAGTGCCGTGCTGGTGGCATCGGTGGGCCTCGGGTTCTGGCAGGGGCGGGTGCTTCAACCTGCAGCCGCCATCGTCCAGCATATCGAGACACAAAGGGGCGAACAACGCGCGGTCAACCTCGCCGACGGCTCGCGCGTGGACCTCGACGGCGCGACCAGCCTCGACGTCCGCATCAACGACGGGGCGCGTGTGGTCGATCTGCGCCGTGGCGCGGCGTATTTCGATGTCGCGCATGACCGTGATCGGCCCTTCGTCGTGCGGGCAGGCGCGTCGAGTACGAACGTGCTCGGCACTGCCTTCTCGATCGACATCGGCGCGCGCGCCGTGAAACTTTCCGTCTATCGTGGCCGGGTTCGGTTTGGGGACAAGGCAAGCGGCAGTCGCGGCGTCGACGTACCAGCCGGCTGGCGTTCGAGCTTCGTACAGGGCGCGGTCGCCGCACCAACGCGCTTCGATGCAACGCAGCAGGACCGGCGGCAGTCCTGGGTCGATACCGACGACATGCTGCTCGGCGAGCTGGTCGAGCAGCTCAACCGCCGGCGCGGGCCGCTGATTGAACCGCCACCGCCGCATCTTGCCAGCCTGCCACTGTCGGGCCGTTTCAAGCTCGACGATGCTGCTGACCTGCTCGAGGCCATCGGTGAGGTCTATGGCTTCGACGTCATCGGGGACGGCGGCAGTTTGCGCCTGGTCGCAGCGGGCAAGGGTGACGCGAAACTGCCTTCTAAATGACGCTGCAGTGCAACAAAATTCTTTTGTCCTGATCCGGCATCGCGCCCGTCTTCTGCTTCGTGGCGCATGTGCGTCGAGCGGAGGGAAAACATGACGTATCTTAAGGGGGTTTCGTTTCTGTCGCTGGCGGTCGCGCTGGCAATGCCGGTCGCTGCCCAGGCCCGACCCGAGCCTGTCGCCGGAAGTGCGATGCGCTTCGACATCGCGGCATCGGATCTGCGCGCAGCATTGTCGCAATTTTCGCGCGTCAGCGGAATGCAGGTGGTCGCCGCGCCGGCAGTGGTGGCCGGGCGGCGGACTGGCGGGGTGCGGGGCGCCTTCACCTCCCGCGAGGCGCTCAACCAGCTGCTGCGCGGCACCGATCTGGTGGTCGCAGTGCGGGGCAGCATGGCGGTGTTGAAACGCGCGCCCAAGCCGTTGGCTGCGCGTCCGATCGCGAAGCCAGCGGCGCTGGCGGCTGCGCCGGTGCAGGACGGGTCCTATGGGGGCAATGTCAATGCGGAAGAGGCCGGATCCGAGATCGTCGTCACCGGCTATCGTCAGAGCATCGCCGAGGCGCTGCAGCTCAAGCGCGGCGCGGTCGGCGCGCAGGATAATATCGTCGCCACCGATATCGCCGCCTTTCCGGATCTGAACCTGGCGGAATCGCTGCAGCGTATCCCCGGCATCACCATCACGCGCGACACCGGCGAGGGCCGCCAGATCGCGTTGCGCGGGCTCGGCGCCGATTTCACCCGCACGCAGCTGAACGGCATGGAAGTGCTGGGCAACACGGCATCGGGCATGGACAATCGCGGCAACGTCTCGCGCTCGCGCTCGTTCGACTATAGCCTGTTCGCGTCGGAATTGTTCAGCCGCGTCGCGGTGCAGAAATCCTATTCTGCCGAGCAGGACGAGGGCGGCATCGCCGGCACGGTGCAGCTCACCACCGCCAAGCCGTTCGATTATACGGGCAGCAAGTTCGTCGTCTCCGCCAAGGGGCAGACCAACACCAACACCAATGGCGTAACACCGCGGCTGGTCGGTCTGGCATCGGGCCGTTGGGGCGATCTCGGCGTTTTGGTCTCCGCCGCCTACAGCAACATCCGCAGCAACGAATATGGCTATCGCAACTGGGGCTGGGGACTGACCAAGTATAACGCCGCCAATATCGGCCCCGAGATCGATGCCGCGACGCGCACGAAGCTGCTCGGCGGCGTGTGGCAATCGACCGCCCAGTCGCCGTCGAGCTGGTATACCGATCGCAAGCGGCTCGGCGTCACCTCGGCGCTGCAATATCATCCGGGCGACAATTTCAAGCTCGACGTCGATCTGCTCTACGGCCGGCTGTGGGACAGGCGCGACGATTATGCACTCGCCACTGCGGGCGCCAATCCGCTCACCGGCACCTCGATCGGCGGCACGCAGATCATCCGCAGCGCGGTGATCGACGACAGCAACACGTTGCGCGCGGCGAGCTTCACCGGCATCGACCTGCGGTCGGAACATCACATCGTCAAGAACCACACCGACTTCTACCAGGCAGTCGCCAATGCCAGTTGGGACGTCAGCGATCGCCTGACGATCCACGCGCTCGGCGGCTTCGAGGAATCGGACTTCGCGCAGCCGGTGTTCGACAAGGTGTTCATGGAGGCCAAGAACACGGCGTTCAGCTACGACGTCCGCCCGACCATTCCGGTCAACAGCTACGGCATCAACCTGACGGACCCCAACAATTGGGCGCTGCAGCGGCTGGACGTGCAGGAGAACGAAGTCACCAGTCGCTACAAGAATGGCAAGCTCGACGCTGCCTATCGCCTCGACGACGCGCTGACGTTCAAGATCGGCGGCGAATACAAGGCGTTCGTCAACAGCGGCTATACCTCGGCGAACAAGGTG
Organism: Sphingomonas endolithica; assembly: GCF_025231525.1. Lineage (NCBI taxonomy): Bacteria > Pseudomonadati > Pseudomonadota > Alphaproteobacteria > Sphingomonadales > Sphingomonadaceae > Sphingomonas > Sphingomonas endolithica. The sequence continues at coordinate 431,419 of NZ_CP103057.1, forward strand.
TTCCACAATGTGCCCACGGTCACGCCGATCCCCAACGATCTCAAGCATACCGTGCCGGTCGACACGCTACTCCAATATATCGTGGGCAATGTCGACGGCACCTATGCGCTGATCGGCGACAAGCGTAATCTGACCGCGGCCAATCTGCAGGCCGGCAGCGATTATCGCGTGGACGAAGATACCTGGGCCGGCTTCGCGCAGCTCGATCTCGACACGCAGGTGGCCGGTATGCGGCTGCGCGCCAATGCCGGCCTGCGCTATTATTCCACCGACCTGACCTCATCGGGCAACCTTGCGACCGGCGCCGGCTTCGTACCGGTGGTGATCGAGACCAACAGCAAGGGTTGGCTGCCCGCAGCCAATGTCGCGCTCGACGTGGCCGAGGACGTGGTGGTGCGCCTCAGCGCCAGCCGCAACGTCAACCGTCCGGGCTTGGGCGATCTCGCCGCGGCGGGATCGATCACCACCCGGCCCAATGGCGGCTCGCTGACCCTCGGCAACCCATTCCTCAAGCCTTATAAGGCAACATCGGTCGAAGGGTCGGTCGAGTGGTATATGGGCCGGCACGGCTTCGCCTCGATCGGCGCGTTCTACAAGAGCATGGATAGCTTCATCACCTCCTCGTCGAAGCAGATCCCTTATGGCGAGAGCGGCCTGCCGCTGTCGCTGCTGATCCAGGGGCAGGACGCCAATACGCCATATGACGTGAGCCAGCCGATCAATGGGCCGGGCGCCGACATCAAGGGCGTCGAGGTAGCGTTTCAGCACGATTTCACGTTCCTGCCCGGCGCGCTCAAGAATCTCGGCGTCACTGCCAATGGCACGTGGTTCGAAGGGAAACGTACCGCGTTCTACACCACCGGCGGGGTGACCAGCTCGCGCGTGCTGCCGCTCGACAATCTCTCGAAATGGGCGTTCAACGCGACGCTGTATTACGAGAATCCGGTATGGGGCGCGCGCGTCTCCGATGCGTATCGCAGTCGCTACCTGACCGGGGCGGGCAATGCGCTGGCCAATTCGGGTGGCGGCATCAAGGCGACCAACAATGTCGACTTCCAGGCGCATTTCAACCTGCGCCCCGGCATCCGCCTGATCGCCGAGGGCATCAACCTGACGAACGAGCCGATCCAGCAGTTCGCCAACATGGATGCCATGCGCCCCGAGGTCTATACCACCAGCGGCCGCACCTTCACGTTCGGCTTCAGCGCGGAATTCTGAGCGCGCGTTCGATGACGTTCTGATGCTCCCCTCCCTGATCGCAGGGAGGGGAGCTTGCTTGGAGATGACCATGCGTACCGCCCTCGGCAGCGTCGCGTTTCTACTCGCCGCGCCGGCCGCCGCCCAGGAGCAGCCACCTCCACGCATCAACGACATTGCCGTGATCGGCACTCATAACAGCTACAAGCTGGCCATGCCGACGGAGACAATGGCGAAGCTGCGTGCGACCAATCCGCAGATGGCGGATGCGCTCGACTATGCGCACCGCCCGCTCGCCGAGCAACTCGATGCCGGCGCCAGGCAATTGGAGCTCGATGTAAACTATGATCCTGCGGGCGGCCATTATGCGCGTGGATCGAGCGATCCCAAACTGCGCCGGCGCGGCTTCAAGGTGCTGCACATTCCAGGCATCGACAACGGGTCGAGCTGCGTCCTGTTGACCGAGTGCCTGCAGGCGATCCGCGCGTGGTCCGATGCCCATCCGCGCCACGTGCCGATCCTGCTGATGTTCAATGCCAAGGACGAACAGAATGCCGCGCGGGGCGGCATCGACGCGCTGCCGTTCGACGCGGCTGCCTATGATGCGCTCGACGCCGAGATACGGTCGGTGCTGAAGCCGGACAAGCTGATCACGCCCGACGATGTCCAGGGCAAGTTTCCGACGCTGCGTGATGCGGTGCTGGCCGGTAATTGGCCGCTGCTAGAAGCGTCGCGCGGCAAAATCCTGTTCGCGCTCGACGAGCCGCCGGCCAAGGTCGCGGTTTATCGCGGTGCGCGCAAATCGCTGGAGGGACGGGTGTTCTTCATCAACACGGACGAGCAATCGCCAGCCGCCGCCTATCTGACGCTCAACGATCCGATCGGCGATGCCGAACGAATCCGCCGCGACGTGACGGCAGGGTATCTCGTCCGCACCCGCGCCGACGCGAACACGAGCGAGGCGCGCGCCAACGACACGCGGCCACGCGACGCAGCGCTGGCGGGCGGTGCGCAATTCGTGTCAACCGACTATCTCTGGGCCGATCCACGGTTCGCTGGCGGCTATCGCGTGCAGTCTCCCGGAGGCCTTGTGGCGCGCTGCAATCCCGTCCGGCGACCGGCCGGCTGTGGCAATCTGGAGGCCGGCAAGTGAAGGCGGCTGTGCTCTCGCTTGTGGCGCTGCTGCTGGCAGCGGCGGACCAGCCCCTGCCGGGTTATCTCGACGGCAAGCCGGTCCCGGACCTCCTGCAGGTGCTCCCGGCCCCGCCGCGTGTCGGATCACCGCGCGCCGCCGACGATCTGGCGACCTCTCGCGCAACGCGCGCGCTGCAGGGAAGCGACCGCTGGCGGCTGGCGAGCGACGACGTCACCGATGACCGCTTCACGGTCTTTTCCTGTGCGCTGGGGATGAAGCTCGACGCCAGGAGCGCGCCCAAACTCGCAACGCTGTTTGCGCGCATGAATGATGGTGGCATGGTCGGCGGCGCAAAGAGCGGCTTTGCGGTGAGACGTCCCTATCTCGACCAGCCCGGCGCGATCTGCGAGGCAAAGACCGACCATCTGGCGCGCAATGGCGATTATCCCTCTGGCCACACCTCGACCGGCTGGTCGACGGCTCTCGTGCTTGCCGAACTCGTGCCCGAACGTGCAACCGCAATCCTGCGGCGCGGTCGGATCTATGGCGAAAGCCGTTTCATTTGTGGATCGCATAGCCGCAGCGCGGTGGAGGCGGGATTTTTAGCGGGTAGCTCATTGGTCGCCGCCTGGCATAGCACGCCGGAATTTCGCGCCGACGCGGGTGCCGCGCGCGCGGAGCTAGCGGCGCTGCGGGGCGTCGCATCGTCTCCGAACCCAGATCGCTGCTCTCGCGAGGCAAAGGCGGACTGAGTGGCACGGGCATCCGGACTATCGCAGCGTCACGTCAGACGGGCAGTCACGGTTCCTGCGGCCGGTCCGCAAGCGGGACGCATTAGCCGGAAATCTCCGCGAATGAACGTCCGAACTTGGGAACTCAGAACTCCGCCGGTGGCGGCAAGTTGAGGACAGCGACAAGCCTGTCACTGTCGAATTGCGATAAGAGCTCAAGTTCACTTGTGATCCACTTTGCCGAGCTCGGCCGCCTCATCCTTCAGGGCTAGACATGCGTTCTGCCAAGCGGGGTCGCCGGGGTATAAAGCAGAACGCAGATATGCCCACGTCATGCGTTGCGTCGTGCCGAGACGATCAGGATCTTCATCGTCCGTCTCTTTGGCATCATAGCCGGCAATACCGCCCAGCCCGTGCTTGGCCCCGAACAAGGTAAGCAGGCTGTCGGCGCCGGGAGCATGAAAAGGATCGGCATGCCAGTCGGCGCCGCGGGTCGTCAGGTGCGGGCTGACGTCTTCGTCGCCGAACACGACGAGGGACTTGGTCGTCATGGGTGAAAAGCCGAGGCTCAGTGCGGGATAGCGCAGCCCCATGGGTCCATCGAGATCCTCCCCGCGGCCCAGCCCGGCGAGCAACACGCCGGCCTTGATGCGGGGCTCCCGCATGTCGCGCCCGGCAGCCGGTTCGTCGGGGGAGGTCAATCTCGCCCCGAGCAGCAGGCTGACAGTGTGGCTGCCCAGCGAGTGACCGACAGCGGCAATCCGCTCGCGATCCATTCGGCCAGTGAGCACCGGCACTGTCGCGTCGATGGCTTGCAGCTGATCGACGATGCAGGTCAGTTCCTCGACGCGTTCCTGCCAGAAAAGAGGGCCGCCATGACCGTCAGGGGCAAGGCCGCCGACCTTAGAATTGGCGTGGGTCGGCTGGATGACGACGAAGCCATGCTCTGCCAGGAAGTTCGCGAGCGGGCCATAACCGTCCTTCGACGCGATGTAGAGCGACGGACCATGGCCGTGCGACAGCAGGATGAGGGGAAGGTCACGACCGGTCGCCGGCGCGGTGATCCGGAGCTCGAGTGGCTGGTCCCGCCCGGGCATCGGCAGCGTCACCGGACTGATCGAAATCGTGGCGACCGCTGCGTTGATGGGGAGATGCCGCGCCTTGTCGATAAGGTTGTTCATGGGTCGAATCTCGCTTCGTTGTTGGCAAGCCGGCAGGAGTTGGCTATCACGGCAAGTGGAGCGTTGCTCCGCATTTGCTATCTGCGGAGCAATGCTCCGCATGGCAAGTACTTTCTGACGGATGGGTTTTTTGACGGACATTGTGGAAGCCGGCGGTGATGCAGAAGCCGCGCCAAAGCGGCGGGTGCGTGCTGATGCTCAGCGTAATGAGGATGCCGTGCTGGAAGCAGCCAAATCTCTCTTTGCGGAGGAGGGCGTCGATGCGACCGTCAGGCAGATCGCGGATCGCGCCGGGGTTGGGATGGGGACGCTCTACCGCCGCTTTCCAAAGCGGTCTGACTTGATCGCGGCGGTGTTTCGCCGCGAGGTCGATGCGTGCGCGGCAGAAGCCGCGACGTTGGCTGCGCGCTATGGACCTGGAGAAGCGCTGGAACGCTGGCTAAAGCGTTACGCGCAATTCCTGGGCACGAAGAAGGGGCTCGCGGCAGCACTCCATTCTGGCGATCCGGCGTTCGACGCGCTGCCGGCCTATTTCCGTGCTCACTTCGAGCCCGCACTTGCCTGCCTGCTGGGTGCAGCGGCCGCAGCGGGGGAAGGACGGGACGACGTCGAGCCTTATGACCTTTTGCGCGCGATCGGGAATCTTGCCATGGCGACAGGCGAGGATGGCACGGCGCATGTCGGGCGAATCTTGGACCTGCTGATCGACGGTTTACGCCGCGGACAGCCGCCTGGGACTGTCGCCGCAATTCGCCAAGATTAGCCGTTCAAGCTGTGATTGTTGGGCTGTGATATCAGCCGGCTCGTCCGTGTTGGCGAACCAATGACGGAGCGGATCGCTCTGTTCGCACCCTGCCGCCTCAGCCCTCCCGTCGGGCCTGATCGTTATAGGCGCGGCGGAATTCCTTGGCGAAGACGTCCATGAAGGCCTCGTCCGAACCCTGGGCGACGCCGCCAAACTCCTTCTGATAAGCTTGCCATAGCGCAGCATCGCGCGCGCCGGGCAGGATGCGTTCGAGCAGCCCGCCCGACTCGGCGCGGCTGCGGATCGCGGCGGGCGAGAAGCGGTCGAGCGTTGCCTTGAGCGCCCCCTGCATCGCGCGGAGCGTGGCCATCTGGTGCGATTGAAGATCGACAAAGGCATCCTCGATCGCGCGTTCGGCGTCCATGAAGCCGCGCTGTGGCGGATTGAGCAGCATGGCCAGCGCTTCTTCGGGCGTCCGCGCGAACTTGATCGGATTGTTGCCGGCCGGATTGAAGGCGGTCGTCTCGGCGCCGAGCTGGGCTTTGGCCCGGGCGCGCGCTTCGACCATCACGACCAGGCCGGCGACCAGCCGGTGCAGCAGGCGACCGCTGCGGGCGAGCAGCGCGGGCGAGTGATCCTCGACCTGCGTCGGCGCCAGGCCAGCCCCGCTGACAAGCTGCTCGGCACCGGCGGGAGCCGCTGGCGCAGGCGGCGGGGACTGCGGTGTCGGGGATTGTTGTGTAGGTACTGCCGGTTCGGCTGGCGAAGCAGGCGCGCCCCAGCCATCGTTGGCGCCGAAACGTGCGATCTGCGGCGTCTCCGCCGGCAGCGCGGCGCGCGCGGCGGGCGGCGCCAGACCCAGCGGGTCGCGGGGCGGCTCGACCGGCTGGCCAAATCCGCCGCGTGCCCAATCGACCACATTGCCTTCGGCGATGCGCCCCCACACGTCGTCGGGGGAGGGGGCGGACGGGCGATCGGGCGCGGCGCTCGACCAGCCCGAGGCGGGTTCCGCCGCCGGGATCGGGGCGGACCAGGCCGAGGAGACCGGCGCCTCCACCGGCGCAACGGGGGCGGCCCAGCCACCGGACACGGGCGATGGCGACACGCGCGGCTGATCGGTGCGCGCAAGTGACGGGCCAAGCTGTGGTTGCCAGCCGGCGCTGGCACCAGACGGGGACGGCGCAGGCGAGGCCCAGCCGGAGGGCGACGCGGCTGGGCGTTCGGCGACGGCAGCACCGTCGTCCCAGCCACGCCAGGGCTGCGCTGCGGGCGGTTCTTCATCGCGGATTGCCGATTGGCCGCTGAGCCTGGCGCCCACTTCATATTGGCCGATCTGTAGCACGTCGCCCTCGGCAATCCGGTGCGGTGAAGCGAGCCGTTCGCTGGCGCCGTTCAGGAAGGTGCCGTTGGTGCTGAGATCGGTCAGGACATAATGCTGCCCATCGAACGCCACTTCGCAATGCCGCGACGAGATGTGGTTGCGTGGGTCGGGCAGGCTCCAGTCGCAGGTCGGCGAGCGGCCGATCACCGCGCCGCGGCGATGCAGGACGAACTCGACCGGCATGCCATTGTCGAGCCCGGCGACATTGCGGATCGCGAGGGTCAGAGTCATGCCGCTGTCAGCGCCGGCAATCCGCCTTCCGCCGCACGTTCGGCCAGCGCCAAGGCGCTGCCGAGGACCGTGGCGGGTGCGTCCGTCCGAAACGCCGCGGACTTTACTGCTGCAACGGCGTAACGCAGGCAGGCCTCGGGTGGTGCGAGCAGAGGCGGCATGCCCGGATCGGCGATCGATCCGCCCGAATAATATACCGCCAGGCCGAGGCGATGTTCGGCGCTGCGCGGATTGGCCGCCAGCGCGGCGACCTGCGTCGCTCGGCGGTTGGCGTCGCTCGGCTCGTCGAGCCAGCGCAGCGCATGGTCGAGCGCCAGCCGGTCACGCACCGGCAATTCACGCACGCGGGATTCGCGGTCGAGCACCTGCGCCGCCCACGCCACTGCCTCCAGCCGAGGCAGCGCGTGCCCGATATAATCGACCGCATCGGCTGCACTGCCGTTCCCTTTGATCGCGACATAGCCGGCCTGAACGTCGATCGCGTCGTCGGGCAATTCGCTCTCGTCCAGATCGCCGTCCAGCAGCAACGCCACTTGCCGCGCCTGGGTAAGTTTGATCGCAGGCCAGGGGTTCATGGATTGATCATCGTCTTGACGCCCTTGAGCAACAGCTGCGCACCCGCCTTCACGACGGTGTTCATCCCCCGGACCAGCATATCGAGCTTACCGGTGATGTAGACGTTGTCGGCACTGATGCTGATCGCGTCCTTCGTCATGAAGATGCGCGACTGCCCGACCTCGATCAGGATGCTTTGTCCGGCTTGCACGACCAACGTCTGGCCGACCTTCAGCGTATCGTTGATATGGACCTCGGTCAGGCGATTGTTGCCGATCTTGCCATGTTCGTCATTGCCGATCTCGGACTTGCGGTCATGACCGACAATCTCTTCCTGGCAATGGCCGACATGATGCGTCTGATCGAACCGGACGCGCACGTTCTGGTCGCGTTCGGCGTGGACGAACATCTCCTCGACCCCGCCTTTGTCCTCGAAGCGGATCTCGTTGGCGCCCGGCGCGCCGGTGTCGAGCGCGCGTGCTTGGGGATATTGGCCGGCATCGCCGTAGCGCTGCGTCCGCCACAGCGCGCGCGTCTTGTTCGCCGGGAGCGGGTAGATCGGCATGTGCGATTTGTTGAACACACGCCCGACGACCAGCGGGCGATCGGGATCGCCGTTGAGGAAATCGACGAGCACTTCATGCCCGACACGCGGCAGGATCAGATTGCCGAGCCCGCCGGTCTGCGACACGCGGATCCAGCAGGTGGATTTCTCGCCCGGCGTGGTACCGCGGTCCCAGTGGAAGCGTACCTTCACCCGGCCATATTCGTCGGTGTAGATCGTCTCGCCGGCCGGCCCGGTGACGATCGCGGATTCGAGGCCCTGTACCACCGGCCGCTCCGTGGTCTGCGGCGCCTGGAACACGGTATCGGCCGGGATTGCGTCGAAGCGGACGTTATACTCCACTTCGTCTTCCTGCTCGCCCGAACGATAGGTTTCGGCGGCGATGCTGTGATAGGTGGAGGTGATCAGGTAGGATGCATTCATCCGGTCCGCGGGGTGCCCGGTAACCGAGACCGTCGACCCGCAGGACAGGCCGCTCGCCTGCGACGTGCCCGAAAAGACCCGGCGATTGGCGCGCAGCCCGTCCAGGATGGTGCGGCTGCGGTCCTGTCCGGTCTTTTCCTGGTCCTCGCGCCCGGTCTTCTCGCGCGTGTAGCGCCCCGGATACAGGAAGATCTCGCGATCGTCGCGCGGGTGGTTTCCTTCGGCGGCATGAACGGCGGTCAACGGCTTATCGGGCGATTCGAAGTCGAAGTCGCGGTAAGTGACCTTGCTTTCCGCGCTGGTCGTCACGCGCTCGGTGAAACTCTGCAGGTGGGATGCCGGCTTGGTGAAGCGGGCCGTGGATTCCGCCGCGAACACCGACACCGAATTGGGATTGTATTCGAGCTTGGCGGGCGTGCCCGGCTTGTGGCCCTGCGGCCCTTCGCACAACACCATCACGTGCCGATCGGCATCGTGGCGGAAGTAATAATAGATGCCTTCTTCCTCCATCAACCGGGAGGCGAAGGTAAAGTCACTCTCGCGATACTGCACCGTATAGCCGCGCGTGACCCGCGGCTTACTCAGGCGCGAATAGTCGACGTCCGAAACGCCGGCGGCTTCGAACACCTGCTTGATGATCTGGACCGCAGTCAGATCCTGGAAGATCGCCATGTCACGATTTTGTGACAGGAAGTAGGTCCAGGGCTGCAGCGTCAGACGATAGTGATGGCCGCTCGTGCTTTCCTTGCCATATTCCGAGGAGACGATCAGACCATGAAAGTGCCGCAGCACCTGATCGTCTTCGAGCACCGTCAGGGCGGTCGGTTTGCCGAGATGCGGCTGCAGATCGATCTCTAATGGCGAGATGATCTGGGCTGTTACCAGGAAAGGGCGGCTCAACGCCTCCGTGCTTTCGATTCGCTCCAGTACGACCTGTTCGCCGACATCGATCGACATCTGGGTCAAACGGGATGTCGCGCTTGACACCATCGGACTCCTTCGCACCGGTAGTGACCGTGGCGGACACTGTACGGCATCGTCAATACAGAGGCCGCTGAAAGCGCACAACCACGATCGGCGTTTACTGGTGACACCGCTAAAACACTATTGTTGACGGTCGCTTAATCATGCCAACTTGCAGCTTCACGACGTTGCGCTTAGGCTAAGTGAATAGAGCGTGGTGCTGTCGGTCGGAGAATACGACATGGGCTTCCTATCGTTACGGTTGGCGTTGACCGGATCGGTCATGCTGGCGATGCCGGCATTGGCCGAGCAGCCGAAATCCAAGCCCCTCCCGAGTGTCGAGGGCTATGTGTGCACCTTCACCGGCAAGTGCGGACCGGAATCGGACGAGGCGACGGTCACGCGCGACGCGCCTCCAACCAAGGGATTCCGCCTGGCAAGGCCGTCGGCCGACAACAATGGTCCGTCGATCAGTGCGCCGCGCGCCAATGCCGTGGCGACACCCGCCCGGGCAGGTCGGCGCGACTATCGTGGTGACGCCGGACGGCGCAGCTCGGCGCGTGAGGCGGCGTGGATGGCGCGGAACTCGGCGAAGCCGGCCTATAGCGAAGCGCAGGCGCGCCAATATGGCAACGGCGCCGCCGGTACGGCACGCCGCGCCGACCTGATGATCGGTTTCGAGCTCAATTCTGCGACGATCAGCAGCGAGGGCAGGGCGTCGGCGGCGATCTTCGCGCAATCGATGCTGCGGCCGGAATTGTCGGGCAAGCGCTTCGTCATCGAAGGTCATACCGATCTGCGCGGCGGGCGGGCGCTCAACATGGCATTGTCGGCGCGGCGTGCGCAGGCAGTGGCCGATTTCCTGGCATCACGCGGCGTGGACCGGTCGCGGCTGGTGGCGCGCGGGGTTGGGCCGGATGTGCCGCTCAGCGGACACCGCGCGAGCGACCCGCAGAACCGCCGCGTCGAAGCCGCACTGCTGCCCTGAGCATAATGGTGGCTCGCAAAGGTAAACGACCGTGAGCACGGCCCTTGGCGTTTTGCTGGCGCCGGTGTCGGACGACGCGCCGGCCGGGCCGGACTTGTCCTATGATGCCGAGCGGCAGGCAATCGAGCAGGCGTTCGAGACGCAGGGTTATTCGTCGGAACTGGACGAGAATGTCGACTGGCGCGAGACGCTCAGGCTGATCGAGGCGCAGAGCGCACGCACCAAGGACGTGTGGCTGGCCGTCTACATGGCGCGCGCCGGTACGCGTATCGGATCGCTCGAGACGGTCGAGACGGGTTGTGCGTTGCTCGCTGGCCTGTTCGAGCAATATTGGGACAGCGTGCACCCGACGCTGGAGGAATACGGGCTGCAAGGACGCAAGGGCGCTTGTGAATCGCTCACGCGGATCGCCGAGTTCCTGCGGCCGTTGCAGCAGACCATGCTGATCGAACATCCTAGGCTCGGCAGCTATTCGGGCGACGACTTTGCCCGTTTTGCGCGTGACGGCGAGAGCGCCGAGGGCTTCGGGATGTTTCGTGCCGCGATGGCCGACACGTCGCTGGAAACGCTGCAGGCGATCGTGTCGCGGCTGGAAGCTATCGACGATGCATTGCGGCGGGCCGATGCGGTGGTGAGCGTGCATGCTGCGGCGACCGGCGATCTGGGGACCAATTTCGCGCCGACGCTCGAGGCAATTGCCGCGATCCGACGAGCGATCCTGCCCTATATGGGCGCGAGCGTCTCGCCGGAGGCGGACAGCGACGTAGCAGACGTCAGCGAAAGCGACGATGCCGGCAGCAACTCGGCCCGTGCGCCCGGCCGTATCGACAGTCGTGAAGACGTGATGCGGGCACTGGATGCGATCGGCGACTATTATCAGCGCCGCGAGCCTTCCAGTCCAATCCCGATCGCATTGCGCCGCATCCGTGGCTGGATCTCGATGGATTTCATGGCGATCCTCAAGGATATCGCGCCGAGCAGCGTCAGCGATGTCGGCGCCGTCTTGGTCGCCCGGGTAGACGATTCGGGCTATTCGGACATGTAGTGCAACAAAGTCGTTTCGGTTGGAGCTAAATTCGTTTCTGGGTATTATGGCTAAGCCGATTTTTTAAATCGAAGGGGACGTTAGGGTGGCAATCAAGAGCGGGCAGCGGTTCATTCGTGAGAACAGGGCGCCACGTGTGCACATCGCATACGAAGTCGAAACCTATGGCGCGCGGCAGAAGATCGAACTGCCCTTTGTGATGGGCGTGATGTCGGACCTGTCGGGCAAGAGCCATGTCGAGCGCAAGGCAGCGGAAGCACGCGAATTCGTCGACTTTGACATGGACAATTTCGACCAGCGCATGGAAGCGATCGCGCCGCGCGCCGCTTTCAACGTCGATAATACGCTGTCCGGCGATGGCAAGCTGGCCGTCGATCTAACCTTCAACTCGATGGAAGATTTCACGCCGGGATCGATCGCGCGCAATGTCGAGCCGCTCGCCAAGCTGCTCGAGGCGCGCACGCAGCTCGAAGATTTACTGTCATATATGGATGGTAAGAACGGTGCGCAGGAACTGCTGGACAAGGTGTTGAAGGATCCGGCGCTGCTGTCGGCACTGTCGGCCGCCAAGTCAGATGGCGCGGCGAACGATGCTGCCGAGCACGGGGCCGAGCAGCCGACCACCTAAGCGCATCAACTTTCAACACCGGATTGGAACGACGATATGGCGCAAGAGGCGCTCTCCCAGGCAGGATCGCAGGCACAGGATCAGGAGGTCGTGCTCGACGACTTTTCCGCGCTGCTGCAGAAGGAATTCAAGCCCGCCGACGACGTGCGCAAGACGCGTATCGAGCAAGCGGTGCAGACCTTGGCCGAACAGGCATTGTCCAACGCCGCGATGATCGGTGGCGACGTGTTCGCCACGGTGGACGCGATGCGCGCCGCGCTCGATCGCAAGCTGACCGAACAGGTCAACAAGATCATCCACCACGAGGAATTCCAGAAGCTGGAATCCGGCTGGCGCGGACTGCACTACCTCGTCATGAACACGTCGACCGGCAAGGACATGAAGATCCGGGTCATGAACATGTCGAAGGAAGAATGCCGGCGGATGTTCCGCCAATATCGGGACGCGGCATGGGACCAGAGTCCGCTGTTCAAGAAGATCTACGAATCCGAGTTCGGCCAACTCGGCGGCCAGCCTTATGGCGCTTTCGTCTGCGATTATACCTTCGACCATTCCGGGCCCGACCTGGAAGTGATGAAGGGCCTGGCGCGCATCGGCGCGGCCAGCCACGCACCGTTCATCGCCGCTGCTGCGCCGGCATTGCTCGGCATGGAAAGCTGGACCGAGCTGTCCAACCCGCGCGACATCAGCAAGCTGTTCGACGCGACGGACTACCTGGCATGGCGGTCGTTCCGTGCGTCGGAGGACAGCCGCTACATGGCGCTGGCGATGCCGCGCTTCCTCGGTCGTCCGCTATACGGTGCGAAATCGGAGCCGGTGGAAGGGTTCGATTTCGAGGAAGAAACCGATGGCGAGCATGATAACCATCTGTGGATCAATGCGGCCTATGCGATGGGCACGCGGATCACCGAGGCGTTCAACACGTATGGCTGGTGCACGCGCATTCGTGGTGTGGAATCCGGCGGTACGGTCGAGGATCTGCCGACGGCCATGTTCCCGACCGACGAGGGCGGGATCGACCTGAAGTGCCCGACGGAGATCGCCATCTCCGATCGTCGCGAGGCGGAATTGTCGAGCGCCGGGCTGATGGCACTGATCCACCGCAAGAACACCGACCAGGCGACGTTCATCGGCGCGCAGACGCTGCATCGGCCGAAGACCTATGACCGGGCGGATGCGACGGCGAACGCCAATCTGTCGGCACGCTTGCCGTACATCTTCGCCAGCTGCCGGTTTGCGCATTACCTGAAGTGCATGGTGCGCGACTGGGTGGGCGGCACGCGCGAGGCGGATCAACTTCAGCGGGACCTGAACAATTGGGTGCTGCAATATGTCGATGGTTCGCCATCGACGTCGAGTGAAGAAACCAAGGCGCGACTGCCGCTGAAGAACGCCGCGATCGAGGTCGTGGCGGACGAGTCCAATCCTGGTTTCTATCTTGGTAAGTTTATGTTTGTTCCGCACTACCAGCTAGAAGGGATGGACATCGCCCTCAGCATGGTTTCTAGATTGCCCAAGTCGAACGGGTAATTCAACGTAACATAGGCGTAACAAAGAAGCCCCTATGAGATAGAGGAGATAGTCATGGCTGTTGATCTGTTCTTGAAAATTGATGGTGTGAACGGCGAGTCGCGCAAGAAGAACCACCAGGACGAGATCGATATCATCTCGTTCGACTTTGGTGCAGTGCAGCACGGTTCGTTCCACACTGGCGGCGCCGGCGGTGGTGCCGGCAAGGCGGAAATTTCCGACATCCGCATCCAGAAGGAAGTCGACAAGTCGTCGCCGCTGCTGTTCAAGGCCTGCGCCTCGGGCAAGCACATCAAGGAAGCGGTGATCTACTCGCAGAAGGCCGGTGATGGCGCCAATCCGCTGACCTATTACAAGATCAAGCTGGAAGACATCATCATCTCCGACATCCACAATTCGGGTTCGTCGGGTGGCGACTCGATCATGGAATCGGTGACGTTCAACTGCGCCAAAGTGACCTTCGACTATCAGGCGCAGAATGCGGCTGGCGGCAAGGACGGCGGCGTCGTTACGGCATATTACGACATCCGTCAGAACGAAGCAGGCTGATCGGGTCCGTCCGCGAAGGAGCAACGATGCACGACGCGGACGACCTCCTGAAATCGGGCAACCTCGACGGTGCGCGCAAGGCGCTCGTCGAGGTGGTTCGTGCCAAGCCGGGCGATGCGGCGGCCCGAATGTTCCTGTTCCAATTGCTGGCGCTGGCCGGTGAGTGGGACAAGGCCAAGCTGCAGATGAACACGCTGGCGCAGCTGTCGCCCGAATCCCAGATGCTGTCGGTCGTCTATGGACAGGCGATCGAGGCGGAGCGGGAGCGGACCGAGGTGTTTGCCGGTCGCACCGTCGCCACGGTACATGGCGGTTCCGGCTGGCTGCACGGCGTTGCCGATGCCATCCACCATTTTTCCAATGATCGCGTTGCCGAAGGCGAAGCGGCGCGGGATGCCGCATTCGATGCCGCGCCCGACACGCCAGGCGTGCTTGACGATGTCGCGTTCGACTGGATCGCCGATGGCGACGGTCGGTTCGGCCCGTGCGTGGAGGCGATCATCGCCGGCCGCTATGGCTTGCTGGGGTTCGATGCGATCGATCACATCAAGAGCGAAGGGCCGAAGGATCTGCGCGACCTCGTCTGGTATCCGGTGCAGATCGCTTTCAAGAGCGGCCAGTCGGTCGCTGCATTGCTGCCGGCGCGCTATCCCGGTCTCGATGTCGATGCCGATCCCGCCGAGCGACTGACCCGCGCGACCAGCTGGCGCGATGCGCCGTGGGGCAGTGCGGGCTCGGGCCAGCATTTGTGGATGACGTCGACCGGCGAGGAGCAAGGGCTGCTGTCGCTGCGGCTGCTGAAATTCGCCTAATTTATGGCAGTTACCCAGCGGCTGACCCCGACCCTGTTCGACAAGCTTGTCGCCGATCTCGAAATTTCCGGTTTGCGCGATGCGGCCAACGAGACCCCGGATGTCGCGCAGGAGAAGTTCCGGCATTATTCGGTGCCGAAGCTCGAGCGCTTCAACGAGGCAGCGCTTCGAGCGACCATTCGCCGCGATCTTGCGTGGCTGCTCAACACCACGAATCTCGAATCGCTGATCGACCTCGAACCCTTTCCGCAGGTGCAGGGATCGGTGCTCAATTACGGGCTGACCGATCTTGCCGGGCGCACGCTAAACCGCCGTGCGGTGCTGGCGCGGGCGCGAGAGATCCGCAAGGCGATCCGGCTGTTCGAACCGCGGATGCGCGGCGACAGCCTGACGGTCGATCCGGTCGAGGACGAGAACCAGCCGCACACGCTGACCTTCCTGATCCAGGGCGACATCACCTCCGCGGCGCAGACCATGCCGGTCAAGTTCCGCACCGAAGTGGAAGCCGAGACCACTGCGGTGAACGTGCGTGAATAAAGTGGTGCGGTCGGCGTGAGCACGGGCATGGATCCGCGGCTGCTCCGCTTCTACAATGACGAACTGGCGTACCTCCGCGAGGAAGCGCGTGCGTTCGGCGAGGAGCATGAGACGGTCGCCGGTCGGCTCGGGCTGAAGACGCCGACCGACCCGGATCCGTATGTGGAGCGGTTGCTGGAAGGCGTCGCGTTTCTCGGCGCGCGCGTGCAGCTGAAGCTCGCCGATCAATATCCCGAATTCACGCAGCATCTGCTGCACGCGATCCAGCCGCATTATCTGGCGCCGATGCCGTCGATCTGCATCGCCGGGTTCGAGCCCAAGGAAGGCGATCCGATCCTGATCAAGGGTCATCAGGTGCCCAAGGGCACGGAGCTGACCGCAACGGCGAGCGAGCAAGGCGGCACGCCGGCGCAGTTCCGCACCGGGCATGACGTGACCTTGTGGCCGCTCAAGATCACGCAGGTGGAATATTTGTCGAGCCGCGCCGCGGTAGCGCCGTTCGCGACCTCGGCCAACGTGCGCGCCGAGGCCGGGCTCAGGTTGCGCTTCGAGGCGACGGCGGGCGTCGACCTGCCCAAGGTGCTGCCGGCGTCGTTGCCGATCTATCTTGCCGGCTCGGAAGCGGTGCCGGGCGAGATGTATCGCCAGATCGCCGGCGAAACGCTGGCGGTGATCGCGCGCTCGGCCGATGCCGCGGCGGGGCCGGAGGGCTGGATGCGGCTGCCCCAGCCGGGGCAGGTCGGTTTCGAGGACGATCAGGCGTTGCTGCCGACCGAGCAGCGCTCGTTCCGTGGCTATCGCCTGTTGGCGGAATATTTCGCCTGCCCCGAACGCTTCCTGTTCATCGACCTCAAGGATCTTGCGCGGGCGTTCAAGCAGAGCCCGCGCGCCTGCGATGTCGTCCTGCTGTTCGGCCGCTCGGCGCCGGCGCTGCACAATGCGCTGGAGCCTGGAAATTTTCGCCTGTTCGCAACGCCGGCGATCAACCTGTTCGAGAAGCAACTCGGTCGCGTGCAGGTGTCGCGCTTCGAGCACGAACATCACGTCATTCCCGATCGCACGCGGCCGCTGGATTTCGAGGTGTACCGTATCCTCGACGTGCAGGCCTATGCGCGTGGATCGGTCGAGGCGCGGGCGGTTGCACCGCTCTACGCCTTCGGTGCCTTGCTGTACGATTGGCAGGAGGCATTGTTCTACACCACGCAGCTGCGTGCGCGCCGCTTGTCGACGCGCGAGCAGCGTTTGCGGCGGCGGCAGGAATATGTCGGCACGGAGAGCTGGATCAGCCTGACCGCGCCGGGCAATGCCGCGCGGCTCGACGATGTGCATGAACTTGGGGTGCGCGCGCTTGTCACCAATCGCGAACTCCCGGAATTGCTCACCTTCCGCGGCGACGCCCACTTTGTGGTCTCCGGTGTCCCGGCGCGCGCGGTGACCGTGCTGCGCGCGCCGACCCGGCCGCGGCCGCCGCTCGGCCTCGGCGATGCGGCGTGGCGCGTAATCGGGCACCTCACGCCGAACTATGCCACGCTGGCGCCGGAGGAGGGCAGCGACCCGCAGGTGCTACGCGATCACCTCGCATTGTATGGCTGGCAGGATGATGCCGCGCTGCGTCGGCAGATCGACGGCGTGCTGGCGATCAGCTCGACCAAGGTCGCGCGGCGCGTCCCCGGGCTGGACCGGATGGCGATCGCGCGCGGGCATCGCATCCGGGTGAAGCTTGACGATGCCGCGTTCGAGCGCGGGCGCATGTTCCTGTTCGGCGCGGTGCTCGAGCGTTTCCTTGCCGAATTCGCCAGCATCAATTCGTTCACCGAGACGCATTTCGATAGTCCGTCCGAAGGGGAGTTCGTCCAATGGCCGCCGAGGATAGGCCGCCAGCACACCATCTGAGTTTCCTCCGGGAAGCGGCGGATGATGCGCGACGCTTCGGGCTGTTCCCGATCGTACGCGGTGCAGAAGCGCGCGCCCCGCATCTGCCGCGGGTTGGCCGTGCGCGGCGTCCGGCGCAGAGCATCGCGGATCTTGCACAGGTGCCGAGCCTGGCCTTTCCTGACTCCACACTGGACAGCGTCGAGGTAGAGGGCGACCGGGCGCGCGTGTCCGGTTTCTGGCTCGGGCTGACCGGGCCGATGGGGCCGCTGCCGTCGCATCTCACCGAGTTCGCCGATTTCGAGCGGCGCTATGCCAAGACTCGGCCGTTCGGGGGCTGGCTCGATCTGCTGGCCAGCCGGATGCTGCAATTCTTCTACCGTGCCTGGGCAGAGTCGCAACCGACCGCGCAAGCCGACCGCCCGGCCGACGATCGCTTTGCCGGCTATATCGGGCGGCTGACCGGCGCGGCGGAGGGGGTGGGCAAGAACGCCGCTTTCCCGGCAGTAGCGCGGCTGCATTATGCCGCCTTGTACGCGTCACGGCGTAGCGCCGGCGGGATCGAGGATGCGCTCAGCCATCTGCTCGGCCAATCCGCCAAGGTGCTGGAATATCAGCCACGCTGGCGCGATATCGATGACGAGGATCAGACCAGGCTGGGGCGCAGCTTTTGCGGTCTAGGCACCGACATGATGGCGGGCAAGCGCGTGCGCGTGGCGTCGGATGCATTTCGTGTCGTGGTCCGTGCGGAATCGATGCGCGCGTTCGAGGCGCTGCTGCCGGGTGGCGCTCGGTTCAAGATCGCGTCGGAAGCGCTCGATTCCTTCGCGCCGAGCCATCTCGAATGGGATCTCACGATCGAGATGGCGGAGCGGCATGCGCGCCCGGCCAAGCTCGATGGGCGCGCCCGGCTCGGCTGGACCGGCTGGCTCGCGCCGCCGCAGAGCGACCGCATCCGGGCGGACGCGCATCTTACGAAACGTGCCAAAAACCGCAGCATATTGGGGGACATGACATGACCGAGATCAGCCGTACCGCTCTGTTCGGCCGCCTGGATACCGCACCGCGCAAGGCGATCGAGACCGCGACCAATTTCTGCAAGATGCGCGGCAATCCCTATGTCGAATTGGTGCACTGGGTGCATGTCCTCATCCAGGATCCGCGCGGTGATTGGGCGGTGATCCGCAGCGCCTTTGCGGTGGACGATGCGCGGCTTGCCGGCGATGTCGTCGCGGCACTGGATGCGCTGCCGCGCGGCGCCACCGCCATCTCCGATTTCGCGCCGCAGATCGAGGAAGCGATCGAGAAGGGCTGGCTTTACGCCTCGCTGCAATTCGGCGCGGCGCGGGTACGCAGCGGGCATCTGCTGTACGGCATGTTGCGCACGCCGACGCTGCGCAACGCGCTGTTCGAGATCAGCGGCGAATGGCGCAAGATTGCGGTCGATCGGCTCGGCGACGAGTTCGACGCCTTGGTCAGCGGTTCGACGGAGACGACCGAGGCGGCCGATTTGCCGCTGAGCGAACCGGGCAGTGCGCCGGCGGCGGCGGGCAGCGGCGCGCTGGCGGCCTATTCTACCGACCTGACCGCGCGCGCGCACGCCGGCGAGATCGACGCGATCGTCGGGCGCGATGCAGAAATCCGCCAGGTGATCGACGTGCTGCTGCGGCGGCGGCAGAATAATCCGATCCTGGTCGGCGAGGCCGGCGTCGGCAAGACCGCGGTGGTCGAAGGCTTTGCGCGGCGTATCGCCGATGGCGATGTGCCGCCCGCCTTGAAGAACGTGACGCTGCGCGCGCTGGACATCGCGCTGATGCAGGCTGGTGCCAGCGTGAAGGGCGAGTTCGAGAAACGGCTGCGCGCCGTGATCGACGAGGTCGAAAACGCCGAGACGCCGGTGATCCTGTTCATCGACGAGGCGCATACGTTGGTCGGCGCAGGCGGGCAGGCCGGGACGGGCGATGCCGCCAATCTGCTGAAACCGGCGCTGGCGCGCGGGCGGCTGCGGACGATCGCGGCAACCACCTATGCCGAATATCGGCAATATTTCGAGAAGGACCCGGCGCTGACCCGCCGCTTCCAGACGGTCGATGTCGGCGAGCCCGAGACGGCGAACGCGATCGCCATGCTGCGTTCGGTCGTACCGATGATGGAGGCGCATCACCAGGTCGTCGTGCTCGATGCGGCGGCCGCGGCGGCGGTGACGCTGTCGCAGCGTTACGTGCCGGCGCGGCAATTGCCCGACAAGGCGGTGAGTTTGCTCGACACGGCGTGCGCGCGCGTCGCGGTGTCGCAGCATGCCACCCCGGCGCCGGTCGAGGATCGCCGTCGCCGATTGGAACTGCTCGAGGTCGAGCGCGAGGTGGTCGAGCGCGAGGCTGCGGGGCGCTACCGCGCCGACGATCGTCTGCCCAAGCTGGAGGAAGAGATCGCCGCGGCGCTCGCGGACGTCGAGGCGATCGAGGCGAAATGGGCGGCGGAAAGCGACGCGCTGGAGGCGGTGCGCGCGGCGCGCGATGCACTGGCCGAGGACGGCGCGCCGGGCGGCCTGGAGGTCGCGCTGGCCGCGCTGCGCGACGTGCAGGGCGATACGCCGATGGTGTTCGGCGTGGTCGACGAGGATGCGATCGCCTCGGTGGTCGGCGACTGGACCGGCATTCCGGTTGGCCGCATGGTCAAGGATGAAATCCGCGCCGTGCTGACCATTGCCGACAAACTGAAGGCGCGCGTGATTGGGCAGGATCATGCGATGGACGCGATCGCCAAGCGCATCCAGACCAGCCGTGCCAAACTCGACAATCCGTCAAAGCCGGTCGGCGTGTTCATGCTGTGCGGGCCATCGGGCGTGGGCAAGACCGAGACGGCGCATGCTTTGTCCGAGCTGCTCTTCTCCGGTGACGAATCGATGATCGTCATCAACATGAGCGAGTTCCAGGAAGCGCACACCGTCTCCACGCTGAAAGGCGCGCCGGCTGGCTATGTCGGTTACGGGCAGGGCGGCGTGCTGACCGAAGCGGTGCGGCGGCGGCCCTATTCCGTCGTGCTGCTCGACGAGGTCGAGAAGGCGCATCCCGACGTGCACGAGATGTTCTTCCAGGTCTTCGACAAGGGGTTCATGAACGACAGCGAGGGGCGGCATATCGATTTCCGCAACACGGTGATCCTGCTCACTTCCAACGTCGGCACCGATCTGGTGATGAGCCTGACCGAGGACGAGGAAATGGCGCCCGATGCGGACGGGCTGGCGACGGCGCTGCGCCCGGAACTGCTGAAGGTGTTTCCCCCGGCATTGCTCGGGCGGTTGCTGGTGCTGCCTTATTATCCGCTGAGCCCGATGATGCTCGGCGGGATCGTGCGGCTGCAGCTGAACCGCATCGTGCGGCGCGTTCGCGACAATCACGGCATCGTGCTATCCTATGACGAGAATGTCGTCGAGCATATCGTCGCGCGCTGCACCGAGGTCGCGTCGGGCGGGCGGATGATCGACGCGATCCTGACCAACACGATGCTGCCCGACATGTCGGTGGCGCTGCTGGAACGGCAGGTGGCGGGCGAAGAGGTTACCGCGGTTGCCGTGCGCGCGGAAGAGGATGGGCTGGCCTACGCGTTTTCGTAAGGGCGCGGGCCGTCACCCGACTTGGCGCGGTGTGTGATGGTTCAACACCATCTCATCTCGGTTAGCCGCCGCAGGAACCGGCGATCAGCGACAGGGCGCTGTCGACCCGCGCGGCGGCGTCGCCGAGCGGTTCGGGATGGTTGCCGGTCGGGACGGAGATGGCATGCGATCCCGTGCCATCGTCAATATCGAGGATCGTCCGCCCGGCTTCGTCGCGGCCGGCAAAGTTTCCGACCTTCGACCAGTCGATCGTCACGGTCGTGCCGGCGGCGACAAAGGCCGTGTGGCAGCGGTCGACGAGCCGGAAGTCGGTGATGTGCTGGCCGTCGATCTGACCGACCTGAAGGAGGATCGGGCGCAGCACGGCCGCGCCGGTCCGATTGGTGCGGTCGAGCGTCGGTGCATCTCCCACGGCCGGGACCGCGGCAAACGCCGCGGCAACAGCGCTCGCAACAGGCGCCGCTAAGCGTTCGGCCGCTGTCGTGTCGCCATCCTGACCGCAGCCCATCAGCAAGATCGCAGCGGCAGCAATCGCCGGTTGAAGCAGCATCAGGGTCGTTCCATTTCAGCTCTTCAAACAACGGGCTAGGCACAATGCTGGCCGCCCCGGCATTTCGCGACCAGTCCGCTAATCTCCGGACAGCCCACTCACATCGGACCGCCGCATTCGTCCGCCAGCAACCCCATGCTGCCATCGACGCCGCGGAACGCATCGCCTTCCGGCATCGCAAACAGATGTTCCGCGCCGCCGTCGCTGATCGGCAGAACAGCTTGCTTCCCGTCGATGCGGCCGGCAAAGTTGCCGACCTTGCTCCAGTCGATCGCCGTCGTGCCTTTGGCAGTCACGAAGGCTGTGGTGCAACGGGAGCGCAGCGTAACGTCGGTGATCGGCGCGCCATCCAGCGTGGCCGCCCCGACCAATGCTGTGCGCAGAGCGCCGACGACGGTGGCATGGCTGCGGTCCGAACTTTCGCCTGCCGATGCATTCGTCATCTCCGTGGCCGGCGTATCGACGACCGCTTCGTTGGCGGTGTTCACAGGCAAGGTGCCCGCGCCCGGGCTCGCGGAAGGTTCTGCCGAGGCATCGGCGATCCCTACATTGGCCGATGGCGTCGCTTGGCTTTGTTCGCCGCACGCCGATAGCAATATGGCGGCACCTGCCAGTAACCGGATCACGCTCATCGATACTCTCCATACAAAAACATGCGACTCTCGGCATCACGCCGGGTCACGAGACTGCGGATCACCTCGCCCTTCGACTTCACGTGGCGTTTGATCTCCACCATCGCATCATGCGGCTTGCCCTCGTTGACCAACGTCGTCGTCCGCCGCCATCCGCCGCCCGGATTATACGCGTAGGAGACCAGCGCATCGAATTCCTGCTGGTGCAACGGCACCTTGATCGCGCGCTTCACCTTCGCCTCGTAATCACCGACGATGCGGGCGAGCAATGCTGCTTCCTGATCGGTGCTCAGGTTGAGCAAGCTCTTGTTATCCTTTACGAAGCTCGCGGCCTCTGCACCGGATTTGCCCGCCCCTCGGGCTGCGCTGGCGGCGGCATCGCGCGGCACGTTGATGTCTACCAGATGGCGCGTGACCTCGGCGACCGTGCGATCCTTCATATCATAGCCCGGGCCGATCGTGACGCCGCTGCCCGCGGACGGATGATGGAGGCGATTGCTGACGTTGCGCTGCGATTCGTGACTGATGATGAAATGACGTCCGGCGCGCGAGGTGATCATCGAGGCAACCGGTGACGCCACGCCGGTCGGCATCGGCGCGGTGCGGGCACGTTCGCGCGCGGGATCGACCGCAGCCTTCAGCGGCCCGGCATCGCCGTTGCCGGGCGCGATGGGGCGCGAGGTTGCGGCTGCCGCGGCGTTGGCCGATCGTACCGCCGCCGACCTCGCTGTCGGGATCGGAACGCTCTTAGTCGGGCCGCCGATCGTCGTACCGGTCAGCGCTCCCATCGTCATTGGCCCAGCGATCCCGTCCGGCGGGTAAAGGCCGTTGCGGCGCTGGCTCAGCCTGACCGCGCGTTCGGTCTGCGGCCCGAAGACGCCGTCTGCCGACAATTGCGGGTCGTAACGCTGCAACAGGGTCTGCAGAGTCCGGACTTCGTCGCCTCTGCTGCCGATCCGTAGCATCTGCATGGTGCGTCTCCTTGAAGTCCATCAAGATTGCCGCTGATCGAGGCATTCGGCAAGCATCCCTAGGCCGTCAATGTTACAGCTCATCGTGCGCAAAGCCCGGTTCGGAGCAAAGATGCTCGGACAAAATAGTGGCCGCAAGATTAATCGTCCAACCTGTTCAAGGCAGTTGGACGCGGCTATTGCAACCGCGCAGGATTGCACGGACTTTGCCGACCGACCGGGGTTTTCGGGATCGTATCGCTGGCGCACATTGGGCGTCAGGTGGCGCGAGGCACGATCCGGCTGGCGGGCGGTACTGGATGGTCGGTTCGGTCGGCGTTGGATGCCGCCGGGTCGGTGGGGCGAACAACAGGGGGTGGATGGTGTCGAAAACGTCGCTGAAGACGATGTATCTCGGATCGGGCACGATCATTGCGGCTGCGCTGACACCGGTCATGGCGCAGGCGCAGCAGACGCCCGCACCACCGCCGCAGCTGCCGCAGCCACAAGTGGCGCTGCCGTCGCGCCAGGAAGTCAGCCCGCCGCCGCCCGAGACGCGCCAGCCATCTGCTGCCAGCGTGGATGCCAGCCGTGCACTGGAGCTCGCGCCGTGCCCGTTCGACGGATCGCCGCTGAAGCTGACGATCACCAGGCTGAACTTCACGCGGCCCGATGGCAGCGCGGTGCAGCCCGAGATCGCCCGCTCGCTCGCTCGGGTGACGGTGCCCGATGGCGAGCGGCCGTTGAGCGAAGTGTGCGCGATCCGCGACCGCGCCAACGCGGCATTGCGCAGTGCCGGCTGGGTCGCCTCGGTAAAGATCCCGCCACAGGAAATTACCGGCGGCACGCTGGAACTGCAGGTAGTGACCGCGCGCATCGTCGAGATCCGCGTGCGGGGTTCGGCCGGTGCCTATGAGAGCATCCTGCGCCGTCGGATCGCGCAGATCCAGGCACTCGACCCGCTCAACGAACGCGAAGCGGAACGGCTGCTGCTGCTGGCCGGCGATATCCCGGGGCTGGAAGTGCAATTGTCGTTGCGTCCCGCGGGCACCGAGCAAGGCGACGTAATCGGTGAATTGACCGTGGCCTCACGACGGTTTGCCGTGCTGGGCAATGTGCAGAATCAGAATTCCAGGCTGACCGGCCGCGAAACCGGCTATTTGCGCGCCGAATTCTACGGTCTCACCGGACATGCGGATGTTACCTATGTCGGCCTGTCCTCGACGGCGGATTTCCGCGAGCAGATCGTAGCGCAGGTGGGTCATGTGATGGGCATTGGCGATGACGGCGCGACGGTCGGCGCGCGCTTTACCTATGCCTGGTCGCACCCCGATCTGGGCGAGAGCGATCCGGTGCGGACCCGGACGCTGATTGCCGGGTTCGATCTCGCGCGGCCGCTCGTGCGAACCCTGCGGACCAATGTACATGCCAGTGCCGGGTTCGATTACGTCAATCAGCGCTCACTATTCGGCTTGGGCGATGCGGCGAGCCCGTTCATCATCGACAAGCTGCGCATCGGCTTTGTCGGGGTCGATGCCGATCATCGCAGCCTGCGGCTGGACGGCAAGACCGGCTTCTCGGTCGGTGGCTCGCTGCAAATCCGCAAGGGGTTCGACATCCTGGATGCGAGCAAGCAGGGCTTTCGGACTGGCGGGCTGACCTCAAGGCCCAATGGCGACCCCAACGCCTTGGTGGTGCGTGCGTCTGCCGACACGATGGTCGCGCTCGGGCCGATCTTCAGCATCGCCGGGCAGGCGCAGGGGCAATGGAGCAAGGATCCGCTGCTCAACTTCGAACAATATTCGGTCGGCAATCTGACGATCGGCCGTGGTTACGATCCCGGCATCAGCACCGGCGACCGCGCCGCCGCCGGGCGCGGCGAGGTCAGGGGCGACGTACCGCTGTCGACACGGATCGGCACACAATTGTTCGGCTTCTACGACTATGTGTATCTGCGTAATCTGGAAGGAAGCCGGGAAGATCGCTCGCGCACGTTCCGAAGCTTTGGCGGTGGGTTGCGCCTGTCATTGCCTGGATTTGCCGTGCTCGAGGTCACCTATGCCCGCCCGCTCGACAAAGCATCGCGACTCGACGACCGGCCGCCAAACCGTTTATTAGTGTCGTTGACTGCACAATTCGCTGATCGGGCGCGATAAATAGACCGATACGGTAGATTACAGGGAGTTCTTCCATGCTGAAGTCCAAGCATCGCCGTACTATCCGCCGCTCGTTGGCGATTACTACCGCGCTGGCCAGCGGATGCCTGATTGTGGGCAGTGCCGTGGCGCAGACGCTGCCGGGGAAGGCGACGCCAGGCGGGACCACGCCGTTTGGAAGCGCGGCCGAGATCAAGACGTCCGGCAACACGATGACCGTCGATCTGCACGCCACGGGCACGATTATCAACTGGGACGGGTTCAATATCGCCAACGGATCGACCGTGAACTTCAAGGACGACCTTGGCCTACCGATCAAGACCAATATCGCCGTCCTGAATCGCGACATGTCGGGCAACACCTCGAAGATCAGCGGCAATTTGCGTTCCGACTCCAACGTGGCAGTGTGGGTGTTCAACTCACGCGGCATAACAATCGGAAACGGTGCGCAAATCAGCACGGGTTCGCTGGTGCTGACCACGCTGGACCCGAAGAACACCTTCCTGAATTCTACCAACGGCAATTATCGCTTTGACGGCGCGGACAGCCTTACCGGCGGGATCACGGTGGAGAGCAATGCGCGCATCACCGTGCAGGGTGGCAATCGCGGTCTGATCCTGGTCGCGCCGAAGATCGAATCGAGCGGCACGTTGACCGCCAACGATCAGGATCTCGCCTTCGTCACTGCCAGCGATGTCACGCTGGATTACAACACCGGCAGTCCGTTGTCGGTCACGCTCAACAAGGGCACTTCGGTTGGCGGTACAAGCCAGATCGTGCGTGGCACGGTGAAGGGGCGGGATGTGCTGTTTGCGATGGCAACCAGTAGTTCGGTAACCGATGCGCTGCTCAACGTCGAAGCGACGGTGCTGACGGCGGAAGGTTCGGACCACCGCATCGTGCTGGTCGCGGGCAAGCCGTCCAACGCCGTTGCTGGCGTCACGGTGGGCGGCACAGCCGTGGAGACCGGGGGCATCGTCAATGCCACTGTATCGGGATCGCTCACGACCGATGGCAGCGATAGCGATATCATCGTTGCGGCGAACGGGACGGCCACCATCTCCGGGGCGGTCACCGCCGATCGCGACTATGTGGTCAGCGGCACGGGCGTGGTGCTCGGCAGCGCCAACAAGGAAGTTCGGCAAGCGGCCCTTCGCGACATCAGCGTCACAGCCAATAACGGTACGCTGACCGGGCTGGGTGACTTGACGTTGGTTGCGGATGCAAACGGCAACGGCACCGGCGCACTGACGCTGGCGACCGCCGGGACGAGCGGTGGCGACATCGCATTCGGGCCGGGCACGACCTTGTCGGGTGGATCGGACGGCGAGGCGAATGTGCAGATCCGGGTGCGGGCGGCCACGAACGCCGTCGCGCTGGGCGATGTCAACGCCGGCGCCTTGCGGGGCGCCATTGGCACTGCGAACTTCACGAACGGGTTGTCGATTACGGGGCCGCTGACCCTGGGCGATGTCAACGTCGGATCGGCGCTCTCATTGCAGTCGGGCGCCCTGACTGCGGGCGCGTTGACGGCCGACGGTGGCGTGACGCTGGCGGGTGCCGGTGCCATGCTGGTCAAGTCGATCGATGCGAACGGTGCCGTCGCTTTGTCCGGAACGGGCACGACGACGATCGACGGCGCGGTGACCGCGCGGGGATCGCAGAATGATATCCAGATCCTGCGCGATGGCGCGGTCTCGATCGGTGGCAAGATCAACGCAGGTCGTGACCTGACGATCGGCACGACCGTGGCGGCGGTCGCCTCCATCAAAACGTCGGGCGACGTAACCGCGCGGAACATCTCGCTGATCTCGAGCGGCGCGCAGGATCTGAGCGGCGCGATAACCGCGCGCGGAACGCTCGACGCCACGGCAGGGACGACGCTGTCGCTGCCGGGTGTCGTGCGCGCGGCAGGCGCAATCATTCTGACGGCTGACGGCATGACGCTGGCGGACGTCGCCAGCACCGGCAGCAAGCTGACGGCACAGGCGGGGGTGGGCGGGGTCGTCGGCTTCACCCCGGCCGGCGCGCAACTGGCGGCATCCGGCAATCTGTCGGTGACGTCGCTTGGCGGCCCGCTGACCATCGCGCGGGCGTCGGCGGGGGCTACCGTCAGCCTGGTCGGCACCGGCATCACTGCCACGACACTGAGTGCCGGTGATGACGTTATCGTCGATGGCGGGCAGGGGTTGGTATCGGTCTTCGGCGCGGTGACGGCGGGCGGCAATTACAGCGTGAGCGGCGGCACGGTGACGCTCGGCGCGACCGATGCGGTGATGCAGCGGGCGAACGGGGCCGTGACGATCACCGGCGGCGCGGGCGGGATCACCGGGCGCGGCGCGCTGACGCTGCGGTCGAACGATGATGGCACGGGCGGGGAGGCGCTGACGCTGGCGATCGCCGACACCGCGCCCGACGGGGCGATCAACTTCGCACCCGCATCCTTCCTGCTCGGCGGTCAGGCGCGGCAATCGGACGTGCAGATCCGCTCGGGCAGTGCCGCTGGCAGCGTGACGCTCGGCAGCGTCACCGCTCGCGGCTTGCGCGGCGCGGTCGGCACCGAACAATTTGCCGACGGGTTGGCGCGCACCAGCGCGATCAGCGTGGGCGACCTGCGTCTGACGAATGCGTTGCTGCTCAACGGAGCGGGGATCAGCGCCGACGACCTGATCTCTGATACCTCGGTGACGTTGATCTCCACCGGGCTGCTGAGCGCGAACACGGTGGATGCCGGCGGCAATATCGCGATGAGCGGTACCGGTGGCACGACGATCACCGGCCTCGTCCAGGCACGCAATGCCGGGCGCAGCGTGACGATCGATCGTGATGGCGATCTGCAGATCGGCAGCCTGGTCGCGAGTGGTGCGGTGAGCATCGGCGCGGCGGTCGCGCCGGCGACGCTGAAGATCGGCGCGGCGTCGAGCGGCGGGAGCTTTGCCGCGACGACGACGGGCGCGCAGACCTGGACGGGGCCGATCGTGGCCGGCGGTGCCGTCGACCTGTCCGGGCAGTCGCTCGACCTGGGCGGCATACGCTCGACGGTCGGTGCGGTACGGCTGACGAGCACCGGCGGCATCTTGAAGGCCGGCGCGGTCGATGGCGCGGGGCTGACCACGCTGACCAGCAGCGATACGCTCAGCGCGACCAGCGTGCGTGGCGGCGCTGGCGTGCGCGGGACGGCAGCGGGGGACGTCAAGATCACCGGCTTGGTGGATGGCGGCACGGGCATCATATCGCTGACCGGGACGGCGCTCGATCTGCAGGATGTGCGCACCCCCGGCGGCCCGGTAACGCTGGAGAGCACGGTCGGCCTGTTGAAGGCTGGCGCGATCGATGGGGTGGGACTTACCTCGCTGACCAGCACGGGCGCGATCAACGCGACGTCTGTCAGCGGCGGTGCTGGCGTGCTTGGGACGGCGGCGGGTGATGTGAAGATCACCGGCCTGGTCGATGGCGGCACAGGGGACGTGTCGCTGAAGGGCGCGACGCTCGACCTGGCCGGCGTGAGCGCAGTTGGCGGCCCGGTGACGCTCGAGAGCACCGTCGGCCTGCTGAAAGCCGGCGCGATCGACGGGGCGGGGCTCACGACGCTGACCAGTGCCGGTGCCATCGACGCAACGTCCGTGCGCGGCGGCGCCGGGGTGCTTGGAACTGCGGTAGACACCGTGACGATCACCGGGCTCACCGATGGCGGCAGGGGCGGCGTGTCGCTTTCAGGTATCGCGCTGGCGCTTGGTGGTGTGCAGGCAACTGGCGGCGCTGTGTCGCTGACCGCAACGCTCGGCGATCTGAGCGCGGGCGTGATCGATGGTGCTGGGCTGACCACGCTAACGAGCAACGGCTTGCTGGAGGCTGCCGCCGTGCGTGGCGGTGCCGGGGTTAGTGGGTCGGCGGCCGGCGCCGTGACGATCGGCGGCCTTATCGATGGCGGCACGGGCGGTGTATCGCTATCCGGAGGCTCACTTGCGTTGGCCGACGTGCGGTCGGCAGCTGGCGCGGTGTCATTGACGTCGACCAGCGGGGCGCTGGGGGCGGGTGCAGTCGCCGGCGGCGGCCTGACCACGCTGACCAGTGCCGCTGCACTGACCGCGGCGTCGGTGCGCGGCGGCGGCGGTGTGTCGGCGACGGCTGGGTCGGGCGACGTGACGATTGCCGGGCTGATCGATGGCGGAACGGGCGGCGTCGCCATCTCTGCCGCGACCGGCGCGGCGCTGTTGACCGGTGGTGTGACGGCGGGAACGGATTACCGCGTTACCGCGGGGACGGTGACCCTGGGTGGCGCGCAGACCGCAGGGGGTGCGGTGGCGATCGGCAGCACGACCGGGCCGCTGACGGGGCAGGCCGGCCTGGTGCTGACCGCCAACAATGACGGCATCGGTGGCGAAGCGCTGGCGCTGGATGCGGTCGGCGGCGGTATCCTGCTGGCAAGCGATAGCGTGCTGAACGGTGGCACGGCACGGCAGTCCGACGTCATCTTGCATTCGGCCGGCGACGTGACGCTCGGCGCGGTCAATGCGCGGTCGCTGCAGATCAACGACGGCCTGCGGCTGACAGGGGCGATCACCACCGGCAACCTGTCGCTGGCGCAGGGCACGACGCTGCTCGGCGGTACCGGTGGGGTGCGTACCGGTGCGATCACGACGGACACCGGCAATGTGCTTATCGATGCGCTGGACGGCACCGTGTCGACCGGCGCGATCACCGCAGGAGGGACGGTCGACTTGTCGGGTGCCGCGGTGCAGTTTGCGAGCATTGCCGGTTCTGGGGTGACGGTGCAGTCGATCGGCGCGGCAGCGACGGGCATCAGCGGCGGCAATATCACCGCCACCGGCCCGGTGACGCTGACCGCACTTTCCGGCACCGGCAGCGTGACCACGGGTGCGATCACCACGACCGGCTCCGCAGGCGCGGTGACGATCAGCTCGATCGGTAACGTGCAACTCGCGAGCGTGACGGCCGGGGGCACGGCGACGATCACCACGCAGACCAATCCGGCCGACATCCTGATCGCGGGCGGCCTTACCGCGGATGGCACGGTGGGGCTGGCCTCGTCGCGCGACATTCGCGCGCCGTTCGTCCGGAGCGCCGTCGATCTGGTCGTGCTTGCGCCCAATGGCAGCCTGACCGGGTACGCGCCGGGCAGTACGATCGAACTGACCGTCGGCGCCGGCAGCGGCTTCACCGTGGATATCGGCGAAGCGGTGCGGCTCGGCGCGTTGACCGGCGGGCCGCTGTCGCTGCGCGCCGATTCGATTCAGATCACCTCCATCGATGTCGGCACCAACCTGATCAACCTGTTTGCCGATAGCGGCGACCTGCGGATCGACGGCGACGTGCGCGGGGGCATTGTCACGTTGAACTCTACCGGGCTGACGAGCATCGGCGGTGCGGTCAATGCCGCTGGTGCGCTCACGCTAACGGGAGGCGCCTTGGGGCTGCGCACGGGTGACCTGAGCGGCAGCAGCATCTCGCTTGGTTCGGCCAGCACGATTACCGGCGGCGCGATGCGGGCCGACGGCGCCTTCGGGGCGTCGGGCACGGACGTGAAATTGGGCAGCATCACAGCAGGCGGCGCGGCGACACTGGAGGCGACGACCGGTGCACTCAGCGTGGGTCCGGTAATCGCCGCCGCGCTGGACGCCCGCGCGGTCGAGAATGCGTTGGTGACAAAGCTGACGGTCTCTGGCGGATCGGCGCGCCTGGTCTCCAGCAAGGGGGCGGCGCAACTCGGCGCGGCAACCGTCTCCGGCACGCTGGCGGTCGAGGCCGCGGGCACCGCCACTCTGGTCGAGGCGGTGTCGGCCGGTGGCGACTACACCGTACGCGGAGCGAGCATCGTGCTGGGTGGCGCACCGGTGACGCAAAGCGCCGGCGGCCAGATCGCACTGACCGCCGGCAGCGGCGGGATCAGCGCCGCGTCACAGCTGCGCCTGCTTGGCAACGTGGCGGGTGGCGCCAGCGCGATGCTGATCGACGCAGCCGGGCCGATTTCGCTGGCGGGCACGACGATCGACAATGGAAGTGGTGCGCTGGGCCTGCGCGCTGGCAGCGGTGCTACGGTCGAATTCGGCACGATCGGTGCGGGCGCGATCGGCGGGATCGTGACGGCAG
Organism: Sphingomonas endolithica; assembly: GCF_025231525.1. Taxonomy (NCBI): domain Bacteria; kingdom Pseudomonadati; phylum Pseudomonadota; class Alphaproteobacteria; order Sphingomonadales; family Sphingomonadaceae; genus Sphingomonas; species Sphingomonas endolithica. The sequence continues at coordinate 462,502 of NZ_CP103057.1, forward strand.
CCGACAACAGCGTCAGTGCGACCGATACCTTCCGCCATGACGGCACGTTCACCGCTGGCGATATCGTCGCGCGGGATCTCGGCGTGGCGCTGACGACGGGTGCACTGCGCACCGGCAACGTGACGACCAGCGGCGCGACGCGGCTGTCGTCGGGCGGGGCTATCACGACCGCTGGCGTAACGGCGGCCGCCATCGACGTGGATGCCGGTGCCCGGCTGGAGGGCGGCAGCTATCGCAGCACGGGCACCGCGCGCGTGGGCGGTGGCAGCATCAAGCTTGCCGCGTTGCGATCCTCGGCCGGCGATGTCAGAGCGACGGCACAGGGCGGCACCCTGGAGGTGGACACGATCGAGGCGGCGACGGCAGCGACTCTTAGCGGGCAGGCCGTGGCGGTCGGGCGGCTGGTGGCCGGTGGCACAGGGACGATCACCAGCACGGGCGGCGTTCGGATCGACAATGCCTCTGGGGCAACACTGGCGATAACGGCGAGTGGGGATATCACCGGCCTCACCGCCGATCGGGCACTGCTCGGCAGCACCGCTGGTGACCTGACGGTCGATGGCGGCGCGCTGGTTCGACTGGGCGCGGTCGGCGCGGCCGGGCAGGCGACGATCAGCGGCGGCGAGGTCGACATGACCGGCACGTTGAACGCGGCCCGTGCGGCGTTGATCAAGGCGCGCGGGGCGCTCACCACGGGTGATGTGATTGCCGGTGGCACGCTGACGCTGGACGCGGGAACGGGGCTCACCGCAGGCGGGCTTCGCGCCACTGGCGATGCGCTGGTGACGGCGGTCGGCAACGTCCAGGTGAACGGGCTGGACACGGACGGCGCGCTGACGATCAAGGGTGGCAACGTCTCCTTGGGCGGCGGCCGGGCGGCGGGTGCGGCGTCGATCGATGCCACCGGCTTGGCGACGCTCGGGCAGCTCGTCGCCGGACCGACGCTCACGATCCGCGCTGCCGATGCGACGCTGAACGGCGTTCAGCGTGCGGCCAGCGTGGCGTTCGAGACCCGCGGGGGCGATGGCGCTCTGCGGCTGGGCGACGCCACGGCAAGCGACGGCTTCCGCCTGTCCGCTGCCGAGGTCAATCTGGTCGAGGCGGATGCGTTGACCTTCCGCCAGGGCAGCGGTGCGGTGGAGATCGGCACATTGGCCTTCGATGCCGATGCCGGGCGGCGCAGTGTCGACATGCTCGGCACGGGGGCGATCGCAGTGCGGGGCGTGGTCAGCGGTGCGGGGGCCGGGCGGCGCTTCCGGCTCGGCGGGGATGCCAGCGAAGCCGGCATGGCGCGCGAGATCAACGTCGTTGCCACCAACAGTGCCGGCGGGCGATTGCTGTTCGATGGTGCGGACCTGGAACTGCGCGGCGGACGCATCGCAGTGGGCGTGGCACCGGGCTTCATCGATGCGCTGAGCGGCGCGTCGCTCGATGCCGTGGTGGGCGGCTTTGTCGGCAACGCCAATTCGTCGCTGTACAACCCGGTCATCGGTGGCGGATTCTACGAGGTAAACGCGCCGACCACGGTATCCGCGCGCAGCTTGACCGTTCGATACGGCGATTACGCGCTGTTCCAGAATACGGGCACCGCAGGGCAGAATAGCGGCCTGGTGCTTGGTGGCCCGGCCGGCACGCCGGTCAGCCCGGCGCTGACGTTGCTGCCGCAGTCGCCGCAAAGCAACGCCTTTGCCGGCTTCGGCACGATCAACGGCGTCAACGATACCGCCGCTGCGCTGCTCGGCGGCGGCATCATCGCGTTGGGGACGGCCAATCCGGCTACCACGCGGCTCAACGGGTGCCTGGTCGGGTCGGGCGCGGGTTGCCTGGCGGCGATCGTGATCCAGCCGACGCTGCAAGTGTTCGAGACCACGCAGCAGGATGTGTTCGGATCGGTGGAATCGGTCGATGTGCCGTTCGATCCGGTGGTCAGCGGCAGCAACGAGGAATTGCTGACCGGGCTGGCGACGATGGGACCGCGCGCGTCGTGCGAGGAGGGTGATGGCGATTGTGCCGCCACCGCTGGGGAGACGGCACAGTGATCGTTCGTAGGCGCGGTACGTCTTTCCTGCTTGCCGGCATTGCCACGCTGGCCGTGCCCAATGGCGCCGTCGCGCGGTTGCCGGATCGGCCCGATACGATCAGCCTGGGCCGTGCTGCGGGGGGCGAACCGTGCGTCGCGTCGCGCGAATGGCGTGATCCCACGGTTCCTGATCCGTTCGCCCGCGCCTACACCATCACCTGCCGTGGCGTGAGCGCCAGCCGCCCGTTGGGAAGCATCCGCATCGTTCCCGCAACGGATGTCGCGATCAAGCCGATCGATGCGGCGCTGACGTGCGGCACGGCGCAGCCTGTCGCGATTGCCGCCGGTCCGGCGCAGGTGCGCCGCTGCTTCAACACCCTGTTGTCGATCCCCACCGTTCGCATCGATCTGCGGATCGGCGAGTCGGTCCTGATCGGTGATGCCACGCCAGCGGCGCTTGCGCAGTTGGAGGAAGCGCTGGCGATCCTCAGCGGGCGGAAGCGACCGAGCGCGGACGTGATGCGCACCGTCTCGACCGCGGTGGATCTGAGCAAGATCGCCCCCGAAGCGGTGGCAGCGGCACCCACGACGGAGGCGGTACGCTTCAGCCCGGCGGCGGCATTGGCTGAGGGGATCAACCTGAACCACAAGGGGCTGAACGTCGATGCCTCGCGCGTGCTGAACGACGCGTTGAGCCGCCTGCCGGCCGATGCCAACCCGGCGACCCGCGCCGAGTTGCTGCTCGAGGCGGGGCTGGCGGATTCCAACATCCGCTTTCCCGATGCGGCGCAGGAGCATTTCCTCCAGGCCGATTCGGTGTTCATGGCATCACCCAGCGCGCAGACGCCGTTCCTGACGCGCAAACGCGATGCTTACCGGGCACTCGACCTGATCAATCGCCATCAATTCCGCGAGGCGATCGCCCTGCTCGATCGGCAGGGCGGCAGCGATGTCTTGGCCGTACAGCCGCTGATGGATCCGTCCGCATTGCGGCAGCTGAACCAGCCGCGCACGCGCGCCGGTGATGCCGTCAGCGCCATCGCGGTGCCCGATACCGGGGAACTGGCGCAATTGGTGCTGGATGCGCAAGCCAATTGGGCGCGCAGCATCGCCTTGCTGTCGCTGGGCGACGAGAAGGGCGCCACGGCCGCGATCGAGCTTGCGGCGCGCCGCTATCGCCCGCTGGAAAATGAGCGGATCGATCGTTCGCAGATCCTCTGGCTCGGCGCCAAGATCGACCGCCAGCGCGCACGCCTGCTGGCACGCGGCGGACGCACGGGACAGGCGCTCTCGGCGTTCGACGAGGCGCTGGTCGACATGCGCCGGGGCGCAGTGGCGACCGCCGGTACCGGCGCGGAACCGATGATCGCCCAGGCGCAGCTGGAGCGGGCCTCGATCTTCGCCGGTAGCGGTGCCTCGCACGCTGCGGTCCGCGATGAATATGCCCGCGCGATCGATGCGATGATCGACTCCAATGGCGACGCGCTGGCCGGCTCGAACGGCATGGAGGCGTATCTCGACCTGCTGGTCGAAGAGGCGTCGACCACGCCGCGCGCCGACACCTTCGCCCGCTTCTTCCGCGCGGTGCAAGCCACCGGTGAGCCTTCCGTCGCACGCCAGATCAATCAGCTGCAATCGGTGGTGGCGGAGGATCCGGCGCTGGGCGCGCTGGTGCGCGAACGCGCCGATCTGGAGCGCGAGGTGACGCGGTTGCGCTACGCCATTGCCGCTGGGCCGGAGGCGGATATCGTCCGCACGAGCGACGATGAACTGCAGCGCGCACGCACCACCGCGGAGCAGCGCCTGTTCGTGGTCGACGCGCAACTGGCGCAAAACCCGCGCTACCAGACGGTCGACGATCATCCCGCAACCCTGGAGGAGGTACGCGCAGCGCTGAAGCCGGGCGAGGTGTTCCTCAAGATCGCCACGCTCAACCGCCGAGTTTACGGCATGGTGATCACCGGCGACCGCATGTTCGCCTATGCCATCGCCCCCGACGCCGCGTCCAAGGCGGCGGTCGGGGCGCTCGCCGAGCGTGTGCGTGCCTCGATCGACGCGCGCCTGGGCGACGGCAAGCTGGTACCCTTCGACGATGCGGGCGCCTATGCCTTGTTCCGGCTGATCGCGGGGCCGGCCGAAGCGGTGCTGAACGCGGCGCCCGGGCTGGTAGTCGACCCGTCCGGACCGCTCGAGCATCTGCCGATCGGTGTACTGGTCACGCGCTATGACCGCAATGCGGTGCGCCCATCGCCGTTCGATTTCTCGCAGACCAAGTTCCTTGCCGGGCAGGCGACGATCTCGACCGCGTTGTCGCCGCGCTCGTTCCTGGCCGCGCGCGCGCGGCCGGCGTCACGCGCGACGCGCCCGTTCCTCGGCTTTGGCGAGCATATGCCGCCGCCCGTCGTAGCCGATTTGACGGGGCGAATGGTGAAGGTCGGCTATTCCTGCTCGGTCGATTTCGGGCGGCTGAGCAGCCTGTCGCGCGCCTTCCAGCCGATCAGCAGCCGCGAACTGACGATTGCCGCCCAAGCGCTTGGTGCGACGGGTGCGCCGGAGATCATCGGTGCGGCGTTCAACGATACCGCACTCGATACGCGCGGCGACCTAAACCAATATGAGGTGCTCCATTTCGCGACCCACGGGCTGGAAGAGGGGCAATGGGGCTGCGCGATGTCGCCGCCGGCTTTGGTCACCTCGTTCGGCGATGCCGCATCGGACGGCCTGCTGAGCTTTTCCGAGATCGCCGCACTCAACCTGGATGCCAATCTGGTCGTGCTGTCAGCCTGCGATACGGCAAGCGGTGTGCGCGACGAGGCATTGGCGCGCCAGTCGGGCCAGGAAGAGGCCGGATCGACGCTCGAAGGGCTGGTTCGTGCCTTCCTGACCGCCAATGCGCGGTCGGTCCTGGCGACATACTGGCAGGTGTCGGCCGAGCATGAGAGCGAGGAGTTCATGCGCGTGTTCTACGAATCCGGCCGCACGAAGCCGATCGGCGCGGCGTTGCAGGACGCGCAGCGCGATCTGATCGCACAGCCGGACTATTCGCATCCTTTCTACTGGGCGCCCTATTTCCTGGTCGGTGACAGCAGCAAGACGATGCTGTCGCCGCGCACGCCCGCACCAGCGATCGCCGCCAGTCGCTGAATCGCATGTCAGCGACGCCCCCGGTCCAGGCGCCCGCTGCGATGAGCAAAGCGGTTGCCACGGCGTGGGCGGCGGCCGGCGTTGCCGTCGCCACCATATTGATCGCGTTCGGGCCGATGCTGGTCGAGACGGTGATTTCGACCGGTGGCTCTCTGGGTCCGATGGGGATCGAAACCGTGTTCACGGCGGCGATTTTCGGCGCGATGCTGCTGGTGGCGATCGGCGGCGGGGCGGTAACCGGTATATCGCCGCTCGCGGGAGGCGAACGGCCGGCGGCGATGCTGGCATTGGGCGCGGCGATCGGCTTGTCCGGCCTGCTCGCGGCCTCGGCGCTGGCGTGGATCGCCGGCGGACTGGTGCCCGCCGGGGGAGCGCCATCGGTCGGCGGCGCGATCCTGCTCGGCCTGTTGACGGTCACGCTGCAGGTGATCGCGGAAGAAGCCTATTTTCGCGGCTGGTTGCAACCCTTAGTGGTACGGGTCTGGGGCCAAAGGCTGGCGGTGCCGGTGGTCGCCGCAGGGTTTGCGGCGTTGCATGTGCTGGGTGGCGCGCGCGATCCGCTGGCGCTCGCCAATCTGTTTCTCGGCGGGCTGGTATTTGGGCTGCTTGCCGCGCGCGCGGGCGGCATCGCGCCGGCGGTCGGGATGCACCTGGGATGGAATGGCGCCGAGCAATTGCTGCTGGGTCTGGAGCCCAATCCTGGGGTGAGCAGCTTCGGGTCGATCCTCGATCTCGACCTGGTGGGCTCGGCCTTGTGGGGCGGCTCGACGGAAGGCCTGAATGCCAGCATGGCGATGATGGTTGCCTTGCTGGCGATCTTCGCCCCGTTGGTGATCTCCAGGCGACGACCTCGGTAACGTCGAGGCGCGGTGTCAAAGCCATCCCCTAATCGTCACCCCGGACTTGTTCCGGGGGCCACCAAGCGGCTTTCGACTAGTCCAGCGGCCTAAGGGAAGAGCGTGCGGCACGGTGGACCCCGGAACAGGTCCGGGGTGACGGTGGTGTTGCGGCAAGCCAGCCCGCAACCGCTGAGCCGGCCAGATGGCATGAAAGAAGCAAGGGTGCCGCCAGCCCGACCGCACCTCATCGCCGCTAATCGCTCTCTGCCCGGCGCGCGTCGATCTTGTCGCGCAGGCGGCGGAAATCGGCCAGCGCTGCCCCGGCCAGCGTGCGGCTGCCTTGGCCGGTCTCGATGCTCAGCGGGTTGACCGGTTGCCCGTCGATATGGACTTCATAATGAAGATGCGGGCCGGTCGAGCGGCCGGTGGTGCCGACCTCGCCGATCTGCTGACCCTGCGTCACGCGAACGCCGGGAGCGATGCCCGGCCAGATGCGATTCATGTGCAGGTACAACGTCTGCCAGCCATTATCATGGCGCAGCCGCACGAAATTGCCATTGGGGCCCTTGGGGCCGGCAAAATCGACCACGGCATCGCCGGAGGCGAAGATCGGCGTGCCCGTCGGGGCGGCGAAATCGGTGCCTTTGTGCATCTTGACGAAGCCGAGCACCGGATGTTCGCGAAAGCCGAACCCCGAGGAGATCCGCGCGCCATCGATCGGGGTGCGCATCAGCGTGCGCACCGTGCTGCGGCCATTGCTGTCATACCAGCCCGGCTGCTTGTCGCCCGCCTGCGTGAAGCGATACAGCGCGCGGGATTTGGCTGCGGTGTTGAGCGCAGCATAGACCAGCACCGGCAACCCGACCGGCTCGCCCGCCTGGTTGTAGCGCTGCTGGAACCCGGCCTCGAAGATGTCGCCCGGGGCAACTTCGCGCTGCATGTCGAAGTCGAAGACGAACGCATTGGCAAAGTCGCCGACCAGATTGTCGTTGATCCCGGCGGCCACCGCCGAACTGTAGAAGCTCTCCGCGTCCAGTTCGCCGCGCACGACCTGGAGCTTAGTCACGAGGTGCGCCGCCTGGCGCTGTTCGGCGAAGCTGCCATCGGCCGCGCGAACCAGCGTCACACCGCTGCCATCGTCGTGCGTCGCCTCCAGCCTGGCGAGCGTCGCGGCGCCGGCCGTGCCGACCATGTCGAAGATCAGGCGGATGTCGCCGGCGTTGGCCCCCAGCGCCGCCGCGGCGCGCGTGCCCGCACGCGTGGCGTCGTCGTTGGCAATGCCGGAGGCGCGCAGGCTGGGGACGATATCTGCCGCGCTCGACAGCATCAGGGTGCGCTCGCTCGCGGTCGCATTCTTGGTCTGCGTTTTGGGGAGTGCCTGGGGCACGACGGATATGGATGTCCCCGCGGGGCGGGAGACGAAGGCCGCGATGCCGCCGAGCGCAAGAATCGCCAGCGATGCAGCACTCGCCAGTCCGGCACGAGCATGCGGCGATGGCTTCGGCGGCAGTGAGCGCGCAGGTGGGGAAGGGGGTGCCGGCGGGGCCGGCGTTGGGCGCGAAGTCGGAGGCGGTGGCGGTGGAGACGTCACCCAGCTGCGCGGATCGAACGACAGCGAGTCGGCAACCGGCTCTTTGCCCGACACCGGCTTGTCCCATTGGCGGGGATCGAAGGACGGTTCCTCGCGCTGGTCCAACTTTGCCCCCTGTCGCCGGTCGGTCGCTGATCCGAAGAGAAAGCTATTGCCTGTTTGGCGAGCGGCGGCAATAACCGGCGCCAAGCATGACGGGGCGCCGATTGCCCCGGATCGCAAGGTGGCAGGGGCGAAACAGTGGCTGGCAAGAATCGTGTCGGCTGGCACGAAGGTATGTTCCTGCGACCGCAGCACTTCCAGGCGCAGGATCGATTCCTAGAGGAACAGATTCGCGCGCGAGTCGATGCCGTACGCCCCTGGCCCTGGGGCCTGACCGAATTGGTGATCGACGAGGATCTGGCGTCGCTGGGCAAGTTCGGCATTGTCCGCGCCGCGGGCGTGATGCCGGATGGCACGCCGTTCGCGATCCCTGGCGATCTCCCGCCGCCGCCACCGCTGGATGTGCCGGGCGATGCGCGCGATGCGGTCGTCTCGCTGACGTTGCCGGCGCAGCAGGCGGGCGCAGTGCAGTTTCGTGAGGCGGAGGGCGGCGCGCTGGAGGCGCGTTACCTGGTGTCCGAGTTCGAGGTCGCCGACGCCTTTTCGGACGATCGCACTTCGGAGCCGATCGAGTTCGGCTTGCCCAATCTGCGCTTCGGTGTGACTCGCGATCAGGTTTACGGCCGGGTTACCCTGGGGCTGGCCCGGGTGCGCGAGATGCAGAACCGCCGGCTGATGTTCGACGATCGCTATATCCCGCCGACGTTGGACGTCGCCGCCGCGGTGCGGCTGCGCGGCGCGCTCGCCGACATTTCGGGACGCGCCGAACAGCGCGCCGAGGAGCTGGCGCTGCGCGCGGTGGAGGCGACCGATGGCGGATCGGACACGTTCGTCAGCTTCCTGCTGCTCCAGGCGCTCAATCGCTGGCTGGCCGTGCTGCAGCATCTGCAGCATTTGCCGATGGTCCATCCCGAGCGGCTCTACGAAAATCTGATCGCAATGGCCGGCGAACTCGCCACGTTGATCCGCCCCGATCGGCGCCCGCCGCCATTGCCGCGCTACGATCACGAAAACCCGCAGACCTGTTTCGAGCCGGTGATCGATTTGCTGCAATCGATGCTGTCGGCGATGTTCGATCGTTCGGCGGTGCAGCTGCCGCTCGAACTGGCCGGGCCGGGGGCGTACGTTTCCAAGATTACCGATCACAATCTGTTCGTCACGGGCTACTTCTACCTGGCGGTGGCCGCCGCCGCGCCGATCGAGGAGATACGCGGGCTGTTTCCCTCGGTCGCCAAGATAGGAACGGTGCAGAAGATGCGGCAGATCGTCGATTCGGCGCTGCCGGGCGTACCACTGCGCCACACGCCGACCCCGCCGCCGCAGCTGCGCGTGCTGCCGGGCTACGTCTATTTCGAGCTCGATCGCGGCGTGCCCGACTGGCGCGACTTTGCCAGCGCGCCCGCGCTCGGGCTGCATGTCGCGGGTGATTGGCCGCAGCTCAAGATGGAGTTGTGGTGCGTGAAGAAGGCCGGACGATGAGCGGAGACGACGGTCAGGGCAACGGCAAGACCGTCTTCCGCCCGTCGCCGTTGCAGGGGCTGCGCCAGAATGAGGGCGTAGCGCCGCCGCCGGCATCGCCCTTCGCCCCCGCCGCGCCGGGCTATGCGGCAGATCCCGGCTATGGCGCACCGCCGCCGTTATCGCGCGCTGGCCTTGGCCCGCAGGGTGGCGGGCTTGCCCCGTCGCGGCTGGCCGAGGACGACGTGCCGTTGCCGGCGACGCCGCGCACGGTACGCAACGTCATGCTGGCAGAGGCCGAACCAGTGCTGGCCTTGGTCGCTGGGGTGCGCAGCGGGCGCGTGCGGCTCGCCATGCCGGAAATTCACCGCCAGGCCAGCCAGGCAATCGCGCGGTTCGAGCAGGCGATCGCGCCGCATTATTCCGAGGAACAGCGCCAGCGGGCCAAATATGCCGTGTGCGCGACGACCGACGATGTCGCGCAGAACCTGCCCGGGATCGGCACCGACGGCGCGGAATGGGCACGGCGATCGATGGTCGTGCAATTCTTTCAGGAGAATATCGGCGGCGATCGTTTCTGGCAGCTGGTCGACGACATGCTGCGCACGCCGAACGACAATGCCGACCTGATCGAATTGTATCACGCGTGTCTGGCCGCCGGGTTCGAGGGGCGGTTTCGCGTCATGCCTGACGGGCGGCGGCGGTTGCACGAGATCATGACGCGGCTGCAGGGCGCGTTGCCGCATGTCCGCTCGCTCTCGGCGACCGAGCTGTCACCGCGCTGGAAGGGCGAGAATGCGCCGCTCGGGCGGATGAGCTTCTGGGGGATCATCGCGCTGGTCGCGGCAATCGCCGCCGGCATCTTGCTGCTCGCCTTCATCGTCTTCAAGCTGTTGCTGATGTCGAATGCCGATGCGCCGTCGGAACGGCTGGCGGCGATCCGCCCATCGGAGCGGCTGACGCTATCGCGGCCCGGCGGCGGGATCGCGCAGGCCGACAGCGCGCAGGCGAGCAAGCTCAAGCGCTTCCTCGAACCGGAAATCCGCGAAGGGCTGGTGACGGTTGAGGAGGATGCGCAGACGGTGCGCGTGCGCACCACCGTGGGGCAATTGTTCCGCTCCGGCTCGGACGTGCTGGAGGCCGGGCGAGAGCCGCTGTTCCACCGCATCGGCCGGGCGATCGAGGAGGAAAAGGGCAGCGTGACGATCGAAGGCCATGCCGACAGCGACCGCGTCGCGTCGCTGCAATTCCCCGACAATATGGCGCTCTCGCAGGCGCGCGCGGAGACGGTCGGCAAATTGGTTCGCACCGATCTCAGCGATCCCGCGCGGGTGACGACGAAGGGACTGGGCGAGACCGTGCCGATCGCCTCCAACGACAATGCGGCCGGCAAGTCCCAGAACCGACGCGTCGAAATCATCGTGCCACGGCGGTATTGAGCATGCGGTGGGCGATCCAGCGTTTCTTCGGCAGGGTCTTCAAGGTCCTGTTCGGCAATTGGTGGGTGGTCACGATCACCTGCACGATCCTGCTCGCGGCGCTGCTTGCGTTGGGGCTGCCCTTGTTCGTCGGCTGGATGCGGCCGGTATGGGTGCGGGTGGCGTTTGCGCTCGGCGTGGTCGCGCTCTGGCTGCTCGCGGTCTATCTGCGCCTGCGCAAGAGGCGGCGTGCCGCCAATGCGATCGCGGCGGAACTGGCCGGACCGAATGCGGCCGATGCCGAGAGCCGCGCGCTCGGGCAGCGGATGGGCGAGGCGCTGGCCAAGCTGAAGGGCGCGGCGGGCAAGAAGCGCGATTATCTGTATACCCGGCCCTGGTACATGATCATCGGGCCGCCGGGAGCGGGCAAGACCACGGCCTTGCTCAATTCGGGCCTGCGCTTCCCGTTTGTCGAGCAGGCGGTGAGCGGCGTCGGCGGCACGCGCAGCCTGGATTTCTGGTTCGCCGACGAAGCGGTGCTGGTCGATACCGCCGGGCGCTACACGACGCAGGATTCGGATCATACGATCGATGCTGCCGGGTGGAACGCGTTCCTCGGTCTGCTCAAGCGGCATCGGCCACTGCAGCCGATCAACGGGATCATGGTCGCGATCGGCGTCGATGAACTGATCCGCAGCGATTGCGCCAAGATCGACGCCCACGCCCGCGCGGTGCGCCGCCGGCTGGTCGAACTGCGCCGTACGCTGGAAGTCGCGGCGCCGGTCTATGTCGTGCTGACCAAGGCCGATCTGCTCGCCGGGATGACCGAATATTTCGATGATCTCGATGTCGAGGGGCGGCGCGCGGTGCTGGGCAGCACGCTGACCTTCGCCGACGGCAAGGCCAATGCCGACACCCTCGCGCGCGCGTTCGACGAAATGGCGCAGGCGATCGCCGACCGCCAGGCCAAGCGTCTTTACGACGAAGTTGACCCCCGCCGCCGCGCCCTGATGCTGGGGCTGCCGGCGCAGCTGCGCTCGTTGCGGGCGCGGCTGATGCGCTTCCTCGACGGGGCGTTTGTCGCCGGGGACGAGCCGGGCGGCGTGCTGCGAGGCTTCTACCTGACCAGCGGCATGCAGGAAGGCACGCCGCTCGATCGCATCATGGCCGGCATGGCCGAGGTCTACGACCAGCCGGTGCAGAGCGCCCCCGGCGGCTCGAGCGGCCGGGCCTATTTTCTCAACCGCCTGCTCGGCGAGGTGATGTTCCCCGAAGCTGGCCTCGTCACCACCGACCCCGGCGCCAAGGCGCGACTGCGCGGGCGGTTGATCGGCGCGATCAGCGCGATCGGCATCGTCGGCGCGCTGCTGCTGACCGCCTGGGGCGTGAGCTATGCGCAGAACCGCAGCTTCCAGGACGATCTGGCGCGCCAGACCGCGGCGGCCGAAGCGCAGTTCCGCGAGGCCGGCGTCGATCTGCGCCAAGTGCGCGACGGCGATGCGGACCTGCGCGCCGCGCTGCCAGGCCTGAACGCGCTGCGTGCGCTCCCCCGCGGGTTCGCCGCGCGCACCTCGGGCGGGCCGCCGCTCGCCATGACCTTCGGCCTGTACCAGTCCGGCCTCAGCCGCGAGGCGGAGGAGACGTACCGCGATGCGCTGCGCCGCGTGCTGCTGCCGCGGCTGCTGCTGCGGTTGGAGACGGCAATGAAGGCCGATGGCGGCGATCCGATGCGCCTGTACGAGCCGCTCAAAGTCTATCTCATGCTCGGTCAGCAAGGCCCGCTCGATGCCAGGACGGTGCGCGCCTGGGTGACCAACGACTGGGCGACCGAGGTCTTCCCCGGCGCCGACAGCCAGGGCGAGCGCGGCCAGCTCGCGCAGCATCTCGATGCCCTGCTCGGCGATACCGACATGGCCAGCGTCTGGCCGAACCGCAAACCGCCGCTCGACGGCCCGCTGGTGGTGCAGGCGCGCGCCGCAGTGCAGACGCTGTCGCTGGCCGATCGCGCCTATGCCGTGCTGCGCCAGAAGGCGGCGAGCGCGGGCGCACCGTGGGAAGTGGCCAATATCCTGTCGCAGGGCGATGCTTTGGCCTTCGCCAATCCCAAGCAGGTGTTGTCGACGCGGATCCCGTATTTCTTCACCCGCGACGGGTACGAGCGCGCGTATATGGTCGGGCTGGCGACGGTGCAGCAGGATCTCAAGCGCGATCTGTGGGTGCTGGGCGGCGACGCCGATACCGGCAGCGTGCGCGAGGAGATGAGCAATGTCCGCCCCGGCGTCGCCGGGCTGTATGCCAAGGATTATATCGCGGCATGGGAAGGCGTGCTGAAATCGCTCCAGCCGGGGCCGTATTTCCGCGATCCCGTGGCGTTCGGCGCGTTCACTAAGAGCCCGTCGCCGCTGAAACGCGTGCTGCTCGAACTGCGCAAGAACACGCTGTTCGAGGGTGGCGCGAAGGCCGGCGTCGCGCGCGCCACGCGCTATGCCTTGAACCGCTCACGGGTCGGGCGGTTCGCGCAAGAAGCGGGGCGTGATCGCGCCGCCGGGATCGACGCCGGCGAGGAGATCAGCGCCTATTTCCAGCCGTTGCAGGAATATGCCGGCGATGGCCGCGGCTCGGCGCCGGTCGATGAGTTCGTCGCCGCGCTCAAATCGGCGGGCCAAGCGGTGATGGCGGCGCAATCGGTCGGCGGCGGCGGCGGGGCCGACGCGACCCAGGCGCAGATGGCCACCGCCATGGCCTCGGTGCGGGCGGCGGCGGCCGGCGCGCCACCGCAACTGCAGGATTTCGTTGCCGCGACCACCGGCGGCGGCGCCTCGGCGCAGGTCGGCGCAGCGACCGGCGCGGTGTCCGATGCCTATGCGCAAAGCGTCCTCCCAGTATGCCGGGAGGTTGCCCAGGAGCACTACCCTTTCTTCGGTGCCGCCCCGGCGGACGCAGCCATGGTTGACGTGCTGCGCGTCTTCGGGATGGGCGGCGTGATCGATGGCTTTGCGCAGACTCGGTTGAAGCCGCTGCTCGAGACGCGCGGGCCGGTGTGGCGCTGGCGCAGCGACGATCCGATCGCCGCGGCGCTCAACCCGTCGAGCCCGGAGGCGTTCGCCAAGGCCGGAGAATTGCGCGATCTGCTCGCCGGGGGGCTGCCGATCAAGGTGTCGGTGGCGACCTGGGGCAACGATGTCGGCATGGTCGAGGTGGCGAGTGGGGGCACGCGCTATCGCTTCACGCCGGCGGCCAATGGCGCCAAGCCGTTGCTGTGGTCGGCGAGCGGCGGGCTCCCGGAGGCTTCCGTCGTGCTCTATCGACCCGGGCCGGCAGCGGCGGCGGGCGGCGAGCCGGCGCCGGGGGCCGAGATCGCGCGGTTCGAGGCGGAGGGCCCCTGGGCGGTGTTCCGGCTGATGGACAAGGCGGTGAAGCAGAATGCGGGACCGCAGGCGATGAAGGCGAGCTTCGGCACCGGCAGCGGCGGCGCGACTTTGCTGATCGGGCTGCCGAGCGAGCGCAATCCGTTCAGCCGCGGCGGTTTATGGTCGTTCCGCTGCCCGAGCGCGCTGTGAGCGGCGTGCTGCTATTCGGCAAGCTGCCGGCGCATGGCGATTTCGTGTCGCGCGGCTGGGCGCCCGACGAGCGCGATGCGCTCGACAGCTGGCTGTCGGCCTCTTTGGTCGCGGCAAAAGAAAGCGCCGGGGAAGCTTTCGACGAGCGCTACGAAAATGCGCCGCCTTGGCGCTTCGTCACCTCGACGATGGCGGGCGCGCTGGCACCGTCGCAGGACGCCGCCGGCCGACGTTTCCCGCTGCTGCTTGCGGTGGGCGGCGGTGGCGAGGACGCGGCCGAGGCGTGCGAAACGTTGCTGTACGAGGCGATCGGCGGCGGCTGGACCGCCGATCAACTAGTCGATCGCGCTGCGGTGCTAGCCGACACGACGGAAGACCAGGGCGAATCACGCTGGTGGACCCTGGGCGGCGAAGGCTTTGCCGCCGCCACGCTCTCCCGCGAACGCCCCGACGATCTGATCGCGACGATGCTGCGTGGCGCGGAGACCGTGTCGTGAACGCGCCGCTGCGCATCGAGGCAGTGGTCGCGACGCATGTCGGGATGGTGCGCGAGGCCAATGAGGATAGCTATTGCACGCGTGCCGCGGACGGCCTGTGGGCGGTGGCCGACGGAATGGGCGGGCATGCGCATGGCGATTGGGCGTCGCGCACCTTAGCCGATGTACTTGCCGGGGCCGAGCTGCCCGCCGGGTTCAACGAGGCATGTCACGTGATCGCCGGTGCGATCCATGCCGGCAATGCGCGCATCTGGCAGGAAGCGCAGGCGCGCGGGCAGCAGATGGGCTCGACCGTCGCGGCCCTGTTCATCCGCGATCGCCGTTTCGGCGTGTTGTGGGTCGGGGACAGCCGGATCTATCTGTTCCGCGATTCCCGTCTGCACCAGCTGACGCGCGATCATACGCAGGTGCAGGAAATGGTCGATCGCGGGCTGCTCCAGCCGCACGAGGCGGCGTCGCATCCGCGCGGCCATGTGCTCGCGCGCGCGGTTGGCGTGCAGGGCGTACTCGAAGTCGACGTCGTCGTCGATACGGTCGAGCCGGGCGACGTGTTCCTGTTGTGCAGCGACGGACTGACCGGGCAGGTGCCCGACGCCGAGCTGGCCGAACTGCTGGCGCACGGCGACAAGCAGGCGACGCTCGACCAGTTGATCGCGCTGACGCTGGAGCGCGGCGCGCCGGACAATGTCACGGCGTTGGTGGTCGGCGTGCAGGAAGCGACCCTGTTGACCTTCGCGCTGCCGGGCGCCTTCTCGTGAGCGGGGAGGAGGAAGACGGCCGCACGGTGTTCGTACCATCGGCCGATCCCGATCGCACCGTGTTCGAGCCCGCCGCGCCGGTCCAGCCGCTGCCCGTGTCGGCTGCGAAGGGGATAAAGATCGGTGATATCCTCAACCATATCTTCGAGGTGAAGCGCTTCATCGCGCGCGGCGGCATGGGCGAGGTGTTCGAGGGCGCCAATGCGATTACCGAGGAGCGCGTGGCGATCAAGGTGATGCTGCCGTCCTTGGCGGCGGACCCCAACGTCATCTCGCTGTTCCGCCGCGAGGCCAAGACGCTGACGCGGCTGCACCATGAGGCGGTGGTGCAGTATCGCGTGCTGGCGCAGGAGCCACAGCTCGGCGTGCTCTACATCGTCACCGAATATATCGACGGCACCAACCTGTCAGATGTGCTCGGCACGATCTCCGCGACGCCGGCTGAGCTTGCCGCGCTTCTACAACGCCTGGCATCCGGCCTACGCGCGGCGCATGCGCTGGGCGCGATCCATCGCGATATTTCGCCCGACAACGTCCTGCTTGGCGACGGCAAGCTGGCCCGCGCGAAAATTATCGATTTCGGCATCGCCAAGGATCTCGATCCCGGCACGGCGACGATCGTCGGCGACGGGTTCGCCGGCAAGCTCGGCTATGTCGCGCCCGAGCAATTGGGTGATTTCAACCGGCGCCTGGGGCCGTGGACCGATGTGTACAGTCTTGCGCTGGTGATCCTGGCAGTGGCCAAGGGGCGCGATGTCGGGCTCGGCGGGTCGCTGGTCGATGCGGTCGACAAGCGCCGCGCCGGGCCGGACCTGTCCGCCGCGCCGGACACTCTGCGGCCGTTGCTCGAGAAAATGACCCGCGCCGATCCGGATCAACGTCTGGCGTCGATGGATGCGGTGCTGGCAGAACTCGCGGCGATCGATTCGCCTATGACGGTTGCACCGGTGTCTAAGGCGATGCCGCGCTGGATGCCGATCGCGATCGGCGCGGGCGTGGTGCTGGTGATCCTTGCCGCGCTCGCGGCATTCCTGTTGGTCCGCGAGAAGAGCCCTGGGGCCGCTGCACCAACGGCAATCGTCGCGGCGCGTGATCCGGTCGAGGTGGCGCGCAATGCGATCAATTCGGCTTTGCCCTCGGTAAACTGCACCTGGCTGCGGGTAGCCGGAATCCAGCCCGGCACCCCACAGACGAAGATCGCGCTGACCGGTGTTGCTGGCAACCCATCGATGGCACAGGCCGAGATAAGTCACGCGCTTGCCTCCCAGGGTGTCGGCGCCGCCGATCTCGACTTCTCGGACGTGTCGCCGATCACGCAGGCTGGGTGCGCCGCACTCGATGCCTATCGCCAGATCAGTGCGCGCGACGGCAATCGCCTCAACGTCGCGCAACGGCGATTTGAGATGCGTCGACAACCGCCTGACTCGGCTTACCCGGGAACGATCGCCGCCAGCGCGGTGATCGGCATCGCCGTCGCCGATCCGACGCGCGATTTCACGCTTGTCGGGCTGGAACCTTCGGGCAAGATCGACATGCTCATCCCAAGCCGCGCCGCGTTCGCCGCGCAGGTCAAGCAATCGCGCAACGGGCTGCCGATCACTGATCTTGGCGGGGACCGGTATCGGCTTCAAATCGATCTGGATCATGAAGGCTGGTCGGGGTTGTTGCTGGTGAGCGGTACGGGGCCGTTCGATCCTGCGATCGTGGCGCCCTCGCTCGGCGCGCGTGATGCGGCATGGCGAGACAAGCTTGTTTCGCTCGCCGCGGAACGTGGCTGGCAGGCTGACATGGTGTGGTTCAAGTCGGTCAACGACGTAAAGGACTGAAGCCAGCTTGGCAGCGGCGATGTCGGGGATGAATACGATAACGTCGGCGGCGGCGCTGATTTGCATCGCCAAGCTGCCGGCTCGCCTAGCCACTGGCATTCGGCGTACCTCCTTCGCCGTCGGCTGGGACTTGCGCGCTGGCACTTGAGCGGCGATCAGGTCTTCATGCCAGATCGTTTCTCCCCGCGGCCCCGTCGTAGCGCCTTGTACATGCCGGCCTCCAATGTGCGCGCGATTGCCAAGGCGCGAACTTTGCCGGTCGATACAGTGATCCTCGATCTCGAAGATGCGGTCGCTCCCGCGGCAAAGCTAGAGGCGCGACGCCAGGCAATTGAGGCGGTGCAGGTTGGCGGGTTTGGATCGCGGGAGATCGTGATCCGGATCAACGCACTGGATACCGAATGGGGTAGCGACGACCTGCTTGCGGTGGTCGAGGCGGCGCCCGATGCCATCCTCGTTCCCAAGGTGCAGGGGGCGGGGGACATAGCCGCCTGTCAGCTGCAGCTCGATCGCATGGCCAGTCCCGTTGGGCTTTGGGCGATGATCGAGACGTGCACAGCGATCCTGAACATCGCGCAGATTGCGGCCTGCGCGAAGGACAGCGCGCTCGCCTGCCTGGTGCTCGGCACAAACGATCTTGCCAAGGAAATCGGCATCGCAGCGGAACCCGCATCGCCCGTCATACGGCCGGCACTGGCCCAGACGGTGATCGCCGCCCGTGCGTACGGCCTGACCGTGCTCGACGGCGTGTCGAACGATTTCGAGGATGAACAGGCATTTACCGCGGCATGTGCGCTGGCTGTGGCATATGGATTTGACGGTAAGACGCTGATCCATCCCCGCCAGATCGACATTTGCAACCGCGCCTTTGCGCCGTCGGTGGCGCAGCTTGACGATGCGGCGCGGATCGTCGCTGCCTTTGCGCAGCCCGAGAATGCGGGCAGGGGCGCGATCAGGCTCGATGGCCGGATGGTGGAACTGCTGCACCTGGAACAGGCGCGCGCCATACTCGCGCGCGGCTGATCCGGGAAGTGCCGCCGTTATAGCCAGCCGGTGCGCCTGAAGCGAAGGAACAGCGCGGTGCATAGGACCAGGATCACGGCAACAACCACGGGATAGCCGTAGTGCATGTGCAGTTCGGGCATATATTCGAAGTTCATGCCATAGATGCCGGCGATCGCGGTCGGAACGGCCAGGATCGCTGCCCAGGCTGCGAGCTGGCGCGTGATCGCGCCTTGGCGTTGCTGCTCCAGGAGCGCGCTTACTTCGAACACGGACGTCAACGCGTCGCGCAAGCCGCCGACCATGTTCTCGACGCGCCGCACGTGATCCAGCACGTCGCGGAAATAGGGTCTGGCCTCGGCATCGATGCATGGCATGTCGAGATTGGCGAGCTTGTTAGCGACTTCGCCCATCGGACCGATGATGCGCTGGAACCGTATGACCTCGCGACGCTGTGCGAACAGGCGCGCGGTCTCGTCGGCCGCCAGCGAGGCGTTCATCGCATGCTGCTCGGTCTGCAGCACTTCCTCCTCGATCGCATCGACTATCGGCTGATAGCCGTCGACGATGAAGTCGATGATGGCATGCAGGACGTAATCGACGCCGAGCTTGAGCAAGGCGGGCGACGCTTCGAGGTGCTGGCGTAGCTCGCTATGCGCCCGCGCCGAGCCGTGCCGAACGGTGATGATGTGGTTGCGCCCGACGAAGATTGCGGTTTCACCATAGGCGATCTTGTCGCCATCGAGATGTGCGGTGCGCGCGATGACGAACAGTTGGTCGCCATAGATATCGACCTTGGGCAATTGATGCGCCTTCAACGCATCCTCCACCGCGAGCGGGTGCAGCCCGAACTTGTCCTGGAGCTTCATCAACTCGTCGTCGGCGGGCTCGAACAGGCCGATCCAGACGAATTCGGACGTATCGCCGCCGCACGGCGAGGGTTCGTCGATCGAGATGTCGCGAATACGTTTGCCATCGCGGTAGTGGTAGGCGGCAACGACGCTCAAGGGGGGCACCTCATACAGGAATTGTCGCCCGACTAAGCGCGTGCGGGCAAGGCGTCCAGCGCTCAGCGATCGTCATGCTCCCGCTCGATGGAGTCGAGGATGCGCGCGCCGGCCATGAACACGGCGATCGGGCAGACGGCGAACAGCATCCAGCCGCCATAGCCGGGATATTGCTGCAGATAGTGGACGCCGCGTTCGACCGATCCCAAACCGAGGCCGTAGATGACGAGGAAGGCCTCGAACTTGGTTTTTATGATGAACAAATTAGCGATCTTCTTCCACATGGCATGCAAAGAGCAAGTCTCGCGCCAAATGGGGAAGTCCGCCGATACTGCACCGGCGAAGATGGTTACCTGTAAATTAATTCGACGATATCGAGCTCCTCCAGGAGCGCGAGGCGGGCTCGTTCGACGGTGCCGACCAGGGCCGGATCGCCGATCATGCCGGGGTCGATCGTCTCGGGCCAATGCTGCTCGACCACCCCTGCGATGCGATCGAGCTTCGCGCCGTCGACCAGGAAGCGGGGATCGACCCTGATCGGATCGGCGACGACACGCAGCCGCAGGCAGGCGGGGCCGCCGCCATTGGCCATCGACTGACGGACGTCGACCACCTCCAGATGCCGGATCGGACCGTTGCCCGCGACCAGCGCCTGCAGCCAGCGCCATACCGCGTGATTGTCGCGTGCTTCCTGCGGCAGGATCAGCGCCATGCCGCCGCCGGGCAAGGTGACCAGCTGAGCATTGAACAGGTAGGAGGACACGGCATCGGCAAGGCTGACGTGCGCGGCAGGTACTTCGATGATCTCCACCTTGGGCAGCGCCGCGCGCAGATCGGCGTAGAGCGACTGCGGGTTGGCGAACGCCTGTTCGTGCGCGAACAGCACGCGTTCGTTGGCGACCGCCACCACGTCGTTGTGGAACGCACCGGCGGCGATCGCCACCTCGGACTGCGCCGCATACAAGGTATAGGCCGGATCGAGCCGGTGCCGCCGCGCAACGGCCGCGCTTGCCTCGCGATGCTGTCGTGCGGGGTAGGGGCCGCCCGACACGCCGTAGACGAAGATCTCCACGCCCGGCTGGTCGTGCGCAGCGCAGAGCCGCATGTGATTGGCGGCGCCCTCGTCACCGAACGGGGCGGGGACGGGGCCATGCACCGCGAACACCGGGTCGGCGAAGGCCAGCCGCAATTGCGCCAGCGTCTCCGGCCATTCGTGGCTGCGATGCGGCATGGTGACGAGGTTGGCGACGCTCAGGTGGCAGCGCCCGTCCGCACTGTCGGGCGCGGGAGAGACCGTCGCCGCGTTCGCCGCCCACATGGCGGATGCCGACATGGCCTGCGCCTGCAGGTGGGCCGGGGCTTCGGCATAGGTGGTGGCAAGGCGCTCCAGCCAAAGATGATCGGGCCGCGCATGCGGCAACAGGATGCCCTGCGTCAGGCCGAGCGCGATGTTGGCGCGCATCTTGGCGATACCCTCCAGCGCCGCAGCGCGCGGCTGCGACACCCGGCCGGCGTTGCCGGTCGCGGCGAGGTTCCCGGGGCTGAGGCCGGCATAATTGTGGCTCGGACCGATCAGGCCGTCGAAGTTGATCTCGGTCAGCATGTCAGAAGCGCGCGACATGCAGGACCGCATCGCCCGGCCGTACGTCGATCACGTCGGCGCACTGGCCGTCGATCGCGATCCCGCCGGCATCCTGCCGTACCTCGCCATAGGCGCAGCGGAACTCGGCCAGCATGCCGGTCGCGACCAGCGCCTTGGCACCCCCCTGGCCACCGACCGCGGCGACCGGCGCCGGTGCCGCGTCGCGGATCGAGCGGACTTGCCCGGTGCGTGCCGTCATCGTCGGGCCGCCGTCGAAGATGTCGATGTAATTCTCGAACGCGAATCCTTCATTCTCCAGCATGCGCATCGCCGCACGGCCGCTTGGATGCGGTAAGCCGATCGCGGCCCGCGCCGTCTCGCTCAGCATGGCGGTGTAGATCGGGTGCTTGGGAAAAAGATCGGCGATGAACTGGTGCCCGTGGATGGCGTTGAAATGATCGGCGTCCTGGAAGTTCATGCCGAAGAAGCGGCCGGCCAGGCCGTCCCAGAACGGCGATCCGCCCGCTTCGTCGATCACGCCACGCAGTTCGGCGAGGATCCGCTCGGCGAAGCGCGCGCGGTGCTGGGCGATGAACAGGTAGCGGCTGCGCGCGAGCAGCATGCCCAGACCTCCGGCGCGCTCGCCCGGGTGGAGGAACAGCCCGCCGACCTCGCTGCAGCCTTCGAGATCGGTCGAGAGCGAAAGCATGTCGGCCCGGAACGTCCGGCCGAGTTCCTTGCTGTGCTGCGTCAGCGTGCCGATGCGGTAGCTGTAGAAGGGGTAACGCTGCCCGACATGGGTGAACAATTGGCAGGTGCCGCGGACCTCATTTGTCTCGCTATTCTCGAGCACCAGCACGAACAATTCGTCAACGATCTGCCCATCGGCGGCGTCGCGGGCGAACGCCTCGTGGCTGCGCTCGAGCTTGGCCTTGAGCGAGGTGCGATCCGCCGGCAGGTTGGTGAAGCCGCCGCCGGTCAGCTTGGCCATTTCGTACAGCGCCTGCAGGTCGCCATCGCGCGCAGCACGGATCCGGAACGTCACAGGCCACCTCGTGTTGCGATCCGCGCGATTGTCAGGGCGGAGAGCGCGGCGCGCTCGCCCAGACTATCGGGGATCAGATATTCGTCGCTGGAATGGATCGCGCCGCCGCGGGCGCCCATCGTATCGACGACGGGGACGCCGCAGGCCGCGATATTGTTGCCGTCGCACACCCCGCCGGTATGTTGCCAGGCGATCGGCAGGCCGAGGTCCGCGCCGCTGGCGTGCACGAGGTCGAACAATCGTGCCGCTCCGGCATCGATCGGCTTCGGCGGCCGGTTGAAGCCGCCATGCACCGAGACATGCACGTCATGTTCGGCAGCGACCATCGCCACGGCGCTGTCGATCTGTGCTTGGGCCCGGGCGATGTCGTCCTGCGTCGCCGGGCGGAAGTTGACGCGGAGCACGGCAAGATCGGGCACGACGTTGTTCGGCCCGCCGCCCTCGATCCGCGCGGGATTGACGGCAAGGCGAGGGCCGCGCGCCTTGTTGAGCCGCAGCGCGATATCGGCCGCGGCAACCACCGCGTTGCGCCCATCCTCGGGATTGCGCCCGGCATGCGCGGCACGGCCACGCACCACGATCGAGAAATTGCCGGTGCCGCCGCGCGCGCCTGCCAGCGTGCCATCGGGCAACGCCGGCTCATAGGTGAGCGCCGCCGCCTTGCCGCGTGCCGCCGCGGCGATCAGGGCAGCGGAGGAGAAGGAGCCGGTTTCCTCGTCGGAATTGATCACCACCTCATAGCCGATTCGGGCGGCGAGCGGCGATGCCTCGATCGCGGTCAAGGCGGCCAGCATGATGGCGAGCCCGCTTTTCATGTCGGCGACGCCGGGCCCATTGAGCGTGCCATCTGGGCGCCAGGTCAGCGTCTGGAACGGATGATCGACCGGGTAGACGGTGTCCATGTGCCCGGTGAACAGCATCTGCAGCGGTGCGCCAGGCCGGACGGCGAGATGCAGGTGCTGGCCGTGCTCGACCTCGGAGACGCTGCCGTCTGCCGCCACGCTTTCGGCTGGTGCGGCTGCGACCAACTCAAGCGCTCCCGGCAGGATCGAGAAGGCGGCTGTCAGCCGTTCCGCTATTTGGGCGAGGCCGGCCAGGTTGCGCGTGCCGGAATTGATTGCCGCCCAATCCTCCACCTGCGCCAGCATCGGCTGGGCGCGGGCGGTGTTCAGGATGTCGTGTTCGGTGGGGGAGAGGCCGGTCATCGGGGGAGCCTAGCCGGTCGGGGGGTGTCGCTCCACCCCCTCCGGGATCGTCGCGGGGGCGCTTGGTATGATCGAGCCTTATGTCGGGCTTCTAGAGCATGATGACGTCAGGTTAATGGGTGAGGTGAGTCCCCTTGGTTATCTAGCTCCAGTTCCCCGGCGGAGGCCGGGGTCCAGTAGTAGCGGCGGAAATGATCGAGCGCAGCGCGCGTCTCGTCTGTGCCGCTACTGGACCCCGGCCGTCGCCGGGGTACTGGTTAGCGCAGGCGATCACGTAAAGTGGACGCGTGCTAGAAGCTATACACCAGGGACGCGCGGCTGGTGGTGTCGGTGCCGACCCGTCCGACCGGGGGCATGCTCTCATATTGCACCGTGTAAGACAGTTTGGCGGCGAGCGGGCCGATGAGCTTGGCGTTGAGCGCGGTGGTGCCAGACAGGGTGCTGTTGAACTGCTGCACATAGGCCGAGGCATCCTGGCTGAACGTCACCGAGCGCGACAGCTTCCAGTCGAAATCGAGCGAGCCGCGCGCCGCCACGCTGCTTTCGATCGTGGCATCGGTGAAGTCGGTGCGGCGAAACGCGGGCCCGAGTTCCAGATCGAGCGTGACCGCCGGCCCCTTGATCGCGTTGTAGCCGGCGCCGATCGAGGCCGAGTAGCGATCGTAATAGCCGAGGAAGCGGTCGCTTTCATATTGCGCCGCGCCGTATAGGTAGCCGCGCCGGCCGAACTTGAAATTGGGTTCGTAGGCGGCGAGATAATGCTCGCGGCTGGCCAGCCCCAGGCTCTCCTGATAATCCGCCGCCGCGCGCAGCTTATGGCGCCAGCGCAGCGATTCCCGCGTCAGGTTCACCGCGCCGCTGACGCCGATATTCTCGGTATTGCCGGTCGACACATAGCCGCCCAGTTCGGCATTGCCGGTCCACAGATCGAACGGGCCGGCATCGCGCAGCTTGGCCTCGCGCACCGCCTCGCGCTCGGCGCGCCAATTGTTGGCCACCACGCTGATCGCGTCCGCGCTGTCGGGGGCAGCACCGCGCGCATATTTCTCGATGATCGCCACCTCGGACGGGTTGCCCGAGGCGATGGCGGCATCCAGCATCGCGCGCACCGCTGGCGGTATGTCCGTGTTGCCGAGCAACAATGGGGCCAGCAGCGGTAGCAGGACGATGAAGGGCGCACGCATGCGGCATCGATAGCGCGGCGGGCAGGACGGCGTAACTGCCAATTGTCCGATATATCGCGCAAGCGGCTCGTCTGGTCGCTGCATCCTCCTACCGCGGCGGCAGATGATCGGCGAACGCGGCCAGCACCTGTTGGTAGAGATCGCGCTTGAACGGCACGATCACGCCCGGGAGGTCCGCCGGGTCGATCCAGGACCAGGCCCGAAATTCCTGATGCTTGGTCGTGATGTCGATATCCGCATCGTCGCCGAGGAAGCGGTAGAGGAACCAGCGTTGCGCCTGGCCGCGATACTTGCCCTTCCAGACCTTGCCGATCATGTCCTCGGGCAGGTCGTAATATAGCTCCTGCGGGGCGACCGCGAGCAAGGCGACCTTGTCGGGGGGGATCCCGGTCTCCTCGCCCAGTTCGCGGATCGCGGCGGTCTCGGCATCCTCGCCATCGTCGATCCCGCCCTGCGGCATCTGCCACGCCTCCAGCGTGGTATCGATGCGCTGCCCGACGAACACCTTGCCCTGGGCGTTGAGCAACATGATGCCGGCGCAGGGGCGATAGGGGAGGTTGGCGTGGTTCATGTTCTTATCCTTCGAACTTCATATGGGTTCCCCCGCGGAAACGGGGGTCCAGGGCGACAAGCGCCACGTTTGCGGCTTCGGGCTCCCGCTTTCGCGGGAGTACTTAGGCGATGCTCAAGCTGCGGCCTGGGCCATGACCCGCTCGCCTTCCGCCTCCGTGACGAGTGCCTTCAGCGCGGCAAAGGCGCCGGCGACGTCGCCGCTGGACGAGGGGATCGCCTGGCGGAGCGTGATGAAGCCGTGGATGTTCCCCTTGGCCTCACGAAAAACCACTGCCACGCCGGCATTGGTCAGCCCGGCCGCATAGGCGCGGCCCTGATCGCGGAGCGGATCGAGGCCGGCGGTGATCACCACAGCGGGCGGCAGTCCGGCCAAGTCACCACGTAAGGGCGAGGAGCGTATATGTTCTGCTTCGGCCGCATAGGCCGCACCGAACCAGTTCATGCTCGCGCGCGTCAGTAGATAACCGTCGGAAAACTCTGCAAAGGAAGGATATTCGGCGCTGCTGTCGGTGGCGGGATAGAAGACCAGTTGCGCGATCACCGGCACCCGGGCCGGCGCATCGCGCAACGCCATCGCGGTGACGATCGCCAGATTGCCCCCGGCACTGTCGCCGCACACGATCAGGCTGGTCACCGCGCGGCCGAGCGCCGCCGGGCTGTCGGCGATCCAGCGCGTCGCTGCCTCGCAATCGTCGGGGGCGGCGGGCCAGGGGGCCTCGGGCGCGAGGCGATAATCAATCGAGATCACCGGCAGATCGAGCGCTCGTGCTATCGCCGCGCAGAAGCTGGCATGGGTCGCGACATTGCCGATCACGAAGCCGCCGCCATGGTAGAAGGCGACCGCCGGCCCGGGTGCGCGATTGGCGCGGGCATCGAACAACGTGGCGGGGATGTCTCCGGCCGGGCCGGGGATGACGAGGTCGAGCCTGGCCCCCAGATCACCGATCGGCGGATCGGCGATATCCTTCATCGCCAGATATTGCGCCCGCGCCGTCGCCGGATCCATCTCGTGCATCCTGGGCCCCGGCATATTGTTGAGAAAGCCGAGGAAGGCCTTGGTATCGGGACGGATATAGGGATCGGTCATGCACTGCTCTCCTGTGCGCAGCGAGTGGCGCGGCGGCTCGTCGATGATTAGGTAAGCGGCATGATCGCGATCGTCCACCACCCCGATTATGTCGCACCCGCGCCGCCGCGCAGCACCTATCAATGGAACAAGAACGGCCTGATCCGCGATCTGCTGCGCGCCGAGAATGTCGACTGGTTCACGCCCGAGCCGACGCCGGTCGCGTGGCTGGAGGCGGTGCACGACCCCGCTTATGTCGCCGAGGTGCTGGAGGCGCGCGTGCCGCCGGAGAAGGAACGCCGGATCGGGTTTGCGGTAACGCCGCAGGTCGCGCGTCGGTCGCGGGTGGTGCCCGGCGGCACCTGGCTTGCCGCGCGGCTGGCGCTGGAGCGGGGGTTTGCCGTCAATAGCGCCGGCGGCAGTCATCATGCGCTGGCCGATACGGGGGCGGGCTTTTGCGTGTTCAACGATCTGGCGGTGGCGGCGGTGCAGCTGGCGGCGGAGGGTATCCGCACGCTGATCGTCGATTGCGACGTGCATCAGGGTGATGGCACCGCCGCGCTCACCGCCGGTCACCCGACGATCGCCACCTATTCGATCCATGCCGAGAAGAACTTCCCCGTGCGCAAGGCACGCTCGACGCTGGACGTGCCGCTGCCGGACAAGATGGGCGATGCGGCGTATCTGGAGAGGCTGGAGACCACGCTGGTGCCGTTGCTCGACGACTTCGCGCCGGACCTCATCCTGTACCAGTCGGGGGTCGATCCCTATGAGGGCGATCGGCTGGGTCGGCTCGCGCTGACCCTGGGCGGGCTGGAGCGCCGGGAGCGACTGATCGCGCGGCTGGCGATCGAGCGTGCCCTGCCGCTCGCGAGCACGGTTGGCGGCGGCTATGGTGCCGACGCGATGGAGGTGGCGGGGCGGCATGTGCGCAGCATGCTGACCTTGGGGCAGGCATTCGCCGCCCGCGGCTGATCGCGATGGCAGGAACAAGTCCGCCGTCATGCGTTGTGCGCCCGTCGACTGAGGCGCGACGTGTAGGATGGAGATGATGCGTGATGCCGGAACCGACCCTGCTCTGGCTGCGCCGTGATCTTCGCCTGTGGGATCAGGCCGCGCTGATCGCCGCCGCGGCGGTAGGGCCGGTTATCCCGGTCTATATCCTGGACGACGAGACGCCCGGCGAGCGCAGGATGGGTGGGGCGTCGCGCTGGTGGCTGCATCACAGCCTGGCCTCGCTCGATCTCGCGCTTCGGATCAAGGGCTCGCGGCTGATCCTGCGGCGCGGGGTGGCGGCTGACGTGCTGGCCGCGCTGGCGGCGGAGACGGGGAGCAAGCGGGTGCATTGCCTGCGGCACTACGAACCGTGGTGGCGCGAGGCCGAACAGGCGGTGGCCAGCACGCTCGATCTGGTGTGCCATGACGGCAATTATCTGGCGCCGCCGGGCACGATCACCACCGGGTCGGGGCAGCCGTACAAGATCTACACGCCGTTCTGGCGCGCGCTGAGCGAGCATATGCCGCCGCCGCCGCCCGCCGCGGCGCCCGAGCGCATTGCCGCGCCGACGCACTGGCCGAAAAGCGACGCGCTCGACGACTGGACCCTGCTGCCGACCAAGCCCAATTGGGCGACCGGTTTTGCCGAGGAATGGACGCCGGGCGAGGAGGGCGCGCAGGAGCGGCTCGCCAACTTCCACGACCATGCCGGCGCGTACGATGCCGGCCGCAACCTGCCGTCCGACGAACTGACGTCGCGGCTGTCGCCACACCTTCATTTCGGGGAGATTTCGCCGGCGACGGTATGGCATCACGTGACCAAGGCCAGAGGCGAAACGACGACCTACCTCAAGGAGATCGCCTGGCGCGATTATGCCCAGAACGTCATCCTACAATATCCGGATTACGCGGGGCAGAACGGGCGCCCCAACCTCGATCGCCTCGCCTGGCGTAGCGGGCCGGAGGCGGATGCCGACCTGCGGGCGTGGCAGCAAGGGCGCACGGGCTATCCGATCGTCGATGCCGGGATGCGGCAATTGTGGGCCAGCGGCTGGATGCACAATCGCGTGCGGATGATCACCGCTTCCTTCCTAATCAAGCATTTGCTGATCGACTGGCGGACCGGCGAGCAATGGTTCTGGGATTGCCTGTGCTGTGCGGATTACGGATCGAACACGGTCAATTGGCAATGGACCGCGGGCACGGGGATCGATGCCAACATGTTCTCGCGCATCATGGCGCCGCTTACGCAATCGGTGAAGTTCGATGCCGCGGGCTATATCCGCGCGTGGGTGCCCGAGCTGGCGGCGCTCGGCGACGACGCGATCCACGATCCGGACGCCTTCGGCGGTCGCCCGGCCAGCTATCCGGCGAAGATCATTGGGCACCGCGAGGGGCGGGAGCGAGCATTGGCGGCGTTGGCGCGGACGCGGTGAAAATCGCTTTTCGTCGGCGGAGCCTCGGTGCAAGAGGCCGCCGATGAACGCGATCACACCCAATCGAGGGCGCCGCTTTGGGGCCGGGCCGGGCAGGCGCCCGGCACGCAAGGGTGACTGGCTGCTCAACCGCTTCAACCGGCTGTTCCACCGCATCCTCGACCGTATCGATGCCGGTCTGCAGAGTGGCTCGATCGCGGCGACTTTGCCCGACGGCACGCACCGTCTGCTTGGCGGCCGCGCGCCGGGGCCGGCGGTGGTGGTCGACATGCCCAGCTGGCGCGCGATCGTGCGGCTGGTGACCGGCGGTTCGGCCGGATGGTACCGCGCCTGGGCCGATGGCGACTGGTCTAGCCCCGATCCGGTGCCGTTGTTCGACCTGTTCATGCGCAACGCCGTGTCGCTGGGCGAAACGGCGCGGGCAGGGGGCTTCAAGCGCCTGGTCGGGCGGATCACGCACTGGCTGCGCCGCAACCACAAGGAAGGCGCTCGGCGCAACATCGAGTTCCATTATGATTTAGGCAATGATTTCTACGCCTTGTGGCTGGATTCGAGCATGACGTATTCAAGCGCTATGTTCACCGCGCCCGAACAGTCGCTCGAGGATGCGCAGACGGTCAAGCTGAAGGCGATGCTCGACCGGACGGCAACATCGGCCGGTGACACGATCCTGGAGATCGGCAGCGGCTGGGGATCGTTTGCCGAGCTCGCCGCGCGCGCTAGGCGCAAGGTACACGGCATTACGCTGTCGGCGGAGCAGAAAGCGGCGGTCGATGCGCGCATGGCGGCGGCCGGGCTGGATGACGTGACGGTGTCGCTCACCGATTATCGCGACGTCGGCGGGCAGTATGACGCGGTCGTCAGCATCGAAATGGTCGAGGCGGTGGGGCAGCGATATTGGCCGGCCTATCTGCAGGCGGTGGCCGGGGCGCTGAAGCCGGGCGGGCGTGCGGCGATCCAGTATATCCTGATCGACGATGCGATCTTCGAATCCTATGCGCGCAATATAGATTTCATCCAGCGTTACGTGTTTCCGGGGGGCATGCTGCTGTCGGAGAGCCGCTTCCGCGCATTGGCGGAGCAGCATGGGCTGAGCTGGCAGGATCGCGTGACGTTCGGGCAGGATTATGCCGAGACGTTGCGGCGCTGGCGGGTGGCGTTCGATGCGGCGGTGGAGGCTGGAAAGCTGCCGCCCGAGTTCGACGCGCACTTCGTGTCGCTGTGGCGCTATTACCTGATGTATTGCGAGGGCGGGTTCAGAGGTGGTGGGATCGATGTCGCGCAAGTGACTTTGGTGAAAGCTTAATCCTCCCCGGAACGGGGAGGGGGACCGGCGCAGCTGGTGGAGGGGGTGGGCCGGCAGCGGCAGCGCTTGGGGAGAGCACCCTCCGTCGCGCTATGCGCGCCACCTCCCCGTGCCGGGGAGGAGTTAGACGCGTTCGAAATGGCCGGTGGGGAAGTCTTCCTGCACCAGCGTGACGATGCGGTCGGCGACGATGGCCGGTTCCTTGACCGATGCCGGATCCTCGCCAGGATAGGCCCGTTCACGCATCTTGGTGCGTGTTGCGCCGGGATCCAGGATGGCGGTGCGGATGTTGCTAATCCGCTCCATCTCCTCGCCATAGGCCGCGACCAGCACCTCGAACGCTGCCTTGGAGGCGCCGTACAGGCCCCAATAGGCGCGCGGGGTGCGCCCGACGCTGGAGGTGATGCCGATGACCCTTGCGCGTGCCGATTTGCGCAGCATCGGATCGAACGCCGCGATCAACGCCGCCTGTGCGCTGACATTGAGCGTCAGCACCTGCGCCAATTCCTTGGCGTCGATCGCGGGCACCGGTGTCAGGCTGCCGAGCATCCCGGCGTTCAGCACCATGATGTCGAGTTGCGGCCAGCGTTCACCGATGGCGAGGCCCAGTCGGGCGATGCTGTCGGTCTCGGTCAAATCGAGCGGTGCGATCGTGGCCGATCCACCGGCGTCGAAGATCGCGGATTCGACCTCCTCGAGGCCCTTGGCCGTGCGCGCGGTGAGCACCACGTGGGCGCCGGCGGCAGCAAGTGCCTTGGCGGTCGCCGCGCCGATCCCGCGGCTGGCGCCGGTGACGAGCGCGATCTGGTTGGCGAGGGGGAGGTCGGTCATCGGGAGTCCTATATGCGACCGTCATCCTGAACTCGTTTCAGGATCCAGGCGCGGTCGGCTACTCCACGGACACCGTCATTGAGGCTCCGACCGCGCATGGATGCTGAAACGAGTTCAGCATGACGCCTATTTCGATTAGCTGACCCGTTCGGCCAGCAGCGCGAACTGGTCGATCTGCACCACATCGTCCTGGTCGGTCAGCGTGGTGGGATAATCGCCGGTGAAGCAGGCATCGCAGTGGCTCGGCCAGATCGCGTTGCGCTGCGGCTCGCCCAGAGCCTTGTACAGTCCGTCGATCGAGACGAACGCCAGGCTGTCGGCCTGGATGTACGTGTTCATCTCGTCGATGTTCATGTTCGCGGCGAGCAGCTTGCCGCGCTCCGGCGTGTCGACGCCGTAGAAGCAGCTATGCCGGGTCGGCGGGCTGGCGATGCGCATGTGCACCTCGGCCGCGCCGGCATCGCGCATCATCTGCACAATCTTCAGGCTGGTCGTGCCGCGCACGATCGAATCGTCGATCAGCACGATCTTCTTGCCCTTGATCAGCGCGCGATTGGCGTTGTGCTTGAGCTTGACGCCAAGATGGCGGACCTCGCTCGACGGCTGGATGAAGGTGCGGCCGACATAATGCGATCGGATGATGCCGAGTTCGAACGGAATGCCCGATTGCTGGGCATAGCCGAGTGCCGCCGGCGTTCCCGAATCGGGCACCGGGATCACCAGGTCGGCATCGACCGGGCTTTCGATCGCCAGTTGCGCGCCGATCGCCTTGCGCACGGTGTAGACGCTGCGATCGTCCGAGATCGAATCCGGGCGCGAGAAATAGACATACTCGAAGATGCACGGGCGGGGTGCCGCATTGCCGAACGGGCGGTGCGAGGTGACCTCGCTGCCCTTGACGATGACCAGCTCGCCCGGATCGATCGAGCGGACGAACTCGGCGCCGCAGACGTCGAGCGCGACCGTTTCCGAGGCGAAGATCACCGCGTCGCCGAGCTTGCCCATCACCAGCGGCCGGATGCCGAGCGGATCGCGGCAGGCGATCATGCCTTCGGGCGTCATCACGATAAGCGAATAGGCGCCCTCGACCTGCTTGAGCGCATCGATGAACTTGTCGACGACCGTCCGGTAATGGCTGGTCGCCACCAGATGGATGATCGTCTCGGTATCCGAGGTCGACTGGAAGATCGAACCGCGCCGCACGAGATCGCGGCGGATGCGCAGCGCGTTCGAGATGTTGCCGTTATGCGCGATGGCGAAACCGCCGCTAGCCAGTTCGGCGTATAGCGGCTGCACGTTGCGCAGCGCCGTCTCGCCGGTGGTCGAATAGCGCACATGGCCGCAAGCGACGTTGCCGCGCAGCGCGAAGATGATCTCGTCACGGTCGAAATTGCCCGCGACATGGCCCATCGCACGATGCGTGTGGAAATCGTGCCCGTCGAAGCTGGTGATGCCGGCGGCTTCCTGGCCACGATGCTGCAAAGCGTGCAGCCCGAGCGCGACGAGCGCGGCAGCGCCCTCGCTGCCGGAAACGCCGAAGACGCCGCACTCTTCGTGCAGCTTGTCCCCGTCTGCGGGGACGTCGAATGGACTGGTTGTCAGCATGGCGCCCTTAGCGGGGTGAATAGCGTCGAAGCGCATATAGGGATGCAATCCAGGTTTGTCGCGCTTTTGTAAGATATGCCGGAGCGAACTGTCGCATCGGCGGTTTTTGGTGTCTGCCAAGGAGGTGATGTGCATGGCCAAGGATCACGGACCGACCGTCAAGGACGACAAATTGTATGAGGATTTGCTGCGCGATGGCGCCTCCAAGGGCAAGGCGGCGCGAATCGCCAATGCCAAGGCCGCGGGAACGCTGGACCATCGCAGCAGCGAGCTGGAAGATCGCAGCAAGGCCGATCTGCTGAAGGAAGCGCGGGAGATCGGCGTTGCCGGCAGGTCCAAGATGGACAAGGCCGCATTGGTGAAGGCGATCCGAATGGGGTGACCTTGCTGTTCCCCTCGCTGGAAGGGAGGGGAGAAGGAAGTGACGGCCCCAGCCAACCGCGCTAAACCGCCGCCATGACCGACCCGCGCGATACCGGCCTGGTGCTGAACCCCAAGTATGACGCCAGCGGCCTGATCACCGCCGTCGTCACCGATCGCCGCTCGGGCGAGGTGCTGATGCTGGCGCACATGAATGCCGAGGCACTCGCTGCGACGCGCGCGACGCGCGAGGCGCATTTCTGGTCGCGCAGCCGGGGCCGGCTGTGGAAGAAGGGCGAGAGCTCGGGCAACGTGCTCCACGTCGTCGACCTGCGGATCGATTGCGATCAGGACGCGGTGTGGCTGATCGTGGATGCCGATGGCCCGGCCTGCCATACCGGGCAGCGCAGTTGCTTCTTCCGCCGGATCGAGGGCGATGCGTTGAGCCCGGTCGCATGAGGATACTGCTGGGGCTGCTGCTGCTGGCGGCGTGCTCCGAGCAGCCTCAGGCGGCAAATACGGTCACGGACGCGCCATCCTCTGATCTCGAGGCGGCGGCGATCCAGGCCGGCGTCATCCCCGATCCGAACCATAGCGACGTTGCCGGCCTGTATGAACGCGAGACGGATCGCCTGTGCGTGGTGCCGCGTGGCGACAGCTACCGCATCGGCCTGGTGGTCGATTATGGCGAGCAGCATTGTGGCGGCAGCGGGGTCGTCACGCAGGATGGCGAGCGGCTGGGCGTGACGTTTCCGGCGGTCAGCGGCTGCAGCTTCGATGCGCGGTTCGAAGGCGATCGCATCGTCTTCCCGGGCCAGGTGCCGGATGCCTGCGCCGCCTTGTGCGACGGCCGCGCCTCGATCGCCGGGCTGCGCGTCGATCGGCTGAGCGACAGCGTGTCGGAGGCATCGAGCTTGCGCGACGCGAACGGCAGGATGTTGTGCGGCGGCAATTGACGTTCACGTAAAGCTGACTACATGGGAGCCATGTCGACCGCTGGCTATGCTCCCGCTTATGTCGTCGTCCCGCCCGGTGACGATCGTGACCATTTCTCCATCTCCGATCTCTCGGCCGAATTCGGCGTCACGGCACGGGCATTGCGCTTCTACGAAGACGAGGGGCTGATCGCGCCGGAGCGGCGTGGGACGACGCGGATCTATTCCTATCGCGACCGTGCGCGGCTCGCCTGGATCCTGCGTGGCAAGCGCGTAGGCTTTTCGCTGACCGAGATCCGCGAGATGATCGACCTGTACGATCTGGGCGACGGTCGCCGCTCGCAGCGTGCCGTCACGATCGAACGGTGCCGCGACCGCGTGGCGCTGCTCGAAGCGCAGAAGCGCGATCTGGACGCGGCGATCGCCGAGCTGAACGACTTCATTTCCGTCATCGACCAATAAGAACCATCCCAAGGAACCACCATGCCCCAGTTCACGCCGCCCGTCCGCGACACGCGCTTCATCCTCGATCACGTCGTGGGGCTCGATCGTTATGCAAACCTGCCCGGCTTCCAGAATGCCACGCCCGACGTCGTCGATGCGGTGCTGGAGGAAGGCGGCAAGTTCGTCGCCGAAGTGCTGTTCCCGCTCAACTATTCGGGCGACCAGGAAGGCTGCAAGCGCCATGACGATGGCAGCGTGACGACGCCGGCGGGCTTCAAGGAAGCCTATAACGCGTTCGTCGAATCCGGCTGGGGCACGCTCAGCGCGCCTGAGGAATTCGGCGGGCAGGGCATGCCACACGTCGTCTCGACCGCGTTCCAGGAATATATGATCTCCGCCAACATGGCGTTCGCGATGTATCCCGGCCTGTCGCACGGCGCGATTGCCGCGCTCCTAGTCAAGGGCACGGACGAGCAGAAGACCAAATACGTCCCCAACATGGTCAGCGGCAAATGGGGCGGGACGATGAACCTGACCGAGCCGCAGTGCGGCACCGACCTCGGCCTGATCCGCACCCGCGCCGAGCCGCAGGCCGATGGCTCCTATGCGATCACCGGCACCAAGATCTTCATCTCGAGCGGTGAGCATGACCTGACCGAGAACATCATCCACCTGGTGCTCGCCAAGACGCCGGGGGCGCCGGAAAGCTCGAAGGGCATCTCGCTGTTCGTCGTGCCGAAGTTCATGGTCGAGGACGATGGGTCGCTGGGCGCGCGCAACGCCGTCACCTGCGGCTCGATCGAGCACAAGATGGGCATCCATGCCAATTCGACCTGCGTGATGAACTATGACGGGGCGACCGGCTGGCTGGTCGGCGAGGAGATGAAGGGCCTGGCCGCGATGTTCATCATGATGAACGCGGCCCGTCTGGGCGTTGGCCTGCAGGGCCTCGGCATTGCCGAAGTCGCTTACCAGAATGCCGTGCAATATGCGCATGATCGCCGTCAGGGCCGGTCACTGACCGGTGCCAAGGAGCCGAACGAGAAGGCCGATACGTTGTTCGTCCACCCGGACGTGCGCCGCATGCTGATGGAATCCAAGGCGATGACCGAGGGCCTGCGTGCGCTATGCATGTGGGGGGCACTGCAGGCCGATCTCGAGCATGCCGCGACCAGCGAGGAGGAGCGGCAGCTAGCCGGTGACCTGCTCGGACTGCTGACCCCGGTTATCAAGGGCTACGGCACCGACAAGGGCTATGAGATCGCCACCAATGCGCAGCAGGTATATGGCGGCCATGGCTATATCGCCGAATGGGGCATGGAGCAGTATGTCCGCGATGCCCGCATCGCGATGATCTACGAGGGCACCAACGGCGTGCAGGCGATGGATCTGGTCGGCCGCAAGCTCGCCTTGAACGGCGGTCGTGCGGTGCAGGCCTTCTTCAAGGTCGTGGCGGAGGATGTCGCCGCTGCCAAGGCCGTGCCGGAGACCGCGGTGTTCGCCGAGCAGCTGGAAAAGGCCAATGGCCAGCTCCAGGCGGCGACGATGTGGTTCATGCAGAACGGCATGCAGAACCCCGACAATGTCGGCGCCGGCGCGTACAGCTATATGCAGATCATGGGGCTGGTCGCGACCGGCCTGATGTGGCTGCGCATGGCGAGTGCGGCGGTCAAGCTGAAGGCGGCAGGCGAGGGCGATCCCGCATTCCTCGACGCCAAGCTGGTCACCGCGCGCTTCTTTGCGGAGCGTATCCTGCCGGATGCGGGCTCGCTGCGTCGCAAGATCGAGGGTGGCAGCGAGGCATTGATGGCGCTGCCGGTGGAGATGTTCCAGGCGGCCTGAGAGTAAAATAGGATAACCTCACTTTCCGTTCGTGCGGAGTGGAGGGCGAGTAAGTCAGAGGGCGTATCGAGGGATCGTAGCGGAGCGCACGCCGCATGTCCTTCGATACGCCCTCTCGATACGCGCTTCGCGCTACTCGATGGCTACTCAGGACGAACGGGGGTGAGGCCCTTTCAATTTGAACTCAACGGTTATCCGGCACCGGCGTCGCTACTGGGCGTGGCGTGGGCGCCGGCTTCGGCGGCATGGCGGTCATCTCGACGCGTCGCCGCACACCGGTCAGCCCGCCCGCGTCCGGCTTGGCTGGCGCGGTGCCGACCGGCACGGCGATGCCGGTGCCGGGTAGGGTCTCCAGCTTGAACGTCTCGGTCTGGCGTGCGGCGGGCAGCATCTGCAATTTCATGCACTGGGTCTTGTCGGGGCGCTTCAGCTGCACGCAGTTCCACAGCGCCTTGTCATAGCCGCGTGCCCGGTCGCGCAGATAGCTGAACGTCAGCGACGCGATCTGCGTGGGCTGTAGCGGCAGAGTGCTCGGCGTCTTGGCCTTGTCGAGCCAGCCCATGAACTTGCAATAATCCCGGACGCCACACGTCCGCGCCGCCAGGAGCGAAAAGAGGTCGGCAGGCATGTCGGGATCGAGCGTGACGAGGAAGCTGTTATTGTCTGTCGCTAAGGCCGGCGGCAACCCTCCGGCCGTGACCGTCGCGTCGTCGGCCAGCGTATCCGCTTCGCCCAGCCCGGCAGCCAGGCGATGGGCCTCCGAGTAGAAGGCGAGCGCCGGGATCACCGGCTCGCTCGAGGATACGGTTCGGCGGAAGGCGGGCGGGGTGCCCCACCAGCCGGTCCAGCGGAAGAACAGATGGGTGCGTACACGCGCGACCTTGTCCAGGCTCGACTGCCAATACGGCACCACCCAGTCGGTATGATAATGCGTCGAATAGCCGACCGCCTTGAAGACGCTGCCGGTCAGCGCCAGCGTCGCCGTTTCGCGCGCGCGCAGCCACGCGGCGTCGGACCAGGCATGACGGACGAGCGCGCCGTCGCAGGTGAAGGTGAACTGGCAGCCGGTCGAGCGTTCCGACCCCTGGAACACCACGCCGCAGATCGTCTTCGGGAAGGCGGGATGCCGCGTGCGATTGATGATCACTTGGCCGACCGAGCGCTGTCCCAACGTGTCGTCGCCGGCCTCGTAGAGCATCGCCACCGCCATGCAGTCGATCGCGCGTGCGCGGTCATCCGGGGTGCCCGACAGGATGAAGGGCCGTGCCGCCGGGTTGGGATCGGTCGAGAACGGCACCGTTTCGTTGAAGCTACGTGCGTCCGCGGGCGCCAGATCCTGATATTTGAGCGGCTCCACTGCGGGCAATTCCGCCTGCGGGACGACGCGCTGCGGCGCGCGAACGACGGCATGCCGCCTGGGCGGCAGCGGCGGGGCAAACGTCACGATCAGCGCAGGAACGGCCACGGCGAGCAGTGCGACGACGATCAGCAGGATGCGGAGAATCCGCGCCTCGCGCATCGGGGCGGACACGGCAGGCGCCGCCGCGGGAGTCGGGGACATGAGCACGATGCTTCAGCGCGGTCGGAAAATCAGCGGAAAACGGTACATTCGGGCTCCTGCCACAACGGGCGACGGCCCTTACCCCAGAATGCCGCAAAGTAAAAACGGGACGCGGCCCCCAGGCCACGTCCCGTAAGTGGACTCAGCTAATGAGCCGCGGCATCAGCTCTCCGGCAGGAAATCCGGTACCGAGAGGTAACGCTCGCCAGTATCGTAGTTGAAGCCGAGCACGCGCACGTCATCGGGCAAATCGGGCAGTTTCTGCAAGATGGCGGCCAGCGTCGCACCGGAACTGATGCCGACCAGCATGCCTTCCTCGGTCGCGGCACGGCGCGCCATGTCCTTGGCCACGACGGCATCGACCTGGATCGAGCCGTCGATCGACTGGGTGTGCAGGTTGGCGGGCACGAAGCCTGCGCCAATGCCCTGGATCGGGTGTGGCCCGGGCTGTCCGCCCGAGATGACCGGAGAAGCGGCGGGTTCCACCGCATAGACCTTGAGGTTCGGCCAGACCTTCTTCAGCGTTTCGGCGACGGCAGTGATATGGCCGCCGGTGCCTACCCCGGTGATGATCACGTCGATCGGCGTCTCGGCGAAGTCGGTCAGGATCTCCTGCGCGGTGGTGCGCACGTGCACGTCGATATTGGCGGGATTCTCGAATTGCTGCGGCATCCAGCTGTTGGGCGTCAGCTCGATCAATTCCAGCGCCCGCTCGATCGCGCCCTTCATGCCCTTCTCACGCGGCGTGAGATCGAACGTCGCGCCATAGGCAAGCATCAGGCGGCGGCGCTCGATCGACATGCTTTCGGGCATGACGAGGATGAGCTTGTAGCCCTTGACGGCCGCGACCATCGCCAGGCCGACACCGGTATTGCCCGAGGTCGGCTCGATGATCGTGCCGCCGGGCCGCAGGTCGCCGGACCGTTCCGCCGCCTCGATCATGGCAAGCGCGACGCGATCCTTGATCGAGGCGCCGGGATTGGAGCGCTCGGACTTGATCCACACTTCGGTACCCGGGAACAGCCGTTGCATGCGGATGTGCGGGGTGTTGCCGATCGTATCGAGGATCGTGTTGGCCTTCATGATACTGCCTCCATCTCTTTGTCCGCGGCATCCTGCCGGGTGGTCGGGGGATCGAACGTCTTGGCGCGCCTGATGCTCGGGAACAGATAGGTCCACAGGATGGTCACTACAATCGCGCCGCCGCCGCCGACCAGCACCGCGCCGACCGGGCCCAGCATCGAAGCGAGGAAGCCCGATTCGGCCTCGCCCAGTTCGTTGGAGGCCGAAATCGTCAGCTGCGAGACCGCGCCGACGCGACCGCGCATCTCGTCCGGCGTGTAGAGCTGGATCAGCGACTGGCGGATATAGACCGAGAACATGTCCGCACCACCCGCGACCGCCAGCGCGCCGACGGCGACCGGGAAGTCGTAGGCCGGGATGATGATGTGCGCGACGCCGAACAGCACCGTGGCGCTGCCGTAGATCAGCACCGACACGAGCATCTTCGGCCCGACATTGGTCTTGAGCGGCCGGATCGAGAAGAAGATCGCGATCAATGCCGCGCCCGCCGCCGGTGCCGCCGCCAGCCAGCTGAGGCCCGCCGCGCCGACCTTGAAGATGTCGTTGGCGTAGATCGGCAGCAAGGCATTGGTGCCGGCGAGGAACACGGCGAACAGGTCGAGCGTGATCGTGCCGAGCACCAGCTTGTTCTGGCCGACATATTTCAGGCCGTCGATGATCTGCTTGATCGGGCGCGCGGTGGAGCGCGGCGGCTGCGCCACCTTGCCGATCAGCAGCAGGCAGGCGAGCGCGATGCCGAACAAGGCGACGGCCAGCCAATAGGCGCCCGAATGCGTCGCCGTGTGCGCGTAGGCAAAGCCGCCCAGCGCCGGCCCGATGATCGTGCCGACCTGCCACGAGATCGACGACAACGCGATTGCGGTCGGCAGCACTTCCCGCGGCACCAGATTGGGGGCCAATGCGCCGAACGCCGGCCCGGCAAAGGCGCGCGCCAGCCCGAGTAGCACCGCGACCGAGAACAAGACGGGGAGCGAGATCCACCCTTCATAGGTGGCGATCGCTAGGATCAACGCGCAGGTTAACTGCATGGCGACGGTGATCCGCGCGATCCAGCGGCGATCGAAGCGGTCCGCGACATAGCCGGTGATCGGCGTGCTGAGGAACAGCGGCAGGAATTGCAGCAGGCCGATCAGCCCGAGCTGTGCGGCGGCCTGCGGCACCGTCATCGTTTCGCGTGCGATCGTGTAGACCTGCCACCCGACGACGATGATCATCGCGTTCTGCGCGATCGTCATGGTGAAGCGCGCGACCCAATAGGCGCGGAAATTGGCGATGCGGAGCGGGTGGGGGGCGGTGTCCATCGCTACCGGCTTTAGGCGGGGTGGCGACGACGCGGCAATCACGGATTGCTTGGGGCGGTAAAACTTCTGTAACGAGGCGCACGATTGATGTCTCGACAGGAACGGGCTTATACGCGCCCCTCCTCCCCAAGGAAACGAGGTTCCCACACGTGGCCAAAGCCCCCGCCCGACCAGCCGACCTGACCGCCGGACCACCCGCGCACAACCGCGAGCGACCCGCCGAACCGCAGCCGTACAAGGCGTCGAAGGACGAGCTGCTCGAACTCTACAAGCAGATGCTGCTGATCCGCCGCTTCGAGGAAAAGGCCGGCCAGCTCTACGGCCTCGGCTTCATCGGCGGCTTCTGCCACCTGTATATCGGCCAGGAAGCGGTCGCGGTCGGCCTGCAGTCGGCGCTCGACGGCGAGAAGGACAGCGTGATCACCGGCTATCGCGACCATGGCCATATGCTGGCCTACGGTATCGATCCCAAGGTGATCATGGCCGAATTGACCGGGCGCGGGGCCGGCATCAGCCGCGGCAAGGGCGGCTCGATGCATATGTTCTCGACCGAGAAGAAGTTTTACGGCGGGCACGGCATCGTCGGCGCGCAGGTCTCGCTCGGCACCGGGCTGGCCTTCGCGCATAAGTATAACAATGATGGCGGGGTCGCGATGGCCTATTTCGGCGATGGCGCGTCGAACCAGGGCCAGGTCTATGAATCGTTCAACATGGCCGAGCTGTGGAAGCTGCCGATCATCTTCGTGATCGAGAACAACCAGTACGCCATGGGCACCAGCGTCAATCGCTCGTCGGCCGAGGACCAGCTGTACAAGC
This sequence comes from Sphingomonas endolithica, assembly GCF_025231525.1. NCBI lineage: Bacteria > Pseudomonadati > Pseudomonadota > Alphaproteobacteria > Sphingomonadales > Sphingomonadaceae > Sphingomonas > Sphingomonas endolithica. The sequence goes on from NZ_CP103057.1 coordinate 502,895, forward strand.
GCGGTGAATCGTTCCGCATTCCGGGCATCCAGGTCGATGGCATGGACGTGCTGGCGTGCCGCGGCGCGGCCGAAGAGGCGCTCGCCTGGGTGCGCGCCGGCAAGGGGCCGATCCTGCTCGAGATGAAGACCTATCGCTATCGCGGCCATTCGATGTCCGATCCGGCCAAATACCGGTCGCGCGAAGAGGTCCAGGCGGTGCGCGACAAATCCGATCCGATCGAGCATTGCAAGAAGCTGCTCGAAGGGGAGGGGGTCACCGAGGCCGATCTCAAGGCGATCGACGCGGAAATCCGTCGTCAGGTCAGCGACGCTGCCGACTTTGCCGAAGCCGCACCCGAGCCGGATGCCGCTGAACTGTATACCGACGTGCTGGTGGAAACCTACTGATGGCGATCGAAATCAAAATGCCCGCGCTTTCCCCGACGATGGAGGAAGGCACGCTTGCCAAATGGCTGGTCAAGGAAGGCGACGTCGTCAAATCCGGCGACATCATGGCCGAGATCGAGACCGACAAGGCGACGATGGAATTCGAAGCGGTCGACGAAGGCACGATCGGCAAGATCCTGATCGCTGAAGGTAGCGACAATGTGAAGGTCGGCACCGTCATCGCGACGTTGTTGGCCGAGGGCGAGGATGCGTCGGCCGAAGCGCCCAGGACTGCCGAAGCGCCCAAGACCGAGGAACGTGCCGGCGACTCCGCCAACGCGCAGCCCAAGGAAGCGCAGCCCGCCGACCAGGCCGCCAACCAGCCGGAAGGCACCACGCCGACCAAGGTCGAGAGCGGCGCGCAGCAATTGTTCGAAGCGTCCAAGCATGGCGCCGAGATCGCCGATCCCGCGCTCCCCGAGGGCACCGAGATGGTCAAGATCACGCTGCGCGAAGCGCTGCGTGATGCGATGGCCGAGGAAATGCGCAGCGACGACCGCGTGTTCGTGATGGGCGAGGAAGTCGCCGAATATCAGGGCGCGTACAAGGTGACGCAGGGGCTGCTCGAGGAATTCGGCGACCGCCGTGTGATCGACACGCCGATCACCGAATATGGCTTTGCCGGCGTCGGCACCGGCGCGGCGATGGGCGGACTGCGCCCGATCGTCGAGTTCATGACGTTCAACTTCGCGATGCAGGCGATCGACCATATCGTGAACTCGGCGGCGAAGACCAACTATATGTCCGGCGGGCAGATGCGCTGCCCGATCGTGTTCCGCGGCCCCAACGGCGCGGCGAGCCGCGTCGGCGCGCAGCATTCGCAGAATTACGGCCCGTGGTATGCCAGCGTTCCCGGCCTGATCGTCATTGCGCCGTATGATGCGGCGGATGCCAAGGGGCTGCTCAAGGCCGCGATCCGCAGCCAGGATCCGGTCGTGTTCCTCGAGAACGAATTGCTGTACGGTCGCACGTTCGAAGTGCCCAAGCTCGACGATTACGTGCTGCCGATCGGCAAGGCGCGGATCATGCGTGAAGGCAGCGACGTGACGATCGTGAGCTATTCGATCGGCGTTGGCTTGGCGCTTGAAGCAGCGGAAGAGCTGGCCGGCGAGGGGATCGATGCCGAGGTGATCGACCTGCGCACGCTGCGCCCGCTCGACAAGGCGACCGTACTCAAGAGCCTGAAGAAGACAAACCGGATGGTCGTCGCGGAAGAGGGTTGGGCGACCTGTTCGATCGCCTCGGAGATCGTGTCGATCTGCATGGAAGAAGGCTTTGACGATCTCGACGCCCCCGTGCTGCGCGTGGCGAACGAGGATGTGCCGCTGCCGTATGCGGCCAATCTGGAGAAGCTGGCGTTGCTCAATTCGGCGAAGATCGTCGAGGCGGTGAAGAAGGTGACATACCGCTAGGTGGCAAGGTATCCGGGGCTGGCGGATGCCGGCCCCGTAAGCACAAGCCGGGGCCTTATTCCTCGTACAAGGTACACGATGCGGCGGTGGCGGACGGCGAGGGATTGTACGGGTTCTTCGCGTCGGTAAAGTCGCGTTGGTCGCGCACAATGAACGCCGATTTGGTCTGGATCGTCTGCTCGCCGAGTAGTGAGTTGCTGAAGAGCGGCTGGTAATCGAAAGCGATCTCGACGAACATCACGCCGCTTTTATCGGGCGCCGTTATCTTGGGCTGCCCAGTAGGCCCCATGCCCGCAAATCCGGTACCGCTCGACCCGTTTCCGGCGACGCCGTAGCTAGACGCCCACTGCTTCTTGCCCAGGCAGCGTTGCCAATGGATCCACTGCCCGCCAGCGCTGTTGCGTTCCAGGCTCGACAGGATCACACGGCCGTAAGTCGTCAGCTTATAGCTTGAAGACTGGCTGCGCAGTGCGGCGAAGCTATCGTTGATGTCCACTTCGCGGATCGATTTGACACCAAGCGTGTCCATAGCGCCCATCCGCGAGATGTTGTCCGCCAGGTTCGCCGCCGCCTGACTAACTCGCATACGCATGATGGCAAGGTTCGCAGTCTCAAGCCCGTACATGCCCAGCACCATCAACAATGGCGCGGCGAAAGCGAATTCTATCAGCGCGATCCCGCTTTTTTCAGCTGCCAGCGAGCGTAGCATGATGAAACGTAGCGACACGGTGCCTCCTAGCACTTGGCAACGACGGGAATGGCCTGGGTCGCGTACGGCTGATTGCGCAGCACCGTCGATGCCGTGATCGATTGGTTGGGGCTCCAGCCGAAAAGGCCGGCCATTGGAAACATGCGTGGGTACGTCACAGTGATCTTGTAGACCACGACGTCATTCGCGCCGCCCTGACCGGTTTTGCCACTATCGGCGTCCCACTGCCCGTTGCCGTTGACGTCCTCGAAACATTCGCCGGGATCGTACTTGTTATTCTTCGGCACTTTATCGACGAAAACTTCGGGTGTGCCTACCGCAGCAAAGGTCGAATAGTTGAGCCGCTGCGATACGAATGTCGCACCGCTGCCGATGAGGTTGCGTACAATGCTGCTGACCGAATTATCGATCGCAGTCGTGCTGCTCGTTCCGGACTGCAACGACGAGGAGCGGCCGGCGCGCTCGAGTTCCCCCTGCAGCACGGCGGTGACGTACATGCTGTGCCCGAGATCGAACAACCCTATGATCATCAGCATCAAAACCGGCGCCACGATCGCGAATTCGGTAGCAGCCGATCCCTGACGCGCCCGGGCCAATAAGGCGAGCCGATGCAGCATCACGATGTAAGCCTGAGATCGGCGATACGCTGAGCGATCTGTGCCAACGCAGAGTTGAGGCTCGCGGCATTCAGCGCCTCATAGGCTTGCGTATCGCTACTCGCACAGGTTCTGAGTTCGGTGGTCATCGTCTGTCCAAAGGCGACCACCCAGACATTCACGCCGTTATCCTGCGCTGCTTGGCAGGCGGCAAGAAAGCGGGCATTGTGCGCGGTCTTGAGTGTCGTATCATTCAGGGTCGCTGTTGGCCCCATAACCCGCCGATCGACCTTCTCGATGCCATAAGGGCTATACGATTGCGCGGTAGGCTTCATATCGCCGTCGGTCATGAAGATGATGTTGCGACTTATTGGCTTTCCGTTGGGCGCGCCGCTATGCAGCGCTGAGAAGACCGAGGTGGTCGACATGATACGCGCAGCCCAGATCATACCGATATCGTGATAGGTACGCCCATGCGCCACGAAATCCGGTGCATCGACGTAAGCGCCGACCTGCGCGGCAGATAGTTCCTCAGGCAGTGCCGCTGCCTTCGGGCAAGAATATGAGGTCTCGCTTAATCCCGTTGTGTCTTGCGAAGCGCGGTAAAAATCTCCCGAATCGGAAGATGAAGTGGTTTGGGCCGTAAAGGCCGTTCGGCTGTACTCAATGTCGCGCCAGGCTGGACGCCAGCGCGTCGACGCGGAATTGGCAGCGCCGTTGATATCCGCGCTTCCGGTAATCCGTTCCTCGATGCACCCGTCCCAAGCGGAACTGATGGCGGTCATTCCGGTGGTCGATCCGGCCGCTGTCATGTCCGCTAACTCAAGAGGGGAATAAGGCGGAGGTGTCCCAGACCCAGTCGATGGGACGGTCGAGGTTGATGTCAGCGCTGGCACGATCATCTGCGAGCCAGCGACGTAATTCGCGACCGGCATGGATCGTGCGGACGTGTATGTCCAATTGGTGAACGCCCAGCGGGTAGTATAAGTCGTTGTGACAGTCCGCCGGTCACGCTTGCACGTCGCAGTTCCGCTCTCGTTGTTCTTTTTGCCGGAATTGTACTTGTATTCGTAGGTCGTGACATTCGCAGGAGTGTTGCCGCCTGTTATCACCGAAGTCGGCGGTCCGGCGGTTGGATTGTAGCCTGAAAAAGCCTGGTTGGTCGTGTAACTCGTGCAATTGGCGGCGTTGAGCGCCGTACCGTTATTGTAGGTCTCGACAGTGTCGTAATTGCCGTACGATGTCACGCTGGGAGAGTGCTTTGACGTGGAGAAGTTGGCAAGACGGCTCGCATAAGTAATCAAACCGTTATCGAGCGTACCTGAGGGCAGGACATCTCCGACATTGACGCCACTCGAATACGGGAGGAACCCGATTCGGAGTCGGGAGCCCGGTGCCTTGGCATTGTTGACGGCAGCATAGAAGCTCTTCACTGCAGCCCGCAGTACATCGATACGAGAGTTGTCTTTCTCCCTCGTCAGCCAAATTCCGTTGCTTTGGGTAGTGTTGCTCCCCACGTAGCTGTCGCACGTGGAGACGCTGTCCCCCGGCAGACACGCCATGGACCCTGTCGTATCGAGCACGAACAGGATGTCCTGGTTCGAAACGTTGAGTTCGGCTTCGCACGTCACGTTGAGCGAGATGCTGTCCGTCCCGAACAGCTTCATAATCGTCATCGGCACGGTGGCGGCGGCAACGCCGTGCACCGTGCCAGTGGGGATGTCAGTACCAGTCACTGCGTTATGCGCGATTACATCCGAGACCACGATCGGCTGGACAGTCGAACCGTGCGGCCCGGTGCCGGGTGTGCCGTCGGCATTGGCGGGGTAGGGCCCGGCGTTCAGGTTGATGTTGAAGAAGGATGTCGCCTGAGTACGCGCCGCCGTGTCCAGCGTCGTGCCGGTCATCGATTTGCGCGCGGCAAGCACGCCGGCGTCGCACGCCTGCTGCAGGCGCGCCTTGACGAGATACGCTCGGCCCATATCGAGCCCGCTGCCAATCATGCCGAGCAGCGGAAAGACGGCCATTGCCGCGAGCGCCAGCGTATTGCCGCGCCGGTCACGCGCCAGCCGGCCGAGAAAGGTGGTTGGCGAGCGCCGGCTGTTGGTATCCCGCATACACAATCCCAGGTACGATAGAGTAACCGGCCGCCATCTAAGTGCAGCCGGATAACCTGCTATCAAACAAGAGGATTAAGATCGCCTTGACGACGCTTGGAAACACAGCCGACGAGCGCGCAACAGATCCCGAACGGCTGCTGGCGCTCTCCTACGCTCCCGCCTCCGTCCGACCCGCCGTCGCCGCGTTGTTCGCGCTCGACGACGTGCTGGGCCGCATCCTGCGTACGACGCGTGAGCCGATGGTGGGGCAGATGCGGCTGACGTGGTGGTACGAGGCGCTGGAGCGGCTCGATCGTGCGCCGCCGCCGGCCGAGCCGGTGTTGCAGGCGCTGGCCGCGCACGTGTTGCCACGTGGGGTTACAGGCACGCGCCTCGCCTTGATGATCGATGCCTGGGAAGTGCTGCTCGATCCCGAACTGCCGGATGATGCGACGCTGGAGGCATATGCCGCGCGCGGGGTGATCCTGTTCGGCGCGGCGGCCACGGTGCTGGGGGCGGCGCAGGGCGATCCCGTGGCGCCTGCGGGGCGTGGCTGGGCGCTGGCCGATCTGTCGCGGCATATCGGCGAACCGGCGATCGCCGCCCGTGCCGCAGCACTCGCCGATGCCGCTTTGTCCGCGGCAACGGAGCGGAAATGGAGCCGGGATGCGCGGAGCCTGGGCGCGCTGGCACATCTCGCGCGGATGGATCTGGCGGTGGCTTTGGACGTCCCGGTGCGGCGTGGATCGCCGGCGCGGGTGGCGCGGGTACTGCTGCACCGGATGACCGGTCGCTAGGCTTTCGCAGGGTAGAGAAAGCCGATAGGTTGCTGCCCGCGACAGGCGAGGGGGACGGCGGATGTGGCGATATCTGGCGGGTGGCGTGGCGGCATTGCTGCTAGTGGCGGCGGGCGTGCTGGTGTTCAAGAGTCCGGCGCGGTCGGATACGATGTTGCCGGCAGCGCCCATGAAGATCGAGGCGGCAACCGGCGAGGCGCAGGAGGCGCTGCCCGATAGCGTGCCGGAGGCCAGCCCCAAGACGCGCGAAGAGAAACGCTTCAATCGCTACGACAAGGATCGCAACGCGCTGATCACGCGCGAAGAATATCTGGCCTCGCGGCGCAAGGCGTTCGCCAAGCTCGACACGGACAAAGACGGGCGGCTGTCGTTCGACGAATGGGCGGTGAAGACGACGGGCAAGTTCGCCGCGGCGGATACGGACAAATCGGGGACGATGACGCCTAAGGAATTCGTGGCCACGGCACCGAAGCGCAAGGTGCGGGCGCAGGTGAAGTGTCCGCCGGCCGGCGCCGCATCGCCGACGCGGGAGGAAGATGAGGGGTAATCGTTCCCCGACGAAGACCCCGGCCGGGCCAAGATGAGGGACCATTGCCAGCCTGGCCCCAGCCTTCACCGGGGATCGTTCAAGCCGCCAGCCAGACCCCCAGCGCTTCCCTTGCGCGATCGGTGTACATCTTCTTGCGATCCGCCTTCTTGGTTCGGCCGGGGATCGGTGGGAACAGCCCGAAATTGACGTTCATCGGCTGATACGTCTCCGCCTCCGCCGCGCCGGTAATATGATGTAGCAGCGCCCCGAGCGCCGTTGCCACTGGCGGCGGGGCCAGCATCTCGCCCTTGAGCTCGGCGGCGGCAAAGCGCCCGGCGATCAGGCCGATCGCCGCACTCTCGATATAGCCTTCGCAGCCGGTGATCTGGCCAGCGAAACGCACGTTAGGCATGGATTTAAGCCTTAGCGTCGGATCGAGCAGTTCCGGCGAGCGGATGAAGGTGTTGCGATGGAGCCCGCCCAAGCGCGCGAACTCGGCGTTTTCGAGGCCAGGAATGGTGCGGAACAGGCGCACCTGCTCGGCATGCTTGAGCTTGGTCTGGAAGCCGACGATGTTCCACAGCGTGCCGCTCGCATTATCCTGGCGTAACTGCACCACGGCATAGGGCCAGCGCCCGGTGACCGGGTGATCGAGCCCGACCGGCTTCATCGGGCCATAGCGCAGCGTATCGACACCGCGCGACGCGGCGACCTCGATCGGCATGCAGCCTTCGAAATAGGGCGTATCCTTTTCCCATTCCCTGAACTCGGTCTTCTCGCCCTCGATCAGGCCCTGATGGAAAGCGAGATACTGCTCCTGATCCATCGCGCAGTTGATGTAATCCTTGCCCTCGCCCTTGTTCCAGCGCGACTGGAACCAGGCGGTGTCCATGTCGATGCTGTCGAAATGAACGATCGGCGCGATGGCATCGAAGAAAGCGAGCGCATCGGCGCCGGTCGCCGCGCCAATGCTAGCGGCGAGCGGTGCGGCGGTGAGCGGACCGGTGGCGATGATCACGGGGCCGTCGGGGATCGTGTCGATGCGCTCGCGTATCACGCTGATGTTGGCGTGGCCCTCGATCGCCTTGGTCACACCTTCGGAAAAGCCGTCGCGATCGACCGCCAGCGCCGAGCCGGCAGGGACCTTGTGGATATCGCCCTCGCGCATGATGAGCGAGCCCATTGTGCGCATTTCCTGGTGGATCAGGCCGACGGCGTTGCTCGTTGCATCATCCGAGCGGAAGCTGTTCGAGCAGACCAGTTCGGCGAGCCCGTCCGTGTGATGCGCGGGCGTCTTCTCGCCGCTGCCGCGCATTTCGGACAGGCGGACCTTGAACCCGGCCTCGGCGAGCTGCCACGCCGCTTCCGATCCGGCAAGCCCGCCGCCGATGATGTGGATGTCATGTGTCATGCGCGTGCGTTAGCGCCTATCCGGGGTATCGGCCAAGCCCGCAGTGCAAGTCGCAAATGGCTTTATTGCGGGCGGCTCGGCGCACTACCATCTGTGTATGATGAAAATATTCACCATCGGATACGAGGCCACGACGATGGCCGATTTCCTCGCCGCGCTCAGCAAGGCGGGCGTGAAGCGCGTCATCGATGTGCGGGCACTCCCACTGTCGCGCCGGCCGGGCTTTTCGAAGACGTCGCTGGCGGCGTCGTTGTTCGAGGCGGGGATCGGCTATGTGCATCTGAAGGCGCTGGGCACGCCCAAGCCGGGGCGCGATGCGGCCAAGAAGGGTGATGTGGCCACGCTCGAGGCGGTCTATGCCGAGCAGTTGGAATTGCCGGAGGCGCAGGTTCAGGCGGCGCAGATGCTGGAGCTGGCAGCGGAGATGCCGTCTGCCTTGTTGTGCTTCGAGCGCGATCCGTGTCATTGCCACCGGACCTTGTTGCTGCAGGCGGTCGGGCAGGGGGCCGAGGTGGTCGATCTCTATACTTGATCGGCGCTTGGCATTCATTGGCCACGTAACTACCCCGTCAATCAACATTGCGGGGAAAGCAAGCGATGGCGTGGACCAGGAAGGGACTGTGGCTGGCGACAAGCATGGCGATCACGCTGAGCGCCTGCAACAGCCCAAGCGGCGGGACTGAGGCCACGGAAACGCTGGCCACCGCCCGGGCCGGCCATGTTACGGCCATCTTGGACAAGACCAAGGGTGACGGCCCGGCGCCGCAACCGCCCAAAGGCGTTCTCGACCTGATCCATTACACGTCACCGGCGGGTCAACTCGCCGCCTATGTCACACCGAAGCCTGCCGCGGGCGGGCGTCACCCGGCGATCATCTGGATTTCGGGCGGCGACAGCAATTCGATCGGCGACTTCTGGAGCAAGCAGGATCCCGCCAACGATCAGACGGCGTCAGCCTTCCGCGAGGCGGGCATCGTCACCATATATCCCTCGCTGCGCGGCGGGAACGACAATCCCGGCTATCGCGAGGGCTTTTACGGCGAGATCGACGATATCCTTGCGGCGGCGGCCTATCTCGCCAAGCTCGATTATGTCGATCCGACGCGGATCTATCTCGGCGGGCAAAGCACGGGCGGGACGACCGTGTTGCTGGCGGCAGAAGCAAGCGATCGCTTTCGCGGCGTGTTCGCGTTTGGCGCGGCGGACGACGTGCGATCGTATGGCAGCGATTACAATTATGCCGACCCCAAGGACGAGAAGGAGATGAGATTGCGCTCGCCGGTCTACTGGCTTGAGTCGGTCAAGCGGCCGACCTGGGTGATCGAAGGCACGGGGCAGGGCAATATCGAGTCGCTCGATGCGATGCGGGCCAAGACGGCCAACCCGCAATTGCACTTCCTGCGCGTTGCGGGGCGCGGGCATTTCGACGTGCTGGCTCCCGTGACGACGTTGATCGCACGCAAGATCGTCGCCGAGGCGGCGGGCAAGGGGCCGGTGGCGTTCAGCGCGGCGGAGGTGGATGCGGCGGGGCGGTGACCCCCACTTTCCCCGGCGAAGGCCGGGCCCAGTCGCGACGGTGGAATAACGGAGCGCGGCGCTCGCCAACTGCTGTTCCACCACTGGGCCCCGGCCTTCGCCGGGGAAAGTAGATCGGGATTCAGCCGGCGACGGGCAGCTTGACCTTGCCGTCAGGCAGCCGCTCGAGCGGGCCGTAAGCGATTACCGTCTCCAGCAATAGCGGCCCGTAGAGGTGCGGGAAGAGCTGGCCGCCGCGTGACTCTTCCCATTTCAGCGAGCTGCCGAAACTGCCGAGATCGACTGCTGCGACATGCAGGTCATCCTGCCCGGCGAAATGCTTGTCGACCGTCTCGGTCAACTGCTCGCAGGTCGAGAGGTGGATATAGCCGTCGGCCAGATCGACCGGCGCACCGGCGAACGTGCCGTCCGCCTCCAGCGCCGCCATCTGCTCGGCGGTCAGCACCTTGTAGGCGATGGTTGCCAACTCGCTCATTCGCCATTCTCCGGGCCGGCGGCGAGGTCGTCGCGCGTGTCGCCATCGTCGTTCGGTGCAATTTCGGGCGCGTCGGCGGGGCCGCGGACGTCGGCTTCGGCCTCTTCTACCGTCTCCTCGATCCGCGCGGCGGAGACGACATGCTCGTTCTTGCCGACATCGAACAATTTCACGCCGGCCGAATTGCGGCTGATCACGCGCAAGGAGCCAAGCGTCGTGCGGATCAGCTTGGCCTGGTCGGTGACCAGCATCAGCTGATGGCCCTTGGCCGCGGCGAAGCTCGCCACGACGGGTCCGTTGCGCGCAATATTGTCGATATTGGTGATGCCCTGGCCGCCGCGATTGGTGCGGCGGTAATCATAGGCGCTCGACAATTTGCCATAGCCGTTGGCGCAGACGGTGAGAATGAACTGCTCGGCCTTGACCATCTGATCGAACAAGTCCTGATCGTCCGGTGCGCCTTCGCGTTCGGCCTTCCATGGCGCAAATTTGAGGTAATTCTCGCGTTCCTGCGGGCTCGCATCTACCCGGTGCAGGATCGACAGCGAGATAACCTTGTCGTCGCCCTTCAGCGCCACGCCGCGCACGCCGGTGGAGTTGCGGCTCTGGAACTCGCGTACGTCGGTGCTGGCGAAGCGGATCGCCTTGCCCGCGCGGGTGGCGAGCAGCACGTCGTCGCCTTCGCTGAGCAAGGCCACGCCGATCAGGCGATCATCCTCGTCCTCGCCTTCGAACTTCATCGCGATCTTGCCGTTGGTCGGCACGCTGGTGAAGGCATCCATCGAGTTGCGGCGGACATTGCCCTTGGCGGTGGCGAACATGACGTGGAGATTGCCCCATTCCGCCTCGTCCTCGGGCAGCGCCAGCACGGTGGAGATCGTCTCGCCCTCGGCCAGCGGCAGCAGGTTGATCATCGGCCGGCCGCGGGTGGCGGCGCCACCCTCGGGCAGGCGCCAGACCTTCTTGCGATAGACTTTGCCGTGGGTGGAGAAGAACAGGACGGGCGTATGCGTCGACGTCACGAACAATTCGGTGACGACGTCTTCGTCCTTCGTGGTCATGCCGCTGCGGCCCTTGCCGCCGCGCGCTTGCGCCCGGAACGTGTCGAGCGTGGTTCGCTTGATATAGCCCTGCATCGTCACGGTGACGACCATGTCCTCGCGCTCGATCAGATCCTCGTCGTCGATGCCATCGGCAGCGGCGGCGATCTCGGTCTTGCGTGGGGTGGCGAATTCAACGCGCACGGCGGCGAGCTCTTCCTTCATCACCTCATAGAGCTTGGCGCGGTTGGCGAGGATCTCGAGCAGTTCGGTGATCGAGTCCGCCAGGCCCTGCAACTCGTTGCCAATCTCGTCGCGACCCAGAGCGGTCAGGCGATGCAGGCGCAGATCGAGGATCGCGCGGACCTGCGCTTCGGACAGGCGATAGACATCGCCTTCCTGCTTGTCCTCGACCGCTTCGACCAGACGGATGTACGGCGCGATCTCGGCGATCGGCCAGCTCTTCTCAAGCAGGGCAGCGCGGGCGACGGCCGGGCTGGACGAGCCGCGGATCATGCGCACGACTTCGTCGAGATTGGTGACGGCGATGACGAGGCCGAGCAACAGATGCGCGCGCTCACGCGCCTTGGCGAGCTCGAACTTCGAGCGCCGCGTGATCACTTCCTCGCGGAACTTGACGAACGCCTCGATGATATCGCGCAGGTTGAGCGTCTCGGGGCGGCCGCCGCGGATCGCGAGCATGTTGGCGGGGAACGAGCCTTGAGCCGGGGTGTGGCGCCAGAGCTGGTTGAGCACCACGTCGGCGGTCGCGTCGCGCTTGAGATCGATGACGATGCGCACGCCATGGCGGTTCGATTCGTCGCGAATGTCGCTGACGCCTTCGATGCGCTTGTCCTTGGCGGCCTCGGCGATCTTCTCGACCAGGTTGTTCTTGCCGGTCTGGTACGGGATTTCGGTCAGCACGATCGAGCGCCGATCGCCGCGGCCTTCCTCGACGATGTGGCGCGATCGGACGATGATCGAGCCGCGGCCCTCATTGTACGCCGCCTTGCAGCCGGCGCGGCCGAGGATGATGCCGCCGGTCGGGAAGTCGGGGCCGGGGACGATCTCCATCAGCTCGTCGATGGTGATCCCGCCATTCTCGATATAAGCGAGGCAGGCATCGACGACTTCGCCGAGATTGTGCGGCGGGATGTTGGTCGCCATGCCGACGGCGATACCGCCTGCGCCGTTGACCAGGATGTTGGGGAAGCGCGCCGGCAGCACGGTCGGCTCTTCGCGCGAACCGTCATAGTTGGGCGCGAAATCGACCGTATCCTTGTCGATGTCGCTGAGCAGCGCCATCGCAGCCTTGGTAAGCCGCGCCTCGGTATAGCGCATCGAGGCCGGCATATCCGGATCCATCGAGCCGAAATTGCCCTGGCCGTCCATCAGCATCACGCGCATCGCCCAATCCTGGGCGAGGCGCGCGAGCGCCATGTAGATCGAGCTGTCGCCGTGCGGGTGATAGTTGCCCATCACGTCGCCGACGATCTTGGCGCATTTGCGATACGGGCGGCCGGGAACGAAGCCACCTTCTTGGGACGCGAACAGGATGCGCCGGTGGACGGGCTTCAGACCGTCGCGCACGTCGGGCAGGGCGCGCGAGACGATCACGCTCATCGCATAGTCGAGATAGCTCGACCGCATTTCGTCCACGATCGAGATCGGCGAGATATCGGAAGGGTCGGCGAGGATGGTCTCGTCGGTCAAATTTCTGGTGCTTTCGGGTTCGTTTCAGTCGTGTGACGGCTTTAGCCGAGGCGGGGGGGGATGCCAAGGGTTGGGGCTATACGCGGTATACCATCCGTCACCCCGGACTTGTTCCGGGGGCCACTGTTATGCAAACACAACGCCTGTGAATTTTGCGGCACGGTGGACCCCGGAACAAGTCCGGGGTGACGGTGTGGGTTAAGCGGGCACTTCCGCCCCGTCCCAGGCGAACACCTTGCCGCTGTCCGGCACCTTCAGCCCGTCGATCACATCCAAAAGCTGGACCGCCGCACGCCCGGCATCGAACAGATGCCCGGCCTGTACATTGCCCTGAAACGGCTTCGACAACGCCGTATCCACCGTCCCCGGATGCAACCCGACCACGATGCTGCGCTCGTTGCGGCGGCGTTCCTCGATCGCCAGCGTGCGGATCATCATGTTGAGCGCGGCCTTGGAGGCGCGATAGCCGTACCAGCCGCCGAGCTTGTTGTCGGCGATGCTGCCGACACGGGCAGACAAGGCCGCGAACACGCCGCGCTGACCCTTGGTCATCAGCGGCAGGAAGTGCTTGGCGACCAATGCCGGCCCGATCGTGTTGATCGCATAGGTGCGGGCGAGCCAGGCGGCATCCAGCTCGCGCATCGTCTTTTCGGGGCCTTGGCCATCGGCGTGCAGCACACCGGTGGCGACGATCACCAGTGTCGGCGCGGCGCCTTTGGCAACGATCGCCGCGGCGGCGGCGATGCTGGCTTCGTCCTCCAGATCAATATGCCGGTCCCCGCTGCGCGACCGGGCAAAGCCGTATACCGTATCGAACGCGCCTTCGTCGCGCAGTGCCTCTTCCAGCGCCGCGCCGATCCCGCCCGATGCGCCGATGACGACCGCGGTGCCGCTCATGAGCGCGTGAACCGCCAACGGACGTCATCGCTCTCGGCCGGATCGAAGCGATATCCGTGCGTGTCGAAGCCTTTCATGCCATCGATGTCGGTGATGCGATGTTCGCACAGATAGCGTGCCATCATGCCGCGCGCGCGCTTGGCGTTGAAGCTGACGAAGCGTGGGCCCTTGGGGCCGGGTTCGCGAAAATCGACCTCGATCACCCGCACGGCGCCCGGCAGCTTGCCGTCGACCGAATGCCAATATTCCTGGCTGGCGAGGTTCAGGATCACGCCCGACCCCTCGTCCGCGACATCGGCGGCAAGCAGGTCGGCGATGCGCTTGTCCCAATAATCGTACAGCGTCTTGCGCCGCGGCGCCCAGCGGGTGCCCATCTCCAGCCGGTAGGGGCGCATCGCATCCAGCGGGCGGAGCAGGCCGTACAGGCCGGAGAGCATACGTACATGATCCTGGGCGAAGGCGACGCCCGGTTCGTCCAGCGTCTTCGCCTCGAACCCGGTATAGACATCGCCGGCAAAGGCATAGAGTGCCGGACGTTCGGGCTGATCGACGAAGCCGTCAAAGCGATCGGCGTTCAGTTTGGCGAGTGGCTTGGAGATGCCCATCAGCTCGCTCAGCCGCTTCTGGCTGAGGTTGGCCGCCGACGCGGCAAGCTTCACCGCATCATCGGCGAAGCGTGGCACGGTCGGCGTCACGTCCGGCAGCGGGCTTTCATAGTCGAGTGTCTTGGCGGGGGAGAGGATGGCGATCATGCTGCCGCGGTTAGCGAGCCGCGGCCCGCCGGTCAAAAAAACGCGTTCAATCGTCGTTCAGTCGCCCCGCCGCAGGAGCGCGATCGACCGTCGCGTGTTGACCCGGCTCTGCTGCAGGTTACAGCGGCATCGGAACCAAGGTGCGATGCACCGCCAGATGGAGAGTTCGCACGTGAAGAAATTGTCCTCGGCCGCGCTCGCGGCGATTCTCATCGCCGGCACGAGCAGCATGGCCATCACCACGCCCGCCTTCGCCAAGAAGGATGAGAAGCCCACCGGCCCGAAACTCAGCAACGAAGTGCGCACCCCGGCGATCGCCGCGCAGACCGCTCTTGCCGCCAAGGATTATGCCGCGGCCGGCCCGCAGGTCTCCGCGGTCGAGGCCGCTGCCAAGACCGATGACGAGCGCTATCTCGCGCAGGTCCTGCGGCTGCAGCTGACCGCGAACCAGGCCGGTCCGAACGGCAACGAGGCGGCGATGGCGCCGATGCTCGACGCCTTGCTCGCCAACCCGGCGACGCCCAAGGCAGAACTCGGCCGATTCACCTATTTGCGTGCCAACATGGCGTATAACGCCAAGCAATATCCGCAGGCGCTGGCCGGCTACGTCAAGGCACGTGACCTCGGCTACACGTCGGAGAACCTGCCGCTGCAGATTGCCCGCACCAAGATCATCACCGGCGACTCCGCTGGCGGCGCGAGCGAGATCGAGGCGCAGATCGCTGCTGCCAAGGCGGCCGGCAAGCCGGTCGACGAGGATCTGTACAAGTACACGATCTCGTCGCTGCAAAAGACCCCGGATACCGCGGCGACGCTGCGTTGGACACGTGACTGGCTGTATGCCTATCCGACGCAGAAGAACTGGCACACTGCGGTCTATGTCTTCGGCTTCCAAGGCGCGAATGCCCGCACCATCACCAAGAAGCAGCGGCTGGATCTCTTCCGCCTGCTGCGCGCCACGGACTCGCTGACGGGCGAGAACGAATATCTGGAATATGCGCAGCTTGCGGTCGATGTCGGCGTGGCGAGCGAAGCCCAGACGGTGATCGCCGCCGGCAAGGCAAGCGGCAAGATCCCGGCCGCCAGTGCCAATGCGAAGTTGATCCTGGCAGAAGCGAACGGCCAGGTCGCCAAGGAAGGCTCGATCGCCGCGCAGGAAAAGAGCGCCGCGGCTTCGTCGGATGGCCTCAATGCCACGGGCGCGGGCGATTTCAGCCTCGGTCAGGGCAATTATGCCAAGGCGATCGAGCTTTATAAGATGGCCCTCACCAAGGGCGGCGCAAAGGTCGACAAGGACGAGGTCAACACGCGCCTTGGCATCGCCTATCTGGGTTCGGGCGACAAGGCCCAGGCCAAGCAGGCGTTTGGCCAGGTCACCAATGGCCTGCGCGGGCAGATCGCTCTGCTGTGGTCCTATTGGGCCGATGCTCCGGGCAAGCCGACGGCGGCCTGATCCGGATGTGAGAAGGGCGGCAGCGATGCCGCCCTTTTTCATGGATTCCGGTCGTTGCCTACATGCGCGGGGGTAGCGCGCGCTGTACTGACGCAATCAAAGCATGATCTCCACACCTCAGCCCGTTCGTGCTGAGTAGAGACCGAGTAGGCCGCAGGCCGTTTCTAGGGCTCGTATCGAAGCACCTTGGGGCGCGCGGGTGCGTGTCCTCCGATACGCCTTCTCGATACGCGCTTCGCGCTACTCGATGCCTGTCCTGAGCGCCTGCCCTTGCAGGCAGTCGAAGAGGCTAGTCAGGACGAACGGGGCGGGGGTTACCTGCAGTCAAAGAACTCTAAGCCACGCGAACCGGGATACCGGGCAGCGACTTGGCGGTACGGATCGTCAACGATGTCTTCACGCTGGCGACATTGGGTGCCGGGGTCAGGTGCGTGGTCAGGATGTCCTGAAAGCTTTTGAGGTCGGCCGCGACGATCTTCAGGATGAAGTCGATTTCGCCGTTAAGCATGTGGCATTCGCGGATTTCCGGGATCTTGGCGACATGATCCTCGAACGCGGCGAGATCGTGCTCGGCCTGGCTGCGGAGCGAGACCATGGCGAAAACCGTGATCGGAAAGCCCAGGGTGGCGGGATCCAGCTCGGCATGATAGCCGCGGATCGCACCGCCTTCTTCGAGTGCGCGTACCCGGCGCAGACACGGGGGCGCGGTCAATCCTACTTTGTCGGCAAGATCGACATTGGTCATCCTGCCGTCTTCCTGCAACAGGGATAGGATTTGACGGTCGATATGGTCGAAGGACACGCATTTCTCCACGTCGGCGCGATTTCCAAAAGCTGTTTGGCTATTACGAATAATAATGTTGCGCGGCAACGCAATTGTCCCACATTGCGACGTCCCGAAAACTAGCGCTTCCGCTTGGACGCGACCACCGTTACGGAATCACCACGGCAAGCAGTTTCGCAGTCGTTACGGGAGGGTCCGCTTGCGCTTCGACGACAGCCTTGAGACGGTTCTGTCGGCAGACATGTCGACGCCGTTCGGCGCGCAGTCGGCGTGGCGGCAGCTGGTCGATCTGGTCGGTCGCCGGCGCGTGCCGGCCAATGTCGAGGCGATCGAGACGCTGAAGACGCTGCGGCCCGAAGTGCCCTCGCCGGTACGCGCGGCAAGCGCGCGGGCATTGGCGTTCGCCAATCCGCCGGCCGCCGTGGTCCGCTTGTTCTTCGATGACGAATTGTCGATCTCGGCCCCGGTGCTGCGCACGGCCAGGCTGCAGCCCAAGGAATGGATCGATCTGCTGCCCGGCATGTCGCCCACTGCGCGATCGGTTCTGCGGCATCGTCGCGACCTGGCGCCGGAAGTGTTGCGCGCGCTGGAAAGCTTTGGGCCGCTCGATTTCCGGCTGACCCAGAATGATGACGCGGGCACGGCGCCTGCTGCGGCTCAGCCCGAAGCATCACCGGCTGTATCGGCCGTGCCGACGGCGGCGCAGCCCTGGAAAACGGAAGAGCGCGCCGTAGCCCCGGTGACGAAGCCGCAAGCCTTGACACCATCGCCTTTCGTCTCCGTCGGGTCGATCACGCGCAATCTGCCGTTCGTCGCCGAGGCCTTGCGGCGCGCCGAGACGCCGACGGGTTCGTCCGCTGAACCATCAGCGGAGGCCGGCGCGGGGACCTTTCCGATCGCGGAACTCGTCGCGCGCATCGACGCCTATCAGCGCCAGCGCGGCGACGCGCCGGGCGTGCCGCTGTTGCGTTCGCACGATGCGGATCAACCCGCATTGTTCGATCTCGAGCCGATCATCGCCACCACCTTCCGCTTCGAAACCGACGCCGCCGGCGTGGTTCGGTGGGTAGAGGGCGCGGCGCGAGCGGCACTGATCGGCCTGACGCTCGATTTCGCCGCCATGCCGGGCCGCGCCGGCGTAGACGGCGTGGCGGGCGGTGCGTTCCGGCGCCGCGCCCGCTTCGCCGATGCACGGCTCGTTGTCGGCGGGCTGTCGGATGCCGCGGGGGAATGGCGGATCAGCGGCATCCCGGCGTTCGATCACGACAGCGGGCGTTTCACCGGCTATCGCGGCACTGCCCGGCGGCCGCGGATCGACGAGAGCGCGGCACCGCTACAGACACGGCCGAACTTACCGGCGGATTCGCTGCGTCAGCTGGTGCATGAATTGCGCACGCCGACCAATGCAATCGCGGGCTTTGCGGAAATGATCGAGACGCAATTGCTGGGACCGGTACCGCAGGTGTACCGTGAGCAAGCGGGCACGATCCGTGCGCAAGTCGCGGGCCTGCTCGAGGCGATCGACGATATCGACATGGCCGCCCGGATCGAGACGCACGCGCTTGATCTGCGCGCCGGATCCGTGCCGCTGGCGGCATTGCTCGCCCGCATCGTCGACGATCTTCGCCCGTTGGCCATCCTAAGGGGCACCAACGTCGTGATCGACGGTGGGCAGGGCGGCATGGCGATTGCCGGCGACGACCGCGCGGTCGAGCGGTTGATCGGCCGGGTGATCGCCACGCTCGTCTCGTCGGGCAGCGCGGGCGAGACGCTCCGCATGTCGGCGCGCGCCATCGACGCGCACATCGCCTTGTCCTTCGATCGCCCTCGTGCGCTTGCGGCGTATGACGACCAGGCGTTGTTGACGATCGATGCGGAAGAGGTGGCGCAGGCGGATGGCGCACCGTTGCTCGGCACCGGCTTTGCGTTGCGGCTCGCGCGCAATCTTGCGCTCGAACTCGGCGGGACGCTGGCGATCGACGAGCATAGCCTGATGCTGCGGCTGCCGGCGGTTGCCGCTGCGGCGGAGCAGGCATCGTCCAACTGAACGTGTCGGGGGTGTCGTCCTCGGCCGGCTATCGGGTGCCAGCCCCGGCTGCGAGCGACTTCGTCGTGTGGCCAGCCAGCTTCGGTACGCGATTTACGGTGATGGTCGACACCGAGGAGGAGTTCGACTGGAACGCGCCGTTGGACAGCCTCAATCGCTCGGTCACCGCGATCGCCGCTCTGCCCGCGGCACATCAATGGTTTGCCGCCCGGGGCGTGCCGATGACCTATCTGGTCGATCATCCAGTGGCGACCGATCCCGCCAGCGCGGATATCCTGCGTGGGGTGATTGCCGATGGACGTTCCGCGATCGGCAGCCAGCTTCACCCCTGGGTCAATCCGCCGCTGGACGAGCAGATGGTGCCGCGCAACACGTTCGTCGGCAATCTCCCCGATGCGTTGCAGGCAGCAAAGCTGGACGTGCTGACCGATGCGATCACCGCTGCGGTCGGCATGCCGCCCCGTATCTTTCGCGCCGGGCGGTATGGCATCGGACCGGCAACGCTGCAGCTGCTCGCCGATCGCGGCTACCGTATCGATAGCTCGATGCGTTCGGTCTATGATTATAGCGCGGAGGAAGGCCCGGACTTTTCCGCGATCGGCAGCCATGCATTTCGCTGCGGCCCTGCGGCGAGCATCGTCGAACTGCCGCTGAGTACCGTATTCACCGGCTGTGCGCGGAGGGGCGGAGCTAGGCTATACCGTGCGCTCGGCCGGCTCCCCCGCGCCCGCGGTGTCTTCTCGCGGCTAGGGCTGCTCTCGCGCGTTGCACTCACACCCGAGGACATGCCGCTGGCCGATGCGTTGGAAGCGATCGCGGTCGCCATCGGGGAGGGCGTACGCGTGCTCAACTTCGCGTTCCACTCGCCGTCGCTCGTGCCCGGGCATACGCCCTATGTGCGCGATGCCGCCGATCTGGCCGCCTTCTATCATTGGTGGGATGTCGTGCTCCACGATCTCGATCGGCGGGGCGTGCGTCCGGCATCGCTCGACGACCTGATCACCGCATCGTCGTGAGCTTTGGTGGGCCCGGCAGGACTTGAACCCGCAACCTAGCCGTTATGAGCGGCCAGCTCTAACCAGTTGAGCTACAGGCCCACCCCGCGCCTGCGTTAGCGGAAGCCGCGCGCCGCGGTCAACGCGTCGCAGGCGTTATCTCAACCGTCGATGTAATCGAGATAGCTGACGACATCGTTGCTGGTCTGCAGGAACAGACCGTCCTGCGTGTCCTCGTCCTGACGCGCTGCCAGTGCGAGCGCCTCGGCCAGCGTTCCATAGGCGAGCGTCGTCGCGGTGCCGTCTTCACCCAAATGGTAGAGCCTGACGGCAACGTCGCTGGATACCGTGCGCATCATGACTCCCCTGTCTGCAGCCGGGCTAGCTGCCCGGGGCAGCCGCATGATAGGCTATGATGTCGGGCGGTGCATCATCCTAGGGCCGTCTTCAACCATTCTTAGGCGCGGCAGTCCGGCGCGTATACCGATGTCCTCAATGTACTCGGAGATTTCCTTGCGCTGGGTCGCCGTCGGCAAGACCGGCCGCCCGGGTGCCTCGCTGAAGATGGGGATGTAACCGACCTCCAGCCTGCCATCCGCATGCCAGCGGACGGTGCCGATCATGCCGTTTACCGCTTCCGGATGGAACGGCGCGAGCGTGTAGGCGGGATCGGGTTCGAAGCCGAACATGCGCTTGCGGCGTTCGACCCATTCGGCGCGCGCGGCATGATCCTGGCCGGGGCTGAGCGCGTTGGTGACGACGACGCCGTTGCCGAGACCGTGATAGATCGGGCGGTCGCGGTAGATCTCGATCCCGCGCACGATATGAGCGTGGTGCCCGACGACCACGTCCGCGCCGGCTTCGATCGCGGCATGCGCAAGGGGGCGTTCGTAGGGGGCGAGCTCGGCGGGGCGGTGGGTGATGCCCTTGTGCAATGCGACGACGATCAAATTGTCAGGTGCACGCACCGCGGCGATATCGGCGGCCATCGCGGCGGCGGAGGCGGGGTCGATCTCGACCAGATCGGCCTGGGGGCGGCTGGGGCCGCCATCCGCGGCGTGCACTGCGACATAGGCGCTGCCGGCGCGATCCTCGGACGCCCAGGAGATTTCCGGGCCGACGCAATTGTAGCTGAGCAGGACGATGCGGCGCCCGTCACGCTCGATCACTGCCGGCACCTTGGCTGCGGCCAGCGTTGCGCCGGCGCCGGCGTGCGCGATGCCGAGCCGGTCGAGTTCGGCGTTGGTGTCGGCGATCCCTTCGGCGCCGCAATCGGCGATGTGGTTGCCGGCCATCGATACGGCGTCGATGCCGGCGCGAGCGAGGGCGGCGAGATGATCGGGATCGGCGCCGGGGGCGGGGACGTCACCGACCAGTTCCGTCCCGCGCCTTGTGTGCGGCACTTCGAGATGGCCGATCGTCACGTCGGCGGCGCGGGTAATGTCGGCGATGCCGGAGAGCCAGTGATTCGGATCGGGTACGTCGAGGATGATGTCGCCGAGAAAGGCGAGGTCGAGCGCGGCCATCAGATCGCCCTGCTCGCACGCAGCACGGCGATCGACGCAGGATCGTAGCCGAGCCCGTCCAGCACCGCATCGGTATCGGCGCCCAAGGTTGGAACGCGATGCGGCGTGGTGGGGCGATCGACGGCAAAGCCGGAGCCGACCGTGGCGAGCGGCCGATCGAAGCCGGGCAACTCGACCTCCTCGAGCAGACCGCGATCGACGAGATGTGGATGCTCGACTGCCTGACCTACATCGCGGATCATGGCCGCGGGTACGCCGGCGGCGGTCAGCCGCAGTTCGAGATCGGCGGCGTCTTCTTGCGACAGGCGCTCGATTAGCCAGCCGCGCACGCCGTCGTAATGCGCGACCCGCGCAGCGTGATCACGAAAGCGCGGATCGTCGACCATGTCCGCGGCGCCGAGCACGTCGAGCAGCTTGGCGACCTGATGCTGGTGATTGGCGCCAAGCGCGATCCAGCCGTTGCCGGTGGGATAGAATTCGGCGGTCGCGACCATGCGGTAGCCGCGATTGCCGATGCTGGCGGGCGCCTCGCCGGTGTAGGAGTGGACCGACACGCTGGGGGCGATCAGCTTGAGCGCGGCATCGAGCATCGCCACGTCGAGATGCTCCCCCTTGCCGGTCGCGTCGCGCGTGCGCAGCGCGGCGAGCAGCGCGATCACGGCGAGATAGCCACTGAACGAATCGACGACCGGCATGCCGATCTTGACCGGCCCCTGCGGCGTGGCGTTCATCGCCGCGATGCCGGACATGGCCTGGGCGATATGGTCATAGGCGCCCCAATCGCGGAGCGGCCCGTCCTGCCCGAAGCCGCTGATCGATACGGAGACGAGGCGTGGGTTGAGCGCATCGAGCCGATCACGTGGGAAGCCCAAGCGCGCGAGTACGCCGGGACGGAAATTCTCGACCAGGATGTCGGCGCGCTCGATCAGCCGCGAGAGGATCTCGCGGCCATCGTCGCTCTTGAGATCGATCGTCACCGAACGTTTGCCGGCGTTGATCGCGGCGAAGGGCACGCTCATCAGCGGCGGGCCGGCATGTTCGGTATAATGGCGGAAGTCGTCGCCCTTCACTGGTGGCTCGACCTTGGTCACCTCCGCGCCAAGATGGACCAGCATCTGCGTGCAGGTCGGGCCCGAAATGGCGTGGCTGAGATCGACGACCTTGATGCCGGCGAGGGGCGGGATCATCTGCGCTCTCCGGAAAATGCGCCGCTGCTGTGCAGCGCGGCGACTTCATCGGCATCAAGGCCGAGTTCGGCGAAGATAGCCTCGTTATCGGCACCGGGCAGTCCGGCCGGGCGGGGCGGGACCGGGGGCGTGTCGCTCAAGTGGAACGGCGTGCCGATCTGGCGCACGATGCCGCCGGGGCCGTCGAGATCGACTGCCATGCCGCGGGCGCGGTTGTGCGGATGATCGAGCGCTTCGGCCGGCGACAGCACCGGCATCGCCTGCGTGTCGGCGGCGGCGAGCAGATCGACCCAATCGTCCCGCGTCCGGGTGCGGAAGATAGCCTTGAGCTCTTGCTCCATCCCGGGATGCGCCGCGACATCCATCCGCCGCGGCTCGAAATCGGGCCGGCCGATTGCCGTGCAGAAGCGCGCCCAATAGGCCGGTTCCATATCCGTGGTGCAGATCCAGCCGCCATCGGCGCATTGCCAGACGCCGCCCTTCGGGTGCCACGCGCCGGTCGGCGGGGGCAGCGCGGCAGGATCGTCGGTGCGGCCGAGCGTGACCATCAGCAGCGGCATTGCCGCGTCCGACATGGCGACATCGACATGCTGGCCAAGGCCGGTGCGTTCGCGTGCCTGCAGCGCCGCCAGCGTCGCGATCGTGGCGTGCGTGCCGGCGAGCACATCCGCCACCTGTAGCCCCGGCATCGCCGGATCGGGCAGGCCGTTCAGCCGCGACAGCGCGCCGGCCAGCGCCAGCGCGGCTGGATCATGCCCGGCGCGGTCGGCGAGTGGGCCGCTTTGCCCGGCGAAGGACACCGAGCAATAGATCAACCGCGGGTTGAGCGTCGCCATCTCGGCATAGCCAAAGCCCATCGCCGCGAGCACGCCGGGGCGGTAATCCTCGATCAGGATGTCGGCCTCGGCGATCAGGCGGTGGAGCACGACGCGTGCCGCGTCGCTGCCGGGATTGATCAGCAGGCTGCGCTTGTTGCGATGATAGGTCGGGCGAGCGCGCGCCTGCGCGGCGGCGGTCGGATCGGCGGTCGCGCCGAACATCTGCCCCTGCTTGGCCAGTTCGCGCGGATGTTCGATGCGGATCACATCGGCGCCGAGATCGCCGGCGATCCAGCTGACATAGGCGCCGGGCAGGAAGCGCGAGAAATCGACGATCTTCAGCCCGGCGAGGGCCGTCATGGTGCGACCGTGCGCCGCGCTTCGGCACGCGCGCCAGCCGGTCCCTCGATGAAGGCCGTGATGCGGTCGTGCAGCGCAGCGGCGTCGTCGCCGGCGAGCGCAAAATTGTCGACGCCGAGTTCCAGCACCGGAATGCCGGCGGCCACCAATGCGCGGATGACGAACGGATCGGCATCGTCGAGCGCCATCGCGCCATCCACCTGATGCGTCTGTGCCTCGTGCACGTGCCATGGCGCCGCCCAGCTCGGCATGCGCAGTTCGTCGCCCATCGTCAGGAAGCGGGCGGCGAGCGCGCGCAGCGGATCGCGACCGCGATCGAAATGGCGGATATAGCCATCGGCGGCGAGCCCCAGATACATCGACCAGACGAACACCGCGCCGTGGCTTTCCTCCCAGCGCTGGTAGAACCCCATGTCGCTCCACATGCCGCGCCCGACGAACATCAGCCTTACGCGTTCCTCCGGCACAACCGAGGCGCCATCAGCCACGCGCTGTGCGACTTCCTCGTAGAAAGCCTTGGCCGCATCGCGCGCCCATTGCGTGCCGCGGTGCCATTGCGGCACCATGGTTGCCGGCATCGAATCGACGATGCCGATCGGTGCGGGCACGGTCCGCGCGATCAGATCGCGGGTGCGGCGGTAATATTCCTCCTGCTCGTTGACGAGGTGCATCACCGCCTCGAACCGCGCGGGTTCGAACACGCGGTCGGTTGCCGCTTCCAGCTGGGCGATCACGTCGCGGAGTTCCGCGGTGAGCAGGTCGAGGCGCGCGGGTTCGAGCGCCTCCTCCCAGCCGTCGGGCAGATCATCCCACCAGTTGGTCGCGATCGTCCAGTTGGGATCGACCGTGCGCTCGTAGAGATACGGCGCTGCGCCGGTCTCGTCGGCCCAGTTGCTGAAGATGCCGGCGGTGGCATCGCTCGACAGCACCGCATGGACGAAATTAGGCTTGGGCAGCCCGCCCCATGGCGCCTGATCGGGATCGTCGTCGAACGATGCCGCCAGTCCTTGCGCGCTATAGGGCTCGACCTTGGCAGGATAATCGTGTGCGCTCAGCAGGCCGAGATAGCGGCGCGATTGCTGCTTGGCGGCGACGATCGACGCCCACCACTGGTTGACGACGAACGGGATATCCAGCGCGCGGAGGATTTCCTGCGGCGCATTGGCGTTGACTACGGCGAACGGCTCGCCCTCAGCGGCCCGCGCGCGGACGCCGGCGAACCATTCGCGCTGGTAGGTGCCGAACCCTTCGAGCGAAGTCAGCGATTTGCGGCTGCGCGTCTTGTCGGCAGCGCCCGGCGTGCGGGGCGGGGCAGGGCGGGACAGCTTCGGGGGTGGGGCAGCGCGCAACTGGCCAGCAAGGAAGGCGGCGATATCTTCGATGGCGGTGTCGGTCGTTGCCAGGAACGGAAGAGCGCCACCGATCGCGCGGCGGACCGCGGCGGCGGTCCAAGGGGCTGCTTCGTCTGCACCGATCGTCAAGTGCACAATGTGCGTCGCCTGGCAGGCGGCTGCATCGGCAATCACGCGGGCCGCGATCTCAGCTGGTGGCGTGACGGCGCTCGGGCGGCGGATGGCCGGATCGGCTGGGTCGCCGCCGACGAGCGCGCGCCTGCCCCAATCGTGATCCTCGCCGACGATCGTCGCGCCGAGCGCCTCGATCGCCTCATAGCTTCGCGCCGTCTCGTGCGGGCTGCCGACGATATAGACGCGCGGTCCATCGCGCGCCGGAACGTCCGCGTCGGGAGATAGCGCAGCGTCGGCGGTGGCCGCATCCACCACGGAGAGGCTGCCGATCAGCTTCAGCATCGTCGTGCCGGACAGACGGGCGGGCATCGCGCGCCGCCGTCCGTCGAGTGCGAGCAGTTTGCCGACATCGGCGTCCGGCAGCGCGGGTCCGGTGCCGAGGTCGCGCAGCCAGGCATCCAATTCGGCGAGCCGCACCACATTGTACGCTCGCGTCGTTTCGCGCGGCAGATGCCCGAGATCGATCAGCGCAATCGGCGGCGGGGTGGCGTCGCCTAGCCGCGCGAGATCGCGGATCGTGGCGAACACCTGGACGAGCTCGGCATCGGCGCTGGTGAACAGCACCGGCACGCCAGGCTGCGCAGGATCGAGCAATGCCTCGAGCACGGCGCGGCCGCGCGCGCCGAGACCCTTCTGCCCCATCACCGCATCGGCGCGTGGCGTTTCGCCGGTGGCTGGCGCCAATCGCACCGGCTGGTAACCGGCGGCCAGCAGCAGCTCGCGCGGTGCATCGGCACCGATCGTCCGGATCACCCGCCGCCCGGCCGCCAGCGCGGCACGCGCGACGGCGTCGGGATCGTCATAAGCAGCGAGCAACGGCGCGAACGGATCGGCGGACATCAGATCGTGCCGGCCTGGCGCAAGGCGGCGATCTGGTCTTCGGAATAGCCCAGGATATCGCGGTAGATCGAGTCGTTATGCTCGCCGATCGCCACCGGCATGACATCGTCGAAGCCGGTATGCGCCGCCGAGAACTGGATCGGCACGCCCACCGAACGCAGCTCAACCTCGGATGGGTAGGATGGATGCGCCACTGCCAGCGTTTCCTTGCGTGCCACGACGCGCGGATCAACCAGTGCGTCTTCGGGGTGGCGCACCGGCGCGACCGGCACGCCTTGCGCCTCCAGCAAAGCGACAACCTCGGCGGTAGGGAGCGTGCGCGACCACGCGTTGATCGTCGCTTCCAGCAGTTCGGCATTGGCGACACGCACGTCGCGCGTGGCGAAACGCGGATCGTCGCTCAGCTCGGGCTGGCCCATCGCACGGAACAGGCCTTGCGCGAGCTTTTCGTGCACCGCGACGATCGCGACGTAGCCGTCGGCGCATTCGAACACGCCGAACGGCGATAGGCGCTGCACGGTCAGTCCGGTGCGCGCCGCCATGCCGGCCGAGGCCATCGCGGCCCAATTCTCGATCGCGACGAACGAGGTGAGCGCGCCGAGCATCGACACGTCGACATGCTGGCCTTCCCCCGTGCGATGGCGTTGCTCGATCGCCGCCAAGATGCCGATCACCGCGAAGACCGGCGCCAGCATGTCGGCGATCGGCACGCCGATGCGCACCGGCGGATGACCGGGCTCACC
Organism: Sphingomonas endolithica; assembly: GCF_025231525.1. Lineage (NCBI taxonomy): Bacteria > Pseudomonadati > Pseudomonadota > Alphaproteobacteria > Sphingomonadales > Sphingomonadaceae > Sphingomonas > Sphingomonas endolithica. The sequence continues at coordinate 529,568 of NZ_CP103057.1, forward strand.
GCTGGTGTACATCGCGCCCGACAGCGCTTGGATGATGACGTCCATCGCCTTGCCGCCCTCCGGCGCATCGGCCCCGAAACCGCTGAGCGAGCAATAGACGATACCGGGATTGACCGCGCGGGCGGCGGAGTAACCGACACCCAGCCGATCCGCGGTGCCGGCAGTGAAATTCTCCACCACGATATCGGCATTGCGCACCAGATCGGCAAAGACATCCGCGGCGCCCTTGTCCTTCAGGTTGAGCGTTACGCCGTATTTGCCCCGGGCGCGCGTCATGTGCGAGATCGAGATGTCATCATCGTGACGCTTCTCGACGACGACGCCGTCCCGCCCGACATAGGGGCTGTTGTCGCGTGCTAGATCGCCGCCACGCGGATCCTCGACCTTGATGACATGCGCGCCGAGCCCGGCGAGCAGCAGCGTTCCGTACGGCCCGGCAAGTGCGCGCGTCAGATCGATGACGCGCAATCCTTCGAGCGGGCGGGTGGAAGTTGGAGTGGGTGACGTCACGAATTGCTCTCCTGCGCGCCGGTGGTGGCGCAGCGGCGCGATGCGCCGCCGTTGATCATGGCCTGCGCCGCCGCGAGGACCGGCTCGGCATCGATGCCAATCGTCTTCATGCGGCGGGCCTGGTTGATGGCGTCCTGGTAATACAGCGCGTCGAAGCGCGCCTGTTCGGCCGCGGGCAGTGGCTGGAAACTGATGCCGTTGCTCTTGCCGAAGGTGATTCCGGCGATCTCGGCGGCCTGGAGCTGGCGGTTCAGCGCCTCCTCCCACCGCGGCTTCGAGCGCATCAGTAGCGCCTGCATGTCCGCCGGCAGCCGACGCCAAGAGCGATCCGAGATGGCGCGCGCGGGATAGGCACCACGGCTGAAGCGGATCGTGGTGAAATGCTTGGCGACTTCGGAGAAATGCAGGCTCTTGATCGTGTCGGCCGGCGCGACGACGCCGTCGATCACGTTCTTGGCCAGCGCCGAATAGACTTCGCCCATCGGCATGTTGACCGGATCGGCGCCCAATTGCTTGAGCACGTCGATCGCGTCGCTCTGCGCGCGCAGTCGCAGTCCCTTGAAATCGGCAAGCGTGCGGATCGGCTTGTACCGCGTCAGCACGCCGGGGAAATTGCCGCCCTGGACGGCGAGCACCTGCAGCCCCTCGAGTTCCTTGCCGAAGCCGGGGAAGCGCGCGGCGAGGCAGTCATACACCGCGACCTGCTCGTTGATATCGCGCACGCCGCCGTAGAAGCCGGATTGCACGCGCAGCAGATGCGCCCCGCCACGGGCATAGATCGGCGTGATCAGCCCGATATCGGCGACGCCGTGGCGGATTTCCTCCATGCTCATATCGGCCGACAACAACGCGCCCGACCAATAGGGCCGGAAGGCGATCTTGCCGCCGCTCTGCTTCGTTACCAGGGCCATCCACTCGGTATCGGCGCGGCTGAATGGATGCGTCGGGGGGTAGGGGCTGGCGAAGGTCAGGACATAGGGGGCAGGGGCGGTAGTAGGTGTCCGGGCACCGCAGGCGGTGAGCAGCAGCATGGCGCTGGCGGCGATCAAGGCACGTATCTTCATCTCAGACTCCCGCAATGCTGGGCAGCCACAGGGTCAGCGCGGGAACCGCGATGATCAGGGCGAGATGCAGGAAGTCGGCGATCAGGAACGGCACGATGCCCCGGAAGATCGCGCCCAAGGGAATGTCCTTGCCGATGCCCTGAATGACATAGACGTTGAGCCCGAGCGGCGGATGGACGAAGCCGATCTCCATCGTCCGCACTAGGAAGATGCCGAACCAGATCGGGCTGTAGTGCAGTTCGAGTGCGATCGGCAGGAAGATGGGCGTCGCCAGCAGCATCAGCGCCAGCCCGTCGAGGAACGAGCCGAGTATGAGCAGCAGCAACGCCATCGCGCAGATTGCGAGCACCGGGCTGGCATGCATGTCGCGCACCGTCGTCGCCATCAGATCGGCGATACCGGTGACGCTGACGAACGTCGCGAACAGGATCGCGCCGATGATGATGACGTAGATCATGCCGGTGGTGCGCAGCGTGCTGGTCACCGCCTCACCGATCAGCCGGCGGTTGAACGCGCCGCGCAGCGCGCACAGTCCGAATGCTGCGACGACGCCTACCGAGGCGGCCTCGGTCGGAGTAAACCAGCCGATCATCAACCCGCCGATGACGAACGTGATCAGCACGGCGATGTCCGCGATCTTGCCCAGGCTGCGCAGCCGCTCGGCCCAGCCGACGCGCACGGAGCGCGGCCCCAGTGCCGGGCGAAAATGGCACAGGATGGTGATCGCTGCCATGTAGAACAAAGCCTGGGTGAGGCCCGGAATGATCGCCGCAGCGAACAGCTTGCCGATCGATTGTTCGGCGATGATGCCAAACACGATCAGCGCGCCCGACGGCGGGATCAACGCGCCCAGCGTGCCGCCAGCGGCGAGCGCGCCGGCGGCGAAGCCGGGCTGGTAGCCGGCGCGGCGCATCTCGGGCAGCGCGGCCGAGCCGACCGTGGCAACCGTGGCAAGGCTCGATCCACTGATCGCGCCGAACCCGGCACAGCCGGCGATCGAGGCGAGCGCCAAGCCGCCGCGGCGGTGCCCGACGAAGCGCGCCGCCACGTCGAAGAAATCGCGGCTCGCACCCGCGGCGAAGCACAGATGCGCCATCAGCAGGAACAGCGGCAACACGCCCAGTTCGTATTTGGTGACGACTTCGAACGCCACGACGCCGCCCTTGATCACCGCCGCTTCGGGCGAGATGAGGATGGCGATGCCGGCCAGACCGACGGCGCCTAGCCCGATGCCGATCGGCACGCCGAGTGTCAGCAGGATGAGCAATGCGGCGATGCCGATAAAGCCGATCAGTTCGGGCGTCATCGCGTGCGCGCCCCTATGGCCTGGCGCGCGAAGACGAGCGCGACGATCAACAGGGCGGCGGCGAAGATCGCGCGCAGCACGCGGAACGGAATATGGAGCAATTCGGACCGCTCGTGCGCGCCCCACAAATCGAACATCAGCCACAGCGCGCCGATCAGCAGGACGGCGACGATCACCGCCGATGCCACGTTCGCCGCGCGTGCCAGTCGGGCGGCGGTCGGTGGTGCCAACCGTTCGGTCAGGATGTGCACCGCGGCATGATTGCGTTCCAACGTGGCCAATACGATCGCCGAGGAAGCAAGCAGGACGATCATCGTCTGGACGATCTCGATCGAGCCGAGCACCGAGAAGCCGGTATGCCGGCCAAGTACCGCAAGCGCATCGGTTGCCATCGCACCCAGCAAGCCGATGCTGCCCACCATGACAGCAAGTCGCGTGGCCAAGGATGTCCGTCGGGCTGGGTCGGCGACGGGCGTGCTGCCAGTGTCGGCGTTGATATCCATCACTCTCCCTTGGCCATGCGTGCGGTCGTGACCGCCTGGCCTTGCATCATATAGTGAGGTTTACAGATAGTTTGTCAATCCACCGATTTGCGATTTCGGGCGGGCCGGAGTGGAGGGCAAGACAAGGCTGTCCCCCGGCAAAGGCCGGGCCCCGTCGCGACCCTACTGGTAAATCCGTTCGAGCAGGCGCGACAGCGTCGTCAGTTCGCGCGCGGTGAAGCGCTCCTTAAGCCATGCCTCGTGCTCGCCAATGGCGACGCGCGCCTCCTCCAGCATCCGCTCGCCACCCTGCGTCAGCCTGAACCCGATACGCCGAGCATCCGACCCCGCACGCGCACGCACGAGCAACCCACGCTTCTCGAGCGCATGCACGATCGCCATCGTCGTCGCGCGATCCATCTGCAGCGTGCGCGCGACATCGGTCTGGGTCGTGCCCGGCGCATCGTGTACCAGCCACAAGACCGATACCTGCTTCTGCGTCAGCCCGAGATGCGCGCAATGCTCGGCAAAGTGCCGTTGCACCGTGCCGTGCGCCAGGCGGATGCGCAGGCCGAGAATGTCGTCCAGTGCGCCGCGCCCGGCATCATCCATCCACCAACTCCATCGTCGCTAGCCGCGTGATCATCGCCCGGGCGCGGACGCTCCCTTGGTCGATCGAATAGCCGCGCAGCTTCATGTCGGGGTTTGCTGCCATGGATTTCTGCTGCGCCTCCAGAACCTCGACATCCTCGTCGAACACGCGGCCCTGCTGCGCCTTGAACCGCGCGGTGAAGCCGGCATCGTCGATATCGAAATTGCGCGCCATGCCCCAGAAATAATGCGTCGTGCCGTCGCTTTCCGGAGTCATCGCATCGATGACCATGCCGCGCACGCCCTGATCGTGATGCTCGGGGGTCGCTCCGGCCGCAACCGGTGCCACGCCGACGTCGATCAGCACGTTCGATGGCTCGACGAAATGGCAGATCTGCCAGCGGTCGACCGGGCCATCCAGCCGCAGCGCATCGCGCCAGAAGGGTGGGGGCTCGATCCCCGGCATCCAGCGCTGTACGCGTACCGCGCTGCCCTCGACGATCGTATCGATCGGCGTCTCGTTGATCTCGTGCTGCCCGATCGATCCTTGATGGACATAGGTTTCGTGGCTCAGGTCCATCAGGTTGTCGATCACCAAACGGTAATCGCAGGCGATGTGGTTATAGCCCCCGTCGAACGTCCAGCCGGGGGCGCTGCATGGCCAGAAATCCGGGATCGTCGCCGGATCGGCCTTCGCCGCCTCGCCAATCCACACCCAGACGAAGCGGTGTTTCTCGACCACCGGGTACAGGGTCGCGCAAACGGCCTTGGGCACCTTTTCCGATTTCACCGGCATTTCCGTGGCCACCCCGTCCGGGCCGATCAGCAGGCCGTGATAGCGGCACCGGATCGAATCGCCTTCCTTGATCCCCATCGACAGCGGCAGCAGCCGGTGCGGGCACGCGTCGCGCATCGCGACGATCGATCGATCGAGCTTGCGGTACAGCATGACCGGCTCGCCGCAGATCGTGCGGGCGATCGGCGCGCGATCCACCTCGCTATCCCATGCCGCGACATACCAGCGATTGGTGATCCAGGTCATCTCCATCTCCTCTTCGCGTCGGCTTGATAACCGCGTCGATTGTAAGTAGCACGTACGGATAATCGTAAGTCAAGTGGAGAGAATGCGATGGCTACATCCCCGTTTCGCGCCGATCATGTCGGCAGTTTCCTGCGGCCGGCAGCGCTGATCGAGGCACGTACGCAGTTCCAGGCCGGCACCATCGATGCCGCCGCGCTGCGCCGTGTCGAGGACGAATCGATCCGAGGTATCGTTGGGTTCCAGGAAGGGCTCGGCCTGAAGGGCATCACCGATGGCGAGTTTCGCCGCACCTATTTCCACACCGATTTCCTGCTGCAGCTCGACGGCGTCGAGGAAGCCGGCGGCACGCAAGTGCATTTCCATCGTCATGGTGGCGAGGAACTGTCCTACGCACCACCCGTGATGAAGATCACCGGCAAGATCGAGCATGCTCGCGACATCCAGCGCCGCGATTTCGAATTCCTGGCGAGCGTCACATCGGCTACGCCCAAGGTGACGATTCCGTCGCCGACCATGCTGCACTTCCGCGGCGGGCGCGATGCAATCGACGCGCAGGCCTATCCCGATCTCGATCAATTCTACACCGATCTGTCCGCCGCCTATCGCGCCGAGATCGCCAGCCTGGCCGATGCCGGTTGCCGATACCTGCAGCTCGACGATACCAACCTTGCGTATCTGTGCGACGACACGCAGCGGGCCAATGCCCGTGCGCGGGGCATGGATCCGGACGAGTTGCCGCGTCTCTACGCACGGATCATCAACGACTCGATCCGCGATCGGCCGGCCGACATGGTCGTCTGCGTCCACCTGTGCCGGGGCAATTTCCGCTCGTCCTGGGCGGCGGAGGGCGGCTACGAGCCGGTCGCGGAAGTGCTGTTCAACGAACTGGCGATCGACGGCTATTTCCTCGAATATGACGATCCCCGTTCGGGCGATTTCGCACCGTTGCGGCACGTGCCCAAGGACAAGACCGTGGTGCTCGGCCTGGTCACGACCAAGCTCGGCGAGTTGGAGAATGCCGACGACATCAAGCGTCGCATCGACGAAGCGGCCAAGCACATGCCGCTCGACCAGATGGCGCTCTCGCCGCAGTGCGGCTTCTCCTCCACCGTCCACGGCAACGACATCGCGGTCGAGCAGCAGCGTGCAAAGATGCAGTTGGTGATCGACGTGGCACGTGACGTTTGGGGCGATGCGTAGGGTTTAGCAGAGCGTGCCGCTCGTCACCCGGATTTGTTCCGGGGTTCACCGTGCCGCACCCTCTAGGTCAGCCGATATTGTGGCGCAAGCCGCGAGGTGGACCCCGGTCGACGGCCATCTCGCTCGAGCATAGTCGTCATCCCAGCGCAGGCGGGGATCCATAAACTTGGACATCAGGACTTTGGGTGCGAAGCCAGCCGGTATGGATCCCCGCCTGCGCGGGGGATGACGGGTGGTACATGTCCAAACGGTGCAGCCACCGGACAAGCCCGCGGTGACGTCTGATTGATGTAGCCATGACCGCAGCTGCGCGTCCTCGCAAGCTTGTCACCAGCGGGAGGGTACGCGACTTGATCCTGGGCTTTATCCGCCTTCGGCGCCTCTGCCAAAATCAAGAACTTCTGTAGAAACGATAGTTGTCACCTATAACTAAATGTGTTCTACATCATGGCAATTCCGGCACAGACCGGCGTGATGTGAGAGGATGTAGGCACGATGTCGGCGCAGGATGTTCATCGGCAAATGGCCTTGGCGATTGCCGCATTGGCCCTGTCGGCAAACGCCGTGCTGCCCGCCATCGCCGCCCCCAGTGCGGCCGCTGCCCGGGCTGATCCGCACTTCATTCGCGAATCGATCTATGTGCCCGTGCGCGATGGCACGCGGCTGGCGCTCAACATCTACCGCCCGGTCCGAAACGGACGCGCGGTAGAGACGCCGCTGCCGATCGTTTTCGCCTTCACGCCCTATCGCGCGCGCTATGTCGACAAGGACGGCAAGATTGTCGAACTGGTGGATTCACCCGTATTCGGCCTGCGTGCGCTGGTTAAATCCGGCTATGTCGTCGCCACCGCCGATGTGCGCGGCAAGGGTGCTTCGTTCGGAGCGCGTCGCGGCTTTCTCGACCAGACCGAAGCGCATGACGGTTACGATTTGATCGAATGGCTGGCGAAGAAGCCGTGGTCGAGCGGCAAGGTCGGGCTTACCGGCTGCTCTTATCTCGGCGGTTCGGCAATGCTGGTGGCGGGCACACTACCACCATCCTTACGCGCGGTGTTCGCCGCGGCGACCGACCTCGACAAATACAGCTTCGTGCGCAACGGCGGCATTACCGGGCAGTTCAACACGCGCCCGGACGAGCCGCTGGCCGTCGATCTCGCCAGCGTGCCGGTCGATGCAGATCGCGACGGTACCATGCTGAAGGCAGCAGTGGCCGAACATGCCGGCAACACGCCAATGGCCGCTTTGTGGTACGGCATGCCGTACCGCGACGATGCGTCCCCGCTGACGAAGAACCGCTTCTGGGAAGAGGTCGGCCCCTACACCCATCTCAAGGCGCTGCAGAGCCCGCAACTCGCCTGGCTGCTGTGGAGCAATTGGGAGGATGAGCCGACCGAGCAGATGATCCTGAACGCGGCCAACCTCAAGTCGCGCATCCTCATAGGTCCGGGTAGTCATTGCGTGCCGCCTGCGGCGTTCGACATTGCCGGGGAGCAGAAATCGTTCTTCGACCATTATCTGAAGGGCATCGACAACGGCTTCGAGCGGGGTCCGCGCGCGTCCTGGTACAGCGAGACTCCAGGCAAGGGCGTCGGCGCCGGTACGATGGTGCAGTCGGCAACGCTGCCGGGCGTCGGCATCAAGCGATCGCCGCTTTATCTGTCCGGTGCCGAGGCGGTCACACTGGCGCCGGGCAAATCGGCGAAGGTACCGTTCATCGTCGACTACAATGTCGGGCAGGGCGAGTATTTCGCCTTCTGGCCACCTTCGCAGGACGGCAAGGGGCTGACCTTCACCAGCCCAGCGCTTGCCGGCGATGCCGCCATGACCGGCTATCCCATTGCCCACATCGTCACGGCACTCGATCGGCCGGACGCCAACCTGTTCGCTTATCTCGAGGACGTCGATCCAGCGGGTAAGGCTTATATCGTGTCGTTCGGACGGCTGGCGGCATCGCACCGCAAGCTCGGGCGCGCACCCTATGATCGGCTCGATCTGCCCTATCATTCCGGCTTGCGCGCAGACGCGCTGCCGATGGTGCCCGGCAAAGCGGCCGAACTCGCCTTCTCGATGGTGCCGCGTGCCTATACCTTTGCCGCCGGGCACCGCATCCGCGTGACGTTGACCGGCGCCGATCCGCGCCAGCGCAACCTGGCCGAGATCAAGCAGACGCCGCCGCCGGTGTTCACCGTGGCGACCGGCGGCGCGGTGGCCTCGCGCATCGACATTCCATTTACAACGAAACCGACGTTCCGCTGATCAGCGGGCGCAAGGGGAGGACAGACCATGAAGACCAAGACCAGGATCGCCACGGGCGTTGCGATGACGGCAATGCTATGGGCCGGTGCCGCCGCCGCGCAGCAGACGACTCCGTCCGAGACCACGCAAGCGCCGGATGCCGGCCCGACCGTCAACCAGGAACCGACGGCCGACATCATCGTCACCGGCAGCCGGGTGCGCGGCGCCGCACCGGTTGGATCGACCGTGATCTCGCTCGGACGCGAAGATGTCGTCGCCTCCGGCGCCGCCACCACCGACCAGCTGATCAAGCAAATCCCGCAGGTCTTCGATCTAGGCGTCAGCCAGAATTCGCGCGGCCAGTCGGGCGGCAACGGCAACATCTCCTACGGCAACAGCGTCAACCTCCGAGGCATAGGGCCCTATGCGACGCTGATTCTGGTCGACGGGCACCGCGCGGTGAACAACAGCCGCGCATTCGACCCCTCTGTCATCCCGACCATTGGTCTCGAACGGGTCGAGGTCGTCGCCGACGGTGCGTCGGCGATTTACGGTTCGGATGCCGTCGCCGGCGTGGTCAACCTCATCCCGCGCCGCTCGCTCGACGGTATCGAAGCTTCCGCGCGCTATGGCTTTGCGGACGATTTCCACGAGTGGCAGGTCGGTGCCGCCTTCGGCCACAAATGGAGCCAGGGCCAGATCATGGTCGCGCTGGAACATACGTTCCGATCGAACCTGAACGGCAACGACCGCAGTTTCTTCCGCTCCGACCAGACCGCATTTGGCGGCGGCGATTACCGCGTCAACCGCTGCAATCCCGGCACGATCACGGCCGGCGGCATCAGCTATGCCATTCCCGTCGGCGGCGTGACCCAGGCGAATGCCGGCGCTTTGGTGCCCGGCACGAGCAACCGCTGCGACGACATCGTCGGGCAGGATCTGTTCCCGCAGCAGCAATATGATTCCGCGAACATGACCTTCACGCAGGAGATCGGCGACCGGGTCACCTTGTTTGCCGACGGCTTCTATTCCTACCGCAAGTTCCTGCGTCTGCCGGCTTACCCGAGCGCGTCGTTGACGGTGCCGCAGAGCAATGCCTTCTTCGTGCGACCGGCCGGCTTCACCGGCACCAACTACACGCTCGGCTACAACTTCCAGAACGACCTGTTCCGCGCGCCCAATCCGGGCAGCGCCGAAAACTACCAGATTTCCCCCGGCGTCCGCGTCAAGCTGTTCGGCGACTGGCAGGCGGAAGGCGTCTACAGCTATGGCCGCGGGGACGACCAGTCCGATTCCTATTACGGTCTGAACAATGCCGCACTTGCCACGGCTCTGGCGAGCAGCAATCCGGCGACCGCCTTCGATCCCTACGGCCAGGGCCGTACCTCGCAGGCCACCCTGGATGCGATCTACGACCAGGTGTTCCTGGCCCCTACGCTCAACCACTTCACCGGCTACGAAGCGCGGCTGAATGGCTCGCTGTTCCACCTGGGTGGCGGCGACGTGAAACTGGCGGCCGGCTATGAGGGGCAGGAGATCGAGACGATCCTCGGCAATGTCCGCGGCGTGCGTGGGTCCAAGGTGGTTTATCGCACCTTCTCGCGGCGCGTCGACTCCGCTTATGCCGAATTGCTCGTGCCGCTGTTCAGCGCTGAGAATGCCATCCCCGGCATCCGCCGGCTCGATCTCGACGCCGCGGTTCGTTACGACAAATACAGTGACGTCGGCAGCACGACCAATCCCAAGTTCGGCATCAACTGGTCGCCTGTGCGTGGCCTGACGTTCCGCGGCAGCTACGGCACCTCATTCCGCGCGCCGCTCATCTCGCAGATCTACGGCAATTCGAACAATTTGTTCGTGCAGACCTATCAGAACCCGGCAGGAGCACCGATCACCGGCGTGGCGCTGTCGGGTGCCAATCTCGGTCTCAAGCCGGAAGAGGCGACTACGTGGTCGGCCGGTGCCGATCTCGAACTCGGCCGGCTGCGCCTGAACGCCACCTATTTCAACGTCGAATATACCAATCAGGTCGATTCCTACCTTTCGGATCTCGCGATCGTCGCACGCGAAGACCAGTTTGCCGGCACCGGCATCATCCTGCGCGGCGCGGCGGCAGCGGCGCGTGTTGCGGAATTGCAGGCGCAGGGGATCAACGTGGTTGGTGCCTTGCCGGGCGGGAGTGCGGCGAACGTCACCTTGTTCGTCGACGGGCGGAACAACAATCTGGGGAAATCGAAGACGGAGGGTATCGACCTCGTCGCGAATTATACGTTGCCGACCGACAATGTCGGCACGTTCGGCATGAACCTCAGCGGCACGTACCTGACACGTTACGAAGTCTCGATCACCGAAGCGGCACCCGCGATCGACCGCCGCAACACGATCTTCTTCCCGCTGAAGTTCAAGGCGCGTGGCAGCGTAACCTGGGATCTGGCGCCGTTCCGGGCGCAGCTGACCGCCACGCATGTCGGCGGGTATCGCAACAACGCGGTGACACCGTTCGAAAGCGTGAAGAGCTACACGCCGATCGACTTCAGCATCGCCTGGACGCTCGGCAATCAGGGTGGCAACAACGTGCTCGACAACACCGTGCTGGGTGCCGAAGTGCGCAACGTGTTCGATATCGATCCGCCCTACGTCAACTTGGCGCCGTCCGGAAACGGCAGCGGCGGGTATGACGCGACCGCGTCGAACCCGACCGGCCGGCTCATTTCTGCTTCGCTGCGTACCAAGTTCTGAGCGGCGACCGGGCGCGTGATCGGCATCGATCGCGCGCCCGAAACATTCCAGCAATAAACCGCTCTGTATCGGTTGATAAGTACAACAGTACTATATAACACCTGACTGTAGGACGCGCAGATCGTTCCTGGGAGAGGTGGTCGTGACCGAGCGGCTTGGTAGGCGGACTCACGTAGTAGCGTGTGCCGCAACGATGTTGTCCTTGATGCCGCTGAGCGCGCTGGCGCAGCAGGCCGACCCGCTGGTGGCGCGACAGTCCATTTACCTACCCATGCGCGACGGCACCCGCCTGGCCGTCAACATCTATCGTCCGGCGGCAGGCGGCAAGCCGGTCGCGACCAAGGCGCCGGTGGTGTTCGCCTTCACGCCCTATCGCGCGCGCTATTACGACAAGGGCAAGCTGGTCGAGCTTGTCGATTCGCCGCAGTTCGGGCTGCGCGATCTGGTGCATAGCGGCTACGTCGTCGCCACGGCGGACATCCGCGGCAAGGGCGCCTCGTTCGGCGCGCGACGCGGCTTTCTCGATCAGACCGAGGCCAAGGACGGCGCGGAGATCGTTGCCTGGCTGGCGGCCCAGCCTTATGCCAGCGGCGATGTCGGCCTGATCGGCTGTTCCTATCTCGGCGGCACGGCAATGCTCGTCGCCGGTGCCCGCCCACCGGCGGTGAAGGCGGTGTTCTCGGCAGCGACCGACTGGGACAAATACGATTTCGTCCGCCGCGGCGGCATTACCGGTCAATTCAACACGCGTCCCGAAGATCCGATCACGCCCGATCTGGACAGCGTACCGGTCGATGCCGACACGGGCGGCGTGCTGTTGAAACAAGCGGTGGCGCAGCATGCCGGCAACACGCCAATGGCGCCCTTGTGGTACGGTATTCCTTACCGCGATAGCGTTTCACCTCTGACCGGCACACGTTTCTGGGAAGAGGTCGGACCCTACACCCACAAGGCGGCGATGACCGCGCCGGGCGTCGCCTGGTATTTGTGGGGCAATTGGAACGACGAACCGACCGAGCAGGTCATTCGTTCGGCCGCCAATTTGCCCGCCAAGCTGATCGTCGGGCCGGGCAGCCATTGCGACGTGCCCAAGCAGTTCGACATCAATGCGATCCAGAAGCGCTTCTTTGATCGTTATTTGAAGGGCATTCGCAACGGCATCGATACGGAGCCCAAATATAGCTGGTGGCGGGAAGACGGAGCCGGCGGCGCGCTGATCCGTTCGGACCGGCTGCCCGGCGTCGGTATCAAGCGCACGCCCTTGTTCCTCGGCATGGCCAGCCGCCGCGTCGACGGTACGCTGGGCTCACGTGTCCCGGCACCCGGCACCTTCGACTACCGCATCGATTATGATATCCCGACCGAAGGCTATTTCCCATTCTGGCCGGCCTCTCCGGACGGGCACGCAGCAACCTTCACCACCGCGCCGCTGGCCAGGTCGGCGACTATCGAGGGCTTTACGATTGTATCGGTGCGCGCGGCCGCCAACGGTCCTGCGGCCAACATTTTCGCCTATCTCGAGGATGTCGCTCCCGACGGCAAGGCGGTGGTGTTGGCGCAGGGGCGGCTGGCGGGCAGCCATCGCACGCTCGCCAAGGCGCCGTATGCGAACCTTGATCTGCCTTATCGGTCGGGTCTGAAGCGTGACGATACGCCGCTGATCCCCGGCCGGCCGACGACCCTGACCTTCGAACTGTCGCCGCGATCCTATGTCGTGCAGCCGCATCACCGGCTGCGCGTCGCGCTGGCGGGCGCCGATCCGCGTCAGCGCAACCTCGCGGCGATCCGCGGCGGCCTGGCGCAACGCTGGACCTTCTACGGCGGCGCGGGCGGCTCCCGCATCGATATCCCGTTCACCACGCCGGTCCAGTTCGAGACCACGCCACAATGATGTTTCATCTACAGGAGAGAATGATGCTCGACACCAACAAGGGCTTCGGACGCGGCCTGCGCTCAGGCGTAGCGCTCGCCGCCCTGATCTGGGCCGGCGCGGTACAGGCTCAAACGGTGCCCGCAGAGGCGGGGCAGAACGCTCCGGCCACGCAAGTACCCGACAGCACCGACGTGACGCGCGGCGACACCAGCACCAGCGGCACCGCTGCACCCTCCGACACGGGCGCTGCGCAGCCGAGCCCCGAACAGGCCGCTCCGGAGACTCCAGCAGCTGACGTGGTCGTCACCGGCAGCCGCATCCGCGGCGTCGCCCCGGTCGGCTCCGCCCTGATCGAACAGAGCCGCTCCGATCTGCTCGCCTCTGGCGCTACCAACACCACCCAGCTCGTGCAGAACCTGCCGCAGGTTATCAACCAGGGCGTGAGCGAGAGCAGCCGCAGCACGTCGGGCGGCGCCGGCAACATCACCTACAGCTCTGGCTTCAACATCCGCGGCATCGGGCCGTTCGCGACGCTGACCCTGCTCAACGGCCACCGGATCGTGCAGTCGGGTTCCTCGGGCGGCCTGCCCGATCCCAGCGCCATTCCGACGATCGCGATCCAGCGCGTCGAGGTTGTTGCGGACGGTGCGTCGGCGATCTACGGTTCGGATGCGGTCGCGGGTGTCGTCAACCTGATCACGCGCCGCCGCTTCAACGGGTTGGAGGCGCGTGCGCAATACGGGCTGGCGGACGACAATGCGTACAACCAATACAATGTCGGCGTGATCGGCGGGCATAATTGGGCGACCGGCAACGTCACCTTGTCCTACGAACATAGCGGCCATCGTGCGCTCAACGGTCGTGATCGCGATTTCTATGCAGCAGACCTGCGCTCGCGCGGCGGCGGGGACTTCCGTGGCACGCAGTGCAACCCCGCCAACCTCAACGTCAACGGCGTCGATTATGCCTTGCCGGGGCTGGTCGCCGGCACAGTCAACCGATGCGATACGCTGAAGAACCAGGATCTGATCCCCTCGCAGCAACGTGACAGCATCATGGGCTCGCTGACGCAGGAGCTCGGGTCGCGCATCACTCTTACAGGTGATCTGCTCTACACGCATCGCAAGTTCGCCTTCAATCCGGCCGGTACCACCGCGACCGTCACGCTGCCGAACACCAATCCCTATTTCATCCTGCCGGCAGGCGTGGTCGCGACATCCGAGACGGTGCAGACCGCGTTTGGCGACAATGCGCCGATCAACACCACGTCGGGCTATGCCAAGGTGCTGCAGGGCACGGCGGCGCTGAATTGGAAGCTGTTCGGCGATTTCCAGCTCGATGCCAGCTACACCTATGGCCGCGACGAGAGCTACAGCCTGTCGACGCGTGGCGTAAACAATGCCGCGCTCGCGCAGGCGCTGGCCAGCAACAACCCCGCGACGGCGCTTAATCCGTTCGGCAACAACAGCCAGGCCGTGCTCGACAACGTCTTCAACTCGGTATTCGGCGCGCCCGGCACGAACAAGATGCAAGAAGGGGAAGTCAACGTCTCCGGCTCGCTGTTTCAGCTGCCCGGCGGTGCGGTGCGCGCAGCGCTCGGCGGTGAGATCATCCGCGAGAGCATCTATACCGGGCTCGACAATGGCATCATCGGCGCAGTCATGTCGTCGCGCTCTTCCTCAGCACGCACGATCAAGTCGGTGTTCGGAGAACTGCGCGTGCCGATCTTCGGCGACGACAATGCCATTCCTGGCTTCCATTCGCTCGATCTGTCGCTTGCCGGCCGTATCAGCGACTATTCGGATGTCGGCACGTCGCGCAATCCGAAGATCGGCATCAACTGGTCGCCGGTACGCGGGCTCAAGCTGCACGGCAGCTATGGCACGTCGTTCCGCGCGCCGATCCTGACTCAGATCAACGGGGCGGTCAGCGCGCTGTTCATCCAGAACTATTCCACCCCGAACGGCGTCGTCACCGGCGCGACCTTGTCGGGTTTCGCCGGCGGCAATCCTCTGACACCAGAGAAGGCGCGGACTTATTCGTTCGGTGCCGACATAGCGCCGCCCTCCTTGCCTAATCTGCGTGCCAGCGTGAACTATTTCGACATCCGCTATACGGGGCAGGTCAATTCGATCCTGTCTGACCTTTCGATCCTGCAAAGCGGGGCCTCGGCCGCGCAATATAGCGACCGCATCGTTCAGGGTGCAGCGGCGGCGGCGCTGATCCAGTCGTTCCTGGCGGCGGGCTATCCGGCATTCGGACCGGTGCCGGCCAACCCGACATTGTTCGTCTATGGGCAAAACGTGAATGCCGGCAAGACGCTTGCCCAAGGGCTGGACTTCCAGGTCTTCTACCGCCTCGGCGACTTCAACCTGGCAACCAACGGCACCTACTTCACCAAATATCGTACCGCCGTATCCGCCAGCGCGCCCTTGCTCGACAGCGTGAACACGATCTTCAACCCACCGCGCTTCCGGTCGCGCAGTTCGGTCGGCTACGACAATGGCGACAACAGCGCGATCTTGTTCTGGAATTTCACCAACAAGTACAAGAACGACCGCATTGCCCCGATCCAGAAGGTCGATAGCTATTCGACCTTCGATCTGCACCTGGCGCATCGCTTCGACCAAGGTCTGACAGCGGCGAGCAAGCTGACGCTGGCGCTGGACGTATCGAACGCGTTCAACGTCGATCCGCCCTTCGTCAACATTCCGCAGAGCCCGAATGGGGGCGGCGGTTTCGATCCGACCGTATCGAACCCGATCGGCCGCATCGTGTCGCTGTCGGCAACGTTCGCGCTGTAAATAGGTATAGCGGGGACGGGGGCTGCCTCCTTCCCCGCTCCGCGTCAGGTCAGTTTCGGAAACACGAATCGTAAACGCGATCGAGCATGTTGCTGAGCACCTGCACATCGTGGGGGCCGAGCACGTTCAGGACGTCCTTTTCGACCGCTTCCAGCTTGGCGAACAGCTTCTTCAGCGCCGCTTCGCCGGCCTTGGTGGTGTAGAGCGCGTGCCGACGCCGGTCTTCGGTCGAGCGCCGGCGCTCGGCTAGGCCAAGCCGTTCGAGGTCGTCGATCACTGCCACGGCAGCGGATTTGTCGAGCCCGACCTCGCGCGCGACCTTGCCCTGCGACAGGCCAGGATTGGCCGAGATGATCGCCAACGCCGAGAATTCACCGGGCCGCAGGCCGAGCGCGACGCTCTGCTCGGTGAAGGCGTTGGACAATTGGTTCTGGATCCGCCGCAGGCGGAAGCCGATGAAATCGCCGAGACGGCCAAGCGCCAGATGCTCGTCGTTCACGGAACTTTCAGGTAAGATCGAGACAGCCATGAATCGGCTGTAATCAATAGCGGCCCGCAAACAAAGCGAGTTCGTTTCGATCACGACCGATCGTTTCAGATCGGTGCGCTGCGCCACCATGCTCGGCTGCGTGCGGGAGACGCCGTACGGCTCCCGCACGCGCGATCAGTCGATACGCTTCTTGCGGAACGTCCAGCTCGGATCGGTGCACAAGCCGCAATCCGCACCCTTGAACCAGCGCGCTGCCGTCTTGTCGCCGCGCAGCTGCCACTCCAGCCACGCGACATCGACCTGCGTCACCTTGCCGCCGTTGGCGTCATGGAACGTGCCGCCATGCCCGACATCCAGGCTGGCGATCGCCGCCGGCACATGATCGATCTTGTCGAAATCGTCGTTCCCGTTCGGCCAAGCGACATCGGTCGGCCCGCCCATGACGTAGAGGACCGGGGTGTGCAGCCTCGTCAGCGCGGATTTACCGATGGTGATGCCCTTGATCGGGTTGCTGCCGTCCTTGAACACGCCACTATTGTGCACGACCACCGCGTGCACTCGAGCATCGGCACCGATCTCTATCGCCTGCAGGCCTCCGCAGCTATGGCCTGAGACGGCAACCATCTTCGGGTCGATCCGGTGGTAGAGCGTACTGCCCCGGCGGTTGTTCTCCGTGAGCGCCCAGTCGATGCCTGCCGACACTTGTGCGGACGTCGTCTTGATGCCGAGCGGCCCGGGGGGCGGCGGCGGACTCGGGCGCCGTGGTGCGCCGGGGCCCGTCAGTGCACTGCCGGGAGCGATCACGACATAGCCATGCGAGGCGATCTCGCCGAGGTGGAGGCGGGCGCTTGCGGCATCATCGCTGCAGCCGCCATTGCCCCACACCAGCACGCCGAGCTTGCGCGCGCCGAGGCCGTTTAGATCGGCCGGCCGATAGATCAGGTGCTCCGGCAGCCCCGGATCGGTCAGCTTGACCGCGGCATACGGCCCAGTGCCGGCAGTGTCGGGCATCGCGTTATAAACCGCGTTGGCGGCCTCCATCGCCTGGCGCGCCTGGGGGGTCATCTCGCGCTGGCCGTGCGCGATGCCGGTCGCGCCGAACGCCACCATCGTGGCCAGCAGGATCGCCTTCTTCATTTGCCTCTCCATCTTCGTCGTTGAATGCGTTGCTATAGCGGCAGGCCGACATAGTTTTCCGCGATCGCCGTCTGCATCGCGGTGGAACCTGCCAGATAGTCGAGCTCGGCGATCTGCATGCGGCGTTCGAACGGCCCGTCTTCGGGGAAGCGATGCATCAGCTTGGTCAGCGACCAACTGAACCGCTCCGCCTTCCAGATCCGCGCCAGCGCGCGTGCCTCATAGTCGAGCAATGCCTGTTCCTCACCCGAGGCGAAATGCGCGATCAGCGCCTCGGAGAGATACAGCACGTCAGACGCGGCGAGGTTGAGGCCCTTGGCGCCGGTCGGCGGCACGATGTGTGCGGCGTCTCCGGCCAGGAACAGCCGCCCGTGGCGCATCGTCTCGAACACGTAGGAGCGTAACGGAGCGATCGACATCTCGAGCGCCGGGCCGCGCGTGACCTTGTGCTGCGAAATCGGATCGAAGCGCTCGGCAAGTTCGTCCCACAGCCGTTCTTCCGGCCAGTTCTCGATCTGCTCTGTCAGCGGTACCTGGATGTAGTAGCGACTGCGCGTGTTCGACCGCATCGAGGCCAGCGCAAAGCCGCGGTCGCTGTTTGAGTAGATCAACTCGCCATGGCACGGCGGCACGTCGGCCAGGATGCCGAGCCAGCCGAACGGATATACCCGCTCGAACTCACGCACTTTCGCCGTCGGAATGGCCTTGCGCGAGGGGCCGTGAAAACCATCGCAGCCGGCAATGAAGTCGGCGTGCAGCCGGTGCTCGACGCCGTTTTTGGTATAGGTGACTGACGGCGACTCGCTTTCGAGATCATGCAGCGCGACGTCCTTGGCCTCGTACACGATCTCCAGCCCACGCTCGGGTGCTGCGGCCATCAGGTCGCGCGTCACTTCGGTCTGGCCGTAGACGGTGACGTGCTTGCCGGTCAGCCTGCGGATGTCGATGCGTATCAGGTGCTCGCCATCGGCGAGGTTGAAGCCTTCCTCGACCAGCCCCTCGGCGTTCATCCGAGCGTCGACACCAAGCCGGTGCATCAGATCGGTGGTGGTCGTTTCCAGCACACCGGCGCGTATCCGCCCGAGCACGTAATCGGGCGATTGGCGCTCGATGACGACACACTCGATCCCCGCCGCCCGTAACAGATGTCCGAGCAGAAGCCCGGACGGGCCCGAGCCGATGATCGCAACCTGGGTCTTCACGCGCCCGCTCCGATCGTTGCCCAACGGAAAGCCGGGGTCCCGTGGGAAGGGGCAGGAAAAGAGCCGCAGGAGATCCTAGCTTTCGTTGGCAAGACGGTGGTGGGCAGCTTCATGCCTGGAGCTGCTTTTCGAGCGCGTCGAGCACGCGGTAGCATGGGAGCACCTGCGCTACTGAGCTGTTTGGCTCACGGCCCTCGCGGATCGCCGCGATGAACTCGCGGTCCTGTAACTCGATGCCGTTCATTGATACGGCGACGTCTGAGACGTCGATCTGCTCGTCCTTGCCGGTAAACAGATCGTCGTAGCGCGCGAGATAGGTCGCGGTGTCGCCGATGTAGCGGAAGAAGGTGCCGAGCGGGCCATCGTTGTTGAACGACAGGCTCAGCGTGCAGATCGCGCCGCTTTCCGCCTTCAACTGGATCGACATGTCCATCGCGATGCCGAGCTCGGGGTGGATCGGACCTTCGATTGCGTTGGCCTTGACGATCGGGCCGGCCTGATAGGCGAACAGATCGACCGTGTGCGCGGCGTGATGCCACAGCAGGTGATCCGTCCAGGAGCGCGCTTCGCCCTTGGCATTCATGTTCTTGCGACGGAAGAAATAGGTCTGCACGTCCATCTGCTGGATGTCGAAATCGCCGCGCGCGATCCGCTGGTGGATATATTGATGGCTCGGATTGAAGCGCCGCGTGTGGCCGACCATGCACGTCAGGCCGGCCTCCTGCTGCTTGGCGAGCACCGCCTCGGCATCGGCGAGGCTGTCGGCGAGCGGGATCTCGACCTGGACGTGCTTGCCGGCCTCCATGCACTGGATCGCCTGAGCAGCATGCATCTGCGTCGGCGTGCACAGTATCACCGCGTCGACATCGTCGCGCGCGAGTGTCTCGGCGAGGTCGGTGGTGGCGTGGCCGATGCCGTGCTTCGCGGCAATTGCCTGGGTCGGTTCCAGCCGACGACCAACCAGGCTGGTGACCTCAACGCCGTCGATCAGCTTGAGGCCGTCGAGATGCTTTTCTCCGAACGCGCCGGCACCGGCGAGGGCGATTTTCATTTTTCTTCTCCCTCTCCCCTTTGGGGAGAGGGCCGGGGAGAGGGGCTGTCTCTCCGTCGGCCCTTAGCTATGTTTTGCGAGACTGCCCCTCTCCCCGACCCTCTCCCCGCCAGCGGGGAGAGGGAGATCAAGTCGGCTCCAGCACGATATGCCCGACCGCGGTGTTGCTCGCGGGTACGTGATAGTGGCGGTGCAGCAGCCGGGTGCTCGTCCCAAGGCTGCCACGCATGATCAGCCACATGACGAGTTCTATCCCTTCGCTGCCAGCCTCACGCAGATAGTCGATGTGCGGCATGTGGCGCAGCCGATCGCTGTCGCCGACCAGACCGTCGAGGAAGTCATTGTCCCACGGCGCATTGATCAGCCCGGCGCGAGGCCCTTGCAGCTGATGGCTCATGCCGCCGGTGCCCCAGACCTGTACGTTGAGGTCGTCGGGGAAGCTCTCCACGGCGCGCGCGATTGCCTCGCCCAGCGCCCAGCAACGATTGCCCGAAGGCGGCGGATAGGTGACCACGTTGACCGCGATCGGGATCACCTTGCACGGCCATGCCGCAGGCTGACCGAACATCATCGACAGCGGTACGGTCAGGCCATGATCGACCGTCATCTCGTTGATGATGGTCATGTCGAATTCGTCGAGGATCAGGCTCTGCGCGATATGCCAGGCGAGATCGGGATGACCGACGACGTTGGGCACTTGCCGCGGCCCCCAGCCTTCGTCGGCGGGCTCATATTCCTCCGCGCAGCCGATCGCAAAGGTCGGGATGATCTTCATGTCGAAGGCGGAAGCATGGTCGTTATAGACCAGGATCACGACGTCCGGCTTCTGTTCGGCCTCCCACGCCTTGGTCCAGTCGTAGCCGGCAAAGGCCGGCGTCCAGTACGCTTCCTCGGTCTTGCCGAGATCGACCGCGACGCCGAGCGCCGGGATGTGGCTGGTCGCGACACCGGCTGTGATACGCGCCATCAGGAGTCTCCCACGTCTTTGGTATCGGCAGGCGATGCTGCTGCATTAGCACCGGCTGCGTTGGCCTTGATCGAGCGCACGCCCTCGGGCGATCGGCCCCCGGCGACCATCATCGCCGAATAGTCTTCCACGCTCATGCCCGACATCGTGCTCACCGCCTGCAGGAACGACAGCCCGTCGGTCGAGAACACCTTTGCCAGGAAATAGATATTGCCGCCCAGATCGAGCAGCCGGTTGTAATCGCGATCGAGCACCGCCTGCTTCTGCTCCGGCGTGATCTTCCAATCATCGAGATAGGCGGCTTCGTCCGCCTTCCAGCGCTCGCGATTTTCCGGCTTCATCAGGCTCATCGCGAACTGGTTGAGCTGATAGCCCTGCCGTGCACGCTTGGCGGTATAAACGCGGGTGCCGGGAATATCGTCGAACTCGGCGAGATAAGCGTGGATATCGCGTGGGCTCGTCATGCGGAATCTCCCCAGTAGAGGCGCATCGGGTTGTCGATCAGCAGCTTGCGCTGCAGCTCGGCGGTGCGTGCGATGCGCGGGATGATGTTCACCAGCGCGCCGTCGTCGGGCATGTGGCCGACCATGTTGAGGTTGGGATGCGGCCAATCGGTTCCCCACAGCACGCGGTCGGGATAGGTTTCGACCACTTTGCGGGCGAAGGGCACGAAATCGTCATAGGTCGGCGGCCCGGATTTGGAGAGCCGCTCGGGGCAGGTGACCTTGGACCAGACGTTGTCGCGGTCCATGAAGTCGAGGAAGCGCGCGAATTCGGGGCCGTCGGGCGACTTGGTCACGTCGGGTCGACCCATATGGTCGACCACCACCGTCGTCGGCAGCGAGGTGAAGAAGTCCCATTTCTCGGCGAGATCGGCGGCTTCGAAATAGACCACGATGTGCCAGCCGAACGCGGCGATCTTCTCGATGATGCCGCGGTAATACTCGTCTGGGTTGGGATCGACGAGCCGCTTGACGTAATTGAAGCGCACCCCGCGCACGCCGGCCGCGTGCATCTCGGCCAGCTCGTCCGACGAAATGTCGACTCTCACCGTCGCGACGCCGCGCGCCTTGCCGCCAGAATGGACGAGCGCATCGACCATCGCGCGATTGTCGGTGCCGTGGCACGTCGCCTGGACGACGACATTGCGCGAAAAGCCGAGGAAGTCGCGCAGTTCGTAGAGCTTGTCCTTGCCGGCGTCGCACGGCGTGTATTTGCGTTCGGGTGCATAGGGGAATTCGTCGCCAGGGCCGAAGACGTGGCAATGCGCGTCCACGGCGCCGGGGGGCGGGGTAAAGCTTGGCTTGGAGGGGGCGGGATCGAAGCAGAGCCAGTTGGCGTCCATCTGGAACTCGCTCATCGGCGATTTTCCTGTTCGTCATGCCGGACTTGATCCGGCATCCAGAGCCATGAAGGCTGTGTCCTGTTACCCTGGATCCCGGGTCGAGCCCGGGATGACGATTGGGGGAGGCCGCTCACAGCCCGCGTGCCTTCAGCTTCGCGTCCAGGCGCGGAAAAACCTTCCGCGTATTGCCCGAGAAGATCGCCGCCCGCTCTTCGTCCGAAATATTCAGCGCGTCGACATAGCGCTTGGTATCGTCGAAATAATGCCCGGTCCGCGGATCGATGCCGCGAACGGCGCCTACCATTTCCGAGCCGAACAGGATGTTCTTGTTCTCGATCACCTCGGCCAGTAGATTGATGCCCGGCTGGTGATACACGCAGGTATCGAAGAAGATGTTGTTCATCAGATAGTCGTCGACCGACGGCTTCTTGAGCATGTCGGCGAGGCCACGATAGCGCCCCCAATGATAGGGCACCGCGCCGCCGCCGTGCGGGATGATGAAGCGCAAGGTAGGAAAGTCGGCGAACAGATCGCCCTCGAGCAATTGCATGAACGCGATCGTATCGGCGGCGATGTAATACGCTCCGGTCGCGTGCATCGCCGGGTTGCAGCTGCCCGAGACGTGGATCATCGCCGGCACGTCGAGTTCGACCATCTTCTCGTAGAACGGATACCAGTAGCGGTCGGTGAGCGGGGAGCTGTTGAAATGGCCGCCGGAAGGATCGAGGTTGAGATTGCAGCCGACAAAGCCATGCTCGACCACGCAGCGCTTCAACTCGGCGATCGAGGTCGTCAGGTCGGTGCCTGGCGATTGCGGCAACATGCACACCCCGGCGAAGGTCTCGGGGTACATCGCCACCACGCGCGCGATCAGATCGTTGCAGCGCCGCGCCCATTCCTCTGCCATTGCGGCATCGCCGACGTGCGGCGCCATGGCGCTGGCACGCGGGGAGAAGATCGTCATGTCCGCGCCACGTTCCTTCACCAGCCGCAACTGATTTGCCTCGATCGTCTCGCGGATCTCGGCGTCGGGGATGTCGGGGTAGGGCGGGCAGGGTGTGCCGGCCTTGAACGCCGCCTTCTGCGCCTCGCGCCACGCGTCGTGCGCGGCGGGGAGGACGGTGTAGTGGCCATGGCAGTCGATGATCATGCGGTGCTTCCCGAAAGACGAAGAAGGTTGAGCTTGGCGCTGAGCCCTGCCGGCGCTTCGATCCCCAGCGTGCCGATCGCTCGCTGGCGCATAACCGTGCCGCGCGTCATCACGCTGCCGGTGCCAAGGGCGTCGAGCGTCTTGGCCACTTCCTCCATCTCGGCGGCGCGGCGCAGGCCGTGTTCGATCATCCGGTCGAGATTGTAGTCAGCCCGGGCGGCCCAGTCGCGGGGCGCCGGGCTGGCGTTCAATGAGGACAGTACCTCGTCCAGCACCCCTGCGGCGTCGGCGGCGAGCACGCATTCCGCGCTTAGTGCCTCGATGCCCTTGACCATCACCGATCGGATCATCTTGATCGAGGACGCGCGCCCGATATCGCCCGCCACGATCCGCACTTTACCGAAGCCGATCGCGGTCAGGAATGCCGATCCCGACGTGGCATGCGGACCGGACACGAGCAACGGCACGTCGGTACCCGCAGGGTGGACAGGTGCCATGACCGCGACGTCGACATAGCGCCCGCCTGCCGCCTCGATCGCCTGCGCGGCGGCGCGCTTGGTATCGGGGGCCACGCTGTTCATGTCGAAGAAGAAGGCGCCAGCGGACAAATGCCGCGCGGCGGACGTGGCGGCCGCCAGTGCCTGATCGGCGGTCACCAGCGACAGCGCCGCGTGTGCATCGACCAGCGCCTCGGCGTCGGATGCCGTTCCGGAGCGTTCGGTCAGACGATCGAAATGGCGCATCGTCGCCGCAAGCGTCGGCGCGAACGCATTGGCTGCCTCGCCATAGCCGATCAACGCAAGCCTTCTCTCCATGGCCGAAGACGTAGGGGGAGCGCCGCTCGGGCGGCTAATCGGAAAGTACGGGCGGCTATTCGAAATCCTGATTCATGATCGCGTCTGCACAGCCGGCGAGCACCTCCAGAAAGCGCGCCTGGACACGCGTCGGGCTCCAGCCGGCGCGCGTCGTCACCCCGATCACCCGGCCGCTCGATGCCAGTTCGGGCCCGACCGTCGCCAGCATCCCGCTGTCGATCTCCAGCGCGACCTGATCGGGAGACAGCATCGTCAGGAAATCGCCGTCGCGCAGGATGCCGCGGATCACCATCACCGATCCGCACTCGATCGGCGCATGGGGTTCGCTCGTGCCGCGGCCATCGGCAAACAGCCGCTGCCATAGGCTGCGCAGCGGCGCCCCGACGCGCGCGACGACCCATGGATACGCGGCAAGCGCCTCGCGGCTCGGCATTGCGGCGCCAGCGAGCGGGTGGCCCGCGCGGCCGACGATCACCAGGCGGTCGTCGAGCAGTGGTGCCTGGTGCAGATCGGGCGCGGCCTCGCGCAGTGCGCCGATCATCATGTCGATCGCACCGTCGCGCAGCGGCTCGACCAGTTCGCGCCACGATCCTTCCGAGATATCAAACCGGGCCGCCGGCGTCTCCTGAGCGATCCGTGCGATCGCCCGCGGCAGCAGCAGCGCGCGGGACAGCGGCATCGCCCCGATCGCGATCCGCCCGCCGCCCAGATCGGGCGCCGCCTCGACGATCCCGGCGGCGATTTCCGCCGCCGCCAGCCGCACGCCGCGCGTCAGCCGCCGTCCGGCATCGCTGAGCACGATCCCCCGGCCACGTCGCTCGACCAGCACCATGCCGCACACTTGTTCCAGATCGCGCACCGCGCGGTGGATCGCTGGCTGCGACAATCCGGTGGCGGCCCCGGCGCCGACGAAGCTGCCGGCATCGGCCAGCGCCAGGAACGCGCGCAATTGCGTCGCGGTCATCAACCGTTCGGGCCGAGCGAAGCCGCGCCCGCCGCCCGGTATCGCCCCGCCCAACCGCGCAAAGGCGGTGTCCGCGCGCGCGGCCAGCGCGAGGCCTGCCTCAGTCGGCGTCATCCCGTCGGCCCGCCGGTCGAACAGGGCGGCGCCGATCTCGCGTTCTAGTTTGGCCAGGCCTTGCGTCAGCGCTGGTTGTGACAGGCTCACCACCTCGGCGGCGGCGCTCATGCTGCCGCGCGCGACGATCGCGGCAAGCGCGCGCAGATGGCGCAGGTTGAGATCGAACGGGTCCACGACGCACCTATAGAGAAATCTTATCGGCTGCGCACAGTTCCGAATTGCGGCTATCACGGGTCGGCGCGCACCCCGGCGGGATAGCCGCCAAGGAGAGTTTCATGGGCAAGGTCGTCACCAACATCCAGCGTGCGGATCCCGCGGTGATCGACGGGCTCGCCGCCGCCGGGGTCGCCACCGTACACGAGGCGCAGGGTCGGATCGGCCTCCTCTCCAGCCGGTTGCGTCCGATCTATCCCGGCGCGCGGATCGCCGGCTCGGCGGTGACGATCTCGGCACCGCCGGGTGACAATTGGATGATCCATGTCGCGGTCGAGCAATTGAAGGAAGGCGATATCCTCGTCCTTGCGCCGACCAGCCCCAGCGAAGACGGGTATTTCGGCGATCTGCTCGCCACCTCGGCGCAGGCACGCGGCTGTCGCGGGCTGATCATCGACGCCGGCGTGCGCGACGTGCGCGATCTCACGCAGATGAACTTCCCGGTCTGGTCCAAGGCGGTGTTCGCCCAAGGCACGATCAAGGGGACGCTGGGGTCGGTCAACGTGCCGATCGTCTGTGCCGATGCGGCGATCGAGCCGGGGGACGTGATCGTTGCCGACGACGATGGCGTGTGCGTGGTCAAGCGCGCGGATGCGGCGGATGTGCTCGCCAAGGCGCAGGCGCGCGAGGCGAACGAGGAATCGAAGCGCGTGCGGCTGGCCGCTGGCGAACTCGGGCTGGATATCTATGACATGCGTGGCAAACTGGCGGAGATGGGGCTGACCTATGAATAGTGCGCCCGTCATGTGGATGCGCGGCGGCACCTCCAAGGGCGCCGTCTTCCTGGCCTCCGACCTGCCCACGGAAACGGCCGAGCGCGACGCCTTCCTGCTGCGCGTGATGGGTTCGCCCGATCCGCGCCAGATCGACGGCATGGGCGGCGCCGATCCGCTCACCTCGAAGGTCGCGGTCGTCAGTCGTTCGACCCGCGACGGCGTCGATGTCGACTACCTCTTCCTCCAGGTGTTCGTCGATCAGCCAATCGTCTCGGATAGCCAGAATTGCGGCAACATGCTGGCCGCCGTCGGCCCGTTCGCGATCGAGCGCGGGCTGGTCGCAGCGACGGGTGACGAGACGAGGGTCGCTATCTTCATGGTCAATACTGGGCAGATCGCGGTCGCCGCCTGCCAGACCCCCGGGGGTGTCCCGACCTATAATGGCGATGCTGCAATCGATGGCGTGCCCGGCACCGCCGCGCCGATCCCGCTGGAGTTTCGCGACACCGCCGGCAGTTCGTGCGGTGCGCTCCTTCCGACCGGCAATGCGGCCGACGAAATAAACGGCGTCGCCTGCACGCTGATCGACAACGGCATGCCCTGTGTCGTGTTCAAGGCCGAGGATGTCGGCGCCACGGGCTATGAGGACCGTGAGACGCTCGACGTCGATGAAACGCTGAAGGCCAGGATCGAAGCGATCCGCCTGCAGGCCGGACCGATGATGAACCTGGGGGACGTGCGCGAGAAATCGGTACCCAAGATGATGCTCGTCGCGCCGCCGCAGCATGGCGGCGCGGTGACGGTGCGCAGCTTCATCCCGCACCGCGCGCATGCCACGATCGGCGTGCTCGGCGCGGTCAGCGTGGCTACCGCCTGCCTGATCCAAGGCTCCCCCGCCGCGGCGGTGGCGGTGGTGTCGGCCGGCGATCGCAAGACCCTGTCGGTCGAGCATCCGACCGGAGAGATGAGTTGCGTGCTCGGGCTCGACGCGGACGGGCAAGTCGTGACGGCGGCCCTGCTGCGGACTGCACGGAAGCTGATGGAGGGCAGGGTGTTCGGCTGAGCTCTGCCGCGCTTGGTTGACGTCAAGCGTCAAACGTGGCTTCCACATACCGGATATGTCACGCAAACCGCTCGCCATCGGCACCTTGTCGCACTTGATCGGCTATCACCTGCGCCGCGCCTCCGGTGCCTTCGCGCTCGATTTCAGTGATGCGATGAGCGGGACGGGGATGCGGCAGGTGCTGCTCGGCATTCTCGCGATCGTTGAGGCCAATCCTGGCGTCAATCAGGGGACGGTCGGCATCGCGCTCGGTATCAAGCGCGCCAACATGGTCGCGTTGATCAACGAACTGGTCGATGCCGGGTTGCTGGCGCGCGTCACCGCCCCCGACGATCGCCGCGCTTTTTCACTGACGCTGACGGACATGGGGCACGAACGGCTCAAGGATTGCACGGTCCGCATCGAGGCGCACGAAGCGCGGATGCTGGCGGATCTCAGCGCGGACGAACGGCAGACATTTCTGGAACTGCTGGCGCGGATCGAGGCGCGTAAGGCTTAGGCTGCGGCTGGTTCAAGATATACGGTGGTTCAGGCCACTTACCCTAATCCGTCCCCCGGCGTAGGCCGGGGCCCAGTTGGGATGGCTTCTGGGCTCAAGCGGAGACCTTCGCGACTGGACCCCGGCCTTCGCCGGGGAACAAGACGTGCCAACTGGTCGAATCAACTGTCAGCCGTCCGCAAGAATCAGCGCGTCCAAAGCGACGGCGCCATGCCCCTTAGGATAGACCGCCACCGGATTGAGATCGATCTCTTGGATCGCTGGCGTGCCCGACAGCACCCGGCCAAGCGCAACGACAATATCCACTACCGCATCCACGTCGAGCGCCGGGGAGCCGCGGAAGCCATTCAGGATTGCCGCGCTCTTGAGGCTGCGCAACTCTGTCGTGATCGCCTCGCGGCTGAGATCATGCGGCAGCAGCCGGACATCCTTCAGCAATTCCGCCTGCACACCGCCAAAACCGATCAGGATCACCGGCCCCCATTCGGGATCGTTCTTGGCGCCGATGATCAGTTCCGTGCCGCGCGCGCCCATCCCCTCGATCAGCGCACCATCCAGCGCTAGACCGGGGGAATAGGACGCCACATTGGCATAGAGCTTGGTCCAGGCCACCTCCAGCGCCGCATCGTCCGCGATGTTGAGCAGCACGCCACCGGCATCGCTCTTGTGGCTCAGCGCGGCGGCCTGTGCCTTGAGCACCACGGGGTAGCCGATCCGCGCTGCCACCGCCTTGGCCGATGCGACATCGGCCGCGAAGCCGCCGGCGGGGAAGGGGATGCCGGCTGGCCCCAGCAACTGCTTGGCACGATATTCGGGCACCACGCCGACCGGCAGGTCGTCGAGCGTCATTGGCTCGGCATCGCTCGCGTCGAAATCCCATTCGGCCAGCTTCGACAATTGGCGCAGCGCGCGAAAGGCGCGATCGGGCGAGGGAAAATACGGCACACCGATCGCGCGCAGCCCGGCAATAAATTCCGGCTGGAAGACCGCACCGTCATCCAGCCCGGCAAAGATTACCGGCTTGTCGGGGGCGATCTTCTGCACCGCCTCGATGATGTATGGGAACTTGCGTGCCGCCGTCGCATCGTCGGTCTGGATGATGCCGAGCACGACCGCGGCGAACCCGCGATCGGCCAGGATTGGCTCAAGTGTCCGGCGATAGAGATCGGGATCGACCAGCGCCTGCGCAGTCAGGTCCATCGGGTTGGAGACCGGAATGAAATCGGGAATGGCCGCCCGCAGCGCGGCTTCGGTGTTCGCAGCGACCGGCGGCAAGTCCAGCCCGATCGCTTCGGCCAGATCCAGCGTCAGCGCCTTGAACGCGCCGGACTCAGTCAACACTGCGGTGCCGCCCTTGCCGACGGGCTTGGCGCGGAGCGCGATTTCGATCACGTCGCCCAATTCCTCAAGGCTGTCGACCAGCACCACGCCAGCGCGCTCGACCTTGGTCTTCATTAACTGCCAGTCGCCGGCCATCGCGCCGGTATGGGTGGCGGCGGATTCCCGCGCCGCAGCGGACTTGCCCGGATGCAATAGTACGATCGTCTTGCCCGCCGCGCGGACGCGCCGCGCCACCGCCAGGAAGCGCTGCGGCTGGCGGAACTGTTCGACGATCATGCCGATCACCTGCGTGTGCGGCGTATCGACCAGATATTCGACATAATCCTCGACGCCGCTCGCCGCTTCGTTGCCGGTGGAGATCGACATCGAGATGCCGAGGTCCTTGGCCATCAGCGTGGTGCCCAGCACCACTGCCATCGCGCCCGACTGCGAGACGATGCCGGCACCGCGCGCATCGCCCAGGCGAAGCGCCGGGGTTTCGACGAAGGTCAGCGCGACGCCGTCGATATAGTTGACCAGGCCGAGGCAGTTCGGCCCCTCGATCACCATGCCGTGGTCGGCAGCGATCCGGGCGACCTCGGCCTGCGCCGCTCGCCCCTCGTCACCGCCCTCGGCAAACCCGGCCGAGAAGATCACCGCCGCCCCGACGCCGCGCGCCGCCAGTTCGCGCACGGCGCCGAGGACCGCCGGCCCGGGGATCGCCAGTACTGCTGCATCCACGCCCTCGGGTAGTTCGGCGATCGAGTTCAGGCACGGACGCCCGTTGATCGTGTCGCGCTTGGGGTTGATAAGGTGGATTTCGCCGGTGAAGCCATGCCGCTCGAGATTGCGCAACACCGAATTCCCGAGCGCACCGGGCGTAGGCGAGGCGCCGACGATCGCAACCGAACGTGGGCTGAGCAGGCGAGTGAGATCGGGCATGAATCGTGTCCCAAGTTCCTCCCCGGGACGGGGAGGTGGCAGTGCGAAGCGCTGACGGAGGGGGCGTGCCACACGGTACTTGCGGCGAGCCCCTCCACCATGCTTCGCATGGTCCCCCTCCCCGTGCCGGGGAGGATCGAATGGCTCAGCCCCTCTTGTCCTTGTCGTAGGCGCCAAGCCCAGGCTTGTAGCTCTTCTCGTCGATGAACTGGCGGATGCCTTCCTTGCGGCCTTCGTTATCGTAGGAATTGGCGGCTTCCTGCGCGCGGATCAGGTAATCCTCGGCATCGTCGTAGCTCAGGACGCCAACGCGGCGCACGGCGTCCTTGGTGGCCTTGAGCGCTACCGGGTTCTTGGCGAGCAGAACCTTGGCAACTTCGGTGACGCGGTCCTTGAGCGAGGCGAGCGGCAAAGCCTCGTTGACCAGACCCCAGTCGGCGGCGGTCTTGCCGTCGATATTCTCGCCCATCATCGCATGGTACATGGCCTTGCGGAACGGCAGGAGCTCGGTCGCCACCTTGGTCGCGCCGCCGCCGGGCAGGATGCCCCAATTGATCTCGGACAAGCCGAACTTGGCTTCTTCCGCTGCGAAAGCGAGATCACACGCGAACAGCGGGCCATAGCCGCCGCCGAAGCACCAGCCGTTGACCATCGCGATGGTCGGCTTCTGGTACCAGCGCAGGCGCCGCCACCAGCCATAGCTTTCGCGCTGCGCCTTGCGCGTGCCGCGCAGCCCGTCGACTTCGGTCTCGCGGAAATATTCCTTGAGATCCATGCCCGCGGTCCAGGCCGGCCCTTCGCCGCCGAGTACGAGCACACCGACATTCTCGTCATGTTCGAGCAGGTCGAGCACTTCCATCATGTCGCGGTTGAGCGTCGGGCTCATCGCATTGCGCTTGTCGGGGCGGTTGAAGCGCACCCAGGCGATGCCGTTCTCGACATCGTACGCGACAGTGCCGTTGCTGCTGGTGTTGGTCATGTCGTTCCTCTTGGCTCCCCTCCCGCAAGCGGGAGGGGGAAGATCAGATCGGATAATGGCCCGTCTGGGTCTCGATCGTGATCCAGCGTAGCTCGGTGAAGCTGTCGATCCCGGCCTTGCCGCCAAAGCGGCCGTAGCCGGAGGCTTTGGTGCCGCCGAACGGCATCTGCGCCTCGTCGTGCACCGTGGGTCCGTTGATGTGGCAGATACCGGACTGGATTTGCTTGGCCACGCGCAAGCCCCGTGCGGTATCCTTGGTGAACACCGCCGCCGACAGGCCATAGGCCGTGTCATTGGCAAGCTCGATTGCATGCGCTTCGTCGCGTGCGCGGATGATGCCGACGACCGGGCCGAAGCTCTCGTCGCGGAACAGCCGCATGTCGGTGGTGACCTTGTCGATCACCGTCGCCGGCATCAGCACGCCTTGGCTATCGCCGCCAGCGATGCGCTCGGCGCCCTTGGCCAGCGCATCCTCGACCAGCCCGCTGACGGTATCGACGGTCTTCTGATCGACCACCGCGCCCAGCTGCGTCTTGCCCTCGGCAGGGTTGCCGACGGCCAGCGTCTTGGCCTTGGCAGCGAACTTCTCGGCAAACGTATCAGCGACGCTGTCGACGACGATGATCCGCTCGGTCGACATGCAGATCTGGCCCGAATTCATGAACGCGCCGAATGCGGCGGCCTTCACCGCTTCGTCGAGATCGGCGTCGTCGAGCACCAGGAACGGCGCCTTGCCGCCCAGTTCGAGCAACACCGGCTTGAGATGCTCGGCCGCGCGCTTGGCGATGATCTTGCCGACATGCGTCGATCCGGTGAAGTTGATCCGGCGCACATGCGGGTTGTCGATCAACGCACCGACAATCTCGCCGGCGTCCTGCGGCGCATTGCTGATCAGATGAACCGTGCCTTCGGGCAGTACTTCCTGGAACGCCTCGACAATCAGGGCATGCGTCTTCGGGCATTGTTCGCTGGCCTTGAGGATCACCGCATTGCCGCACGCCAGCGGCATGGCGATCGCGCGCACGCCGAGGATGATCGGTGCGTTCCACGGCGCGATGCCGACCATCACCCCGACCGGCTCGCGCAGCCCCATGGCGATGCAGCCCGGCTTGTCGGAGGGGATCACTTCGCCGCCGATCTGCGTGGTCATCGCCGCGGCTTCGCGGATCACATTCGCGGCGAACATCAGGTTGAACCCGGCCCAGGGCGGCGTCGCGCCGATTTCATCGACCATCGCGGTAATGAAGGCGTCCTTGCGCGCCTCCAGCGCATCGGCCGCCTTGTTGAGCAGCGCGCGCCGCGCGGTAGGCCCGACCACCGACCAGGCCGGAAACGCGGCAGCGGCGGCAGCGCAGGCTGCGTCGACATCGGCGACCGTGGCGGCCGGGGTCGTGGTGGCAACTGTGCCAGTGACGGGGTTGTGGCGATCAAACGTTCGCGTGGGGCTTTCGCCAACCAAAGTAGCCATGACACCTCTCCAATTATTGCTATGACGAATAACTTAATCTGCAGGTGCCCGCAAGCATCATTCTAGGCGAGGCCGATCAGGATCGTCGTGACAAACTGTCCTTCTGCCGCAAGCAGCTGATCCGGCGTGACAGCGCCAGAGAGTCTAAGATCTAGGCCGTCGCCGCTATTCGGTTGCCGACGGCTGCCGGCGTAAGCCGATCAGCGCCACCGCCGCGACCGCCGAGCCCAGGCTCATCAGCACGGCCACGCTATCCAGCATATAGCCGGCCGCGAACAGCAATCCGGCCAGCGCCGGCGCCAGCGCGGATCCGCCGCGCCCGATACCGATGACGAACCCGGTCGCAGTCGCCCGCAGCCGGGTCGGGAAGGTCTTCGCCAGCAAGGCATATAGCCCTACAACGCCGGCATTGGTGACGAACCCGGCCGCTGCCGCGACCAGCGACAAACCCTGCAGGTCGCTTTGCCCACGCCCGAAGGCGATCACCAATGCGACCGAGGCCACCATCGCCCCGATGGTCAGCGGCAACAGCCGCACGCGCGCGGTGAGCAGCCCGAGCAGCAACGATCCCGACGCACCGCCGACGCTTGCCCAGACCAGCACACCGGCCGCCGCCGCGGGCGCAAAGCCCATGTCGACGACGATCTTCGGGACCCATTTGAGGATGAAGTAGAAGGTCATGATGTGCATCAGATAGGCAAGCGTCAGCAGCAACGTCGCGGTCGCCATGCCGGGCGCGAACAACTCGGTCATCGAAGCGCGCCGCGCTTTGATTTCCGGCGCGGGCAGGGCGGCGACCGCCGGACGCCCCATGCGCGCGAGCACCGCGTTGGTCCGTGCCAGCGCATTGTCCGGGCGCTTGTGCATCAGGAAGCTGATCGATTCGGGCGCGAACAGTAGCACCAGCGGCACGAAGCATGACGTCGCGATCGCGCCGAAGACGAACACCGATTGCCAACCATAGCTGTTCAGCAACACCGCCGAAATCGAGCCACCGATCACTGTGCCGATCGGATAGCCGGCCGCCATCAGCACCACCGCCAGCGCACGCTGCTTGCCGTTCGCCGCCTCCGCGACCGCGGCATTGGTGGCCGCGAGCATGCCGCCGATGCCGAAGCCCGTCACCACTCGCCATGCCGACAGGGTGACGACATCATGCGCGCTCGCCGCACCCAGCATGCCGATCGCCATCAGCACGAGGCAGCCGAGGATCGTCGCACGCCGCCCGACCCGATCCGCCACGCCGCCCAGGATCAGCGAGCCGATCGCCATGCCGATCAATTCCATCGACAGCACCAGCCCCAAGGCCGCGCGATCGATCCCCCATGCCTTGGCAATACCGGGCGACGCGAAGCTGATCGACAGCACATCGAAGCCGTCGAGCGCGTTCAGCCCGACCATCACCGCGACCACGCCCCATTGAAAGCGCGACATCGGCGCGCGGTCGATCAGCGCGCGCGGGTCTTCGATCGTCATGTCCGGCCTCTCCCTGGTTTAACCGCAGGATCGGCGATTTTGCTATACCTTGCAACTATCCCGTCAGCGTCCTCAGCAGGCTACAGGTTCCGCAAAATCAGGTCGCCTTGCTTACCCGGCAGCATCAGCGCCGTCTCCAGCAGCGCGGTGGCGGTCTTGCAGCGGTTTTCCGCCGTTCCTTTCGCCACCATTGCCTTGACGAAGTCGGCGCGTGGAATGCCGGCGCGCTTCGATGCTGCATCGACGATCGCGCCATCGACCTTGAAGGTGTTGCTTGGCGGCGCGGCAAAGGCATCGCCGTCCACCTCCAGCAGCACACGCGCGATCAGCGCCTTGCGGCGGCCGGGCATGTCGGCGTTCAGCCAGGCAGGCGGCTCGATCCCGCGTTGGAAGAAATCGTCGCATGCCTCCCACCCGCGCACGCGCAGCAATCGGGCCTTGTCGAGCCGCAAGCGGGCCAAATCGACCAGTATATCGTGCGGCGCGCGGCGTACGCCCGCCGAATAGCGCTCGATCAACAGATCCCGCATGTCGTTGACGAACGCGCTGGGTGCTTTGCCGTTCTCGATGGCGAGCGTCCAGTTGGTGCGGAGTTGCTGGTGCAGCTTGGGGTTCTTGTCGCGCATCGTGTCCAACGTCAGCGCGCTGCCGCCAAGATCGGTGAGCATCGGATCGAGCATGATCTCGGGGCTGAGATATTGCGCGGCGACGGGGGGCGGCGCAATGGCCGGCGGTGCGGGGTCGGCACCGTAGCTGATCAGCCGAACGACCATGAAGATCAACCAGAGTCCGATCCCGATATTGCCCCAACCCAACGAAATACCGGATGGTTTCTCCCACAAGGCAACGCGCCAGGTGTCTAGCTGAGGCTCCAGTGTCGGATGGTGCGTGCGGATCAGGCCGAGCAACTCCCGCACCTTCGATCCGCGGACGCCGAAGCTCTTGCGGCTGTTCTCGAAGGCGGGCTTGCGCAATTCCAGCCAAGCGTTGTGCAGCGGGTGTTTGCGGTTCTGCAACTCGGTGACGAACACCAACGCATCATAGCGCGCGACCACGGCGGCGACGGCGGGCGACTGATCGATCCGCCCGCGGCTCGCCAGCCAGCCGAAATGGCCGATCACCTGCGTCAGGATCGGGTCGGATCGGAGCGGCGACGAGGCAATCACATGCGCGAACCAGCGCTCCGCCTCGGCATGGAAGACCAGTTCCTCCAGCCGGGGATCGGTGAGCAATATGGTGACGTGCTCGGCCAGCACGGAAGCGGCGATCCGGTCGAGCGACTGGTTCCCTCGCTCGTCCCCTGGGAACAGCATCGCGAGCACCGCGTCGTAATGCTCCTGCATCGCCGCCACATGATCCTGCGCCGCGGCGTCATGCTCCTCGCCAGGGTCGACAGGCGGCGTACCGGGCGTCTCAGGTTGCCAACGCGGATCCTCCGCCAGATCCTCTTCGGACCAGCGCTCCTCCCAGTCGGGAAGGTCGACCGCGTCGGCGGCAGGAAGAGCATCGGCCGTTACCCAGTCTTCCTCCTCCTCCTCCTCTTCCTCCAGGGGCGTATCGGCATCGAAATACGGCGCCTGAGCGATTGCCGCGTCGCGTGCCTCGCGTAGCGCGATGTAGCGCGCGGGCTCTTCGTCCATGTCGAACGTCTTCAGCGCACGGGCATAGGCCTTGCGGATCGCCGCCGTATCGCCGGTCGGCGCCAGATCCAGCGTACGCCAGATGCCGTGCAGCGCGCTCACAGGTAGCGATCGCCTTCGAGTTCGTTCAGTGCAGCGTCGAACTGCGCCCGCGCGGGATCGATGATGCGCGGATCCTGGGTCGCCAGCGCGGCTTCGAATTGCGCGATCCAGGTGCCGACCATGTCGCGCCGGTCACCAATGAACCCCTCGTAGCAGCGTGCGGCACGCGCGAGGATCGCCTGATTGTGGCTGTCGTCACGCGGATGACGTTTGATCGCGGCAAGCACGGCGCGCCGCGCCGCGACATCGGCTTGGTCGGGCGCGTCATCGTCGTCGACGATCACCAGGTTGCGCTGTGTGCCGGCGCGCGGCACGTTGACGTCGACTTCCAGCAAGCCGCTGGTGTCATAGCTGAACCGCACCTCGACCCCGACATCGCCCGCTTTGCCCGACGGCAGCGGCACGCGCAGCGATCCCAGCTTCACGTTGCCCAGCACCTCGCGGGCTTCCCCCTGATAGATGTGGATATCGATCGAGCGCTGATTGTCGCTGATCGTCTGGTAATAGCTCACGCGGCTTGCAGGGATCGGGGTGTTTCGTTCGATGATCGGCGAGAAGATGCCGTGGCGGAAGCCGCCGCGCCCGTCCGCCACGCTGTGATCGATGCCGAGCGTGAACGGGCAAACATCGGTCATGCGGATTTCATCCAGCGCGGCGTCGCGCGACTTCAGCCCCGCCTGCACCGCGGCACCCAGCGCAACGGCGTGATCGGGATGCACCGCGGCATTGGGAAACCGGCCGAACATCCGTGTGATCGTGCGCCGCACGATCGGCATGCGCGTGGATCCGCCGACGAGGATCACTTCGCTCAGCGTATCGACGCGGATGTCGCTGTCACGCAGCGAGCGCAGCACCGGCTCGCGCAAGCGGGTGAGCAACGGTGCGGCCTGCGCCTCGAACTCGCTGCTGGTGATCGTCGTGGTGAAATCCTGCCCCAGCGCCGTGACGGTGAACGGCGCTTCCTCGGCCTCGCTCAGTGCGCGACGACAGCTTTCGGCCGCGACGCGAAGCAGTTCGCGCAGCAGCACGGGATCGACCTTGGCCAACGCGCCTTGCGGATCGATGCGCGGTTTGGCGAGGTCGATCAGCGTCTCGTTGAAATCCTCGCCGCCCAGCCGGTTGTCGCCCGCCGAGGCGCGCACTTCCATCACCCCGTCGAACATCTCGACGATCGACACATCGAACGTGCCGCCACCGAGATCGAACACCAGGAACGGCTCCTTTTCCTCGCGCGTCTGGATGCCGTAGGCGAGCGCGGCGGCGGTCGGTTCGTTGATCAGCCGCTCGACCTTGAGCCCGGCCAGTTCACCGGCACGCCGCGTGGCCTTGCGCTGGCGATCGTTGAAATAGGCCGGCACCGTGATCACCGCGCTGGTCACCGGCTCGCCCAGGAAAGTCTCGGCATCCGCCTTCAGGCTCGACAGGACGATCGCCGACAGGTCTTCGGCGGTGAAACTGGTCTTGCCGAGCTTCACGCTCTGTTGCGTAC
The DNA here is from genome assembly GCF_025231525.1 of Sphingomonas endolithica. NCBI lineage: Bacteria > Pseudomonadati > Pseudomonadota > Alphaproteobacteria > Sphingomonadales > Sphingomonadaceae > Sphingomonas > Sphingomonas endolithica. The sequence continues at coordinate 566,559 of NZ_CP103057.1, forward strand.
CCATGTAGCGCTTGAACGCCGTGGCGGTATCGGCCGGATGCGTCGATTGCCGATCGCGCGCGGCCAGGCCGACGATCACCGCTCCGTCAGCGGCGATGCTGACGGCGGAAGGGGTAAGCATATCGCCGAGTGCATTGGGGATGAGTTCGGCCTGCCCGTCGCGCCAGATCGCGATCGCGCTATTTGTCGTGCCCAGATCGATGCCGACGATCATCGTATATGCCCCTTATATCCCGCCTGCGCGATAGATGCGGTGCGGAGGGTCGTCAAACATAGACGCCGGCTGCAGGCTCGAACCTGTTATTGCTGACCCATGCGACAGGCTGCCAAGCCACGTGCTTCCGATAATCTGCTCGTCGCCTGTCTCATGCTTGATCCTGTGCCATCAATGGCGGAAGATGGACCGCCCCCTGGAGAGAGCACACCGCATGGACGACGACACTTCCAGCAAGCTCACCCGCTCCAAGCAGCGCTGGGCGAGCGAGCACAAGTTCCTTACCGGCCATACGGCACGTCCCGATGTGGAGCGTCTGCCACCGGGCCAGCATCTGGTGAAGAACTGGCCCGTGCTCGATCTCGGCCGCCAGCCGGACGTGTCGCAGGAGCGATGGCGTCTCAAGGTCGGCGGTATGGTCCAGCGCCCCGTCACGCTCGACTGGGCGAGCTTCATGGCGCTGCCGCAAACCAAGGTCCGGACCGACATCCACTGCGTCACGACCTGGTCGCGCTATGACAATGATTGGACGGGAGTCGCAACACGCGACCTGCTCGATCTGGTCGAGCCCCGCGACGAGGCCGGCTTTCTGACCCTGCACGGCTATGATGGTTATACCACCAACGTGCCGCTCGCCGACTTCGCTGCCGCCGACGCGCTGCTGGTGCATAGCTGGCAGGACAAGCCGCTGACCCGTGACCATGGCGGGCCGGTGCGGCTGGTAATCCCGCATCTGTATTTCTGGAAAAGCGCGAAGTGGATCAGCCGGATCGACTTCCTCGGCGCGGACAAGCCCGGCTTCTGGGAGGTCAACGGCTATCACATGCGCGGCGATCCCTGGGCGGAGGAGCGCTACTCCTGACCGTCCTCCCGGCATCGCCGGAAGGACGGGGAGGGGACGTCACTTTCCGAACAGATCCTTGTACTGCCGCGGCTGGCTACGCAGATATTGCGGCGGCGCCTTTACCTGGCCGCCCAAAGCCGCCGCCGCGTGCCACGGCCAGCGCGGATCGTAGAGCGCAGCGCGGGCGATCGCGATCAGGTCCGCATCGCCGGTCCCGACGATCGCCTCGGCCTGCTCGAACTCGGTGATCATCCCCACCGCCACCACCGGCATCGCGACCGCCTTCTTTACGTCTCGGGCGAGAGGTACCTGATAGCTCGGCCCAACCGGGATCTGCTGCGCAGGTGTCAGCCCGCCGCTCGACACGTGCATTGCATCGCAGCCGCGCGCTTCGAGCGCCTGCGCGAACGCCACCGTCTGCTCCGAGTCCCAGCCGCCTGGAGCCCAGTCGCTGCCCGACACGCGCATCGTCACCGGCCCGTCGAACACTGCCTTCACCGCGTCGAACACTTCCAGGGGGAAGCGCATCCGGTTCTCCAGGCTGCCGCCATAATCGTCCTCGCGCTGGTTGGAGAGTGGCGACAGGAATTGGTGCAACAGATAGCCGTGCGCGCCGTGTAATTGCACGGCATCGATCCCGAGCCGCTTGGCCCGCATGGCCGAGGACACGAACGCCTCGCGGATCCTCAATAGGCCATCCGCATCCAGCGCGATCGGCGGGTTCTCATAAGCCTCGATGGCGGCCGTGGATGGCGCTTCGGTCTGCCACCCATTCTCGGCGTCGGGTGCGATCTGCCTGCCGCCGTCCCAGGGCTTGGCACACGACGCTTTCCGACCGGCATGCGCGAGCTGGATCGCGATCGGCATGTCCGACCAGCGCCGTATCGCCGCCAGCGTTCGAGCCATCGCTTCCTCCGTGGCATCGTCGTAAAGCCCGACGTCGCCATAGGTGATCCGCCCCTCTGGCGTGACCGCGCTCGCCTCGATCGTCAGCAGCCCGGCCCCCGACAGCGCCAGCTGCCCGAGATGGATGAGATGCCAATCGGTCATGCAGCCGTCCTCAGCCGAATACTGGCACATCGGTGCAATCACGATGCGGTTGCGGAGCTCAAGCGCGCCGACACGGAATGGAGTGAATAGGGTAGGGCCGGACATGATCGTCTCCAAATAGGGTCGGCGGCGTAACGTACGGACGGCGGAAGTGTCCCCATGTGCTGCGGTCCGGCACTTACCCGCGTGGTGGCGGGCAGTTCGAGGTGAACATCGCGCCGGCGCCGCTAAGGCTGATCGACTGCCTCCAACGTGGGGCACCGGTCGCTCGTTTGGCACTGGCCATGTTCGAGGCCATTCCGCCTGGCGTGGCGACCGCGGGGAAGCTGCTCGCCGGCTGGCCAGAGGAGGCGTTCTCCGTGCGCGAGTTGCCGGAGGCGGCAGCAAGGACGACAAAGATCGAGAAACGTGGCGCCAAGCAGTGATCCCAGCGCCGCTTGCGCGACAGCGGCCGATTTTCGGGGCAATTAACCGCCGCCGCTACTCGCCGCCTGCGATCCGCCATTGACCTCAACTCACCGCATGCGACACGAGGTGTTCATGTTTCGCAGCTTAGCGTTGGCTGGTCGCTGAAGGACAAGGATCAAGGACGATCGATGCGCGTACCCCTGCTTTTCCGCCTGCTTCTTTCCGGCATCGCCGCGAGCTTCCTCGTTCCGGCACCGGCAGCCGCAAGCTCTTCTGAGCTCGTCGGGCTCGAGCGCGAGCTGAGCACGCTGCTCGCGCAACGCTCCGGCGAATATGGGATTGCGGCGCTCGACCTTCGCGATGGCTCGACCGTTGCCATTAACGGCGACATCTCGTTTCCAATGGCGAGCACGGTCAAGCTCGCCGTTGCAGCCACCTACCTCGCCCAGGTGGATCAAGGACGCCGCACCCTCGGCGACATGATCTCCGGCCGCACTGCCGCGAAGGTCCTGGAGCTGATGATCATACATAGTGATAATTATGCGACCGACCAACTGCTCGCCAACGTCGGCGGCCCCGCTGCCGTCCAGCAGTGGCTGTGGTCCCAAAAGATCGCGGGCATGCGGGTAGACCGGACCATTGCGCAGCTGTTGCGGGAGCGCGGCCACCTTGCCGACAGCAAGGATATCGCCACGCCGATCGCCATGGTCGGGCTCTTGTCCAAACTCGACAATGGCACCGTTCTGTCGGCTCAAAGCCGCACCTTTCTGTTCGACCTGATGCGCCGGTGCCAGACGGGCACGCGCCGTATCCGGGCTCTGCTTCCCGCCGGTACTTTGGTGGAAAACAAGACCGGCACGCTTGACGGCGTGACGAATGATGTGGGGTTCATCACCATGCCTGACGGTCGCCGCGTGGCAATCGCGGTGTTCGCTCGCGGGGGACGCGATCGCCAGCCGGTCATCGCTGAGGTCTCGCGCGCGATCTACGACCGCTTTGCGGATAGCGCCCGCAACGCACTCGCCCTGTTCATGCGAATGCGGTGAGCCGAGACCGCGTAGAAGCATACTTTACCGCGGTCGGCGCCGTGACAAAAAAGCTCGACATGGAGTGACCAACATCGCGTAGCGCGCGAATAAGAGACCATGCGCCCGGACTTTCTGTCGAGATTTATCTCAGGTTCTTCGTCTGGGGCGGCGCGGCTCAGTCGTGAGCGGCCGTCCCGGACAGCACCGGACAGCTGGAGCAGCCTCATGGAGGCTGCCCAGAATGGACATGGCGGGGCGTATCGGCGGCTGCTTGGGGAGGCATCGGTATGGCTCAAGCGCTACTTCGAGCGGCGACTGCCGCCGGGCGACGTGGACGATGCCGTCCAGGAGACACTGCTCGCCATTCATCGGCGACGCCATACCTACGATCTGCAATATCCCTTCGGGCCCTGGCTGGCGGCGATTGCCAAGAACAAGTGGATCGACCAGTTGCGCAGCCTGGCGCGGCGGCCGATCGAAGAGTTGTCGGAAGACATTCCGGTCGGCGACCATGAGGCGTCGGTGATCAGCAGTTCCGTGCTCGCCAGCCTTCTCGAGGAACTCCGCCCCGCACAGGCTCAGGCCATCCTGCTGGTCAAGGTGCAGGGCTACAGTGTCGACGAAGCCTCGTTCCAGATCGGGCTCTCCCCGTCGGCCGTGAAGATGAACATCCACCGTCGCCTCGCTCGCCTCACGGCATTGATTGAGAAGTCCCCCGATGTCGAATGAAGCCTTGATCTTCGATCTGTCGTCAGACCTGCCGCCGGTCCGGCGCCGCAGCATGGTGCGTGAAGGCGCGCTTCTCTTTGCGCTTTGCGGTGCGGAACTGGCGCTTGTTCTCGCCCTGGGCGTAATGCGGCCGGACATAAACCACATGATCGGATCGCCGTATCTGGTGTGGAGAGTGGGGAGCCTCGGACTTCTGGCCATGACCGCCTGCGTGCTTGCGGTCCGATCATTTTCGCCCACGGCGCGGCCGCGGCGCGGGCTGATGCTGGCGTGTGCCCTTGCGGCAGCGGCCATCGGCGCCGCCGCGTTCGTCACGCCTGCCGGGATGAGCGACCACAGGCTGCTCGGTCGTATCGATCCGGCGAGCGGCGTGGTGTGCGCCACGTCGATCTTCGTGCTGTCGCTGCCGATCGTGGCGTTGCTCGGCGCCATGATGCGGAAGGCGGCGCCGACTCAACCCAGGCTCAGCGCGCTCGCTGCGGGCCTCGCCGCCGGCACCTGCGGCGCCTCTGTGTTCGCCTTCTGCTGCCCCTTCAACGACCCGCTCTACGTGGTGGTCTGGTACAGCATCGGCTGTGCCGCCGTGGCTGGTGTAGCGCGCTGGCGCCTGCTGCGCCGCTTCCGCCTCTAACCCTACCTGCCGCGGCCGGCCTCACGCCGCGCTTCGTCAAGACCGATAGCCACTGACCCGCTCAATTCCGGGATGGGAGACGTGCGCCCTTATGAAAGAAAGGAACCATCCAATGACAACCAGCATCGACGCGAACGCCCCTGAGCGGGACTGGCTCAAGACCTATTACTACCTGCGCTTCGCGGTATCCGCCTTGTGGGTCGCGCTTGCCCTAACCATCGCCAGGACCATACCCCAGTTGGCCGCCGTGATGCTCATCGCCTATCCTGCCTGGGACGCCCTGGCGACTATCTGGACGCCGGCCGGAGCGGCGGCCTGGCTAGGAACAAGAGCCAGATGCTGAACTTCGTGGTCAGCATCGTGACCGCGGTCACCGTCGCTGCGACCCTTTCGCATGGCCTGCACGCCGTTCTCCAGATCTTCGGCATATGGGCCATCCTATCCGGCCTGTTCCAGCTTATCACCGGCATGCGGCGCTGGACGTCACATGGGGCGCAGTGGGCGATGATCCTGAGCGGTGCCCAGTCCGGGCTTGCCGGCGCCTTCATGCTCAGCAAGGCCGCCGGTCCCGCGCCAGTCGATATTGCCGACATCGCGCCCTATGCGGCGTTCGGCGCCTTCTACTTCCTCGTTTCGGCTGTCTTGCTGACGGTCAGCGATGCACGTCGCCGTGCCAGCGTGGTGGCCTGAGCCACTCCCCACCATCCGCCGCAGCAAGCGGCTGCAGTCGCACGAAAAGGATTGATCCATGGTTATCGAACGAGACAGTCGTCCGTGACTAAACCGTGAGATTGCTGTCGCAAACCCTCCGACGGTATCCGGTCTGTTCCGATGGAGGGTATTGAGTGACTACCGCCTAGGGAGGGCAAAGCCCTTGCAGCTTAGCGATGAGTGGTCGGGGAGACAGGATTCGAACCTGCGACATCCTGCTCCCAAAGCAGGCGCGCTACCGGGCTGCGCCACTCCCCGACGCTGGGGTGCGCTTAGGGGGGAAGCGGCGGCGACGCAAGGCGATAAGCGTGGCGGCCAGCTACGGAATTGCCGCCGGCCCGTTTTAAGACCGAGAAGTCAGCCGTCGAACGTAGAGATCTCCAGACGCACCTGGATCCATTCGGCGCAACGAAAAAGGGCGCCCCTTGCGGGACGCCCTTCTTGCGACAGAACCAGCCGGCCCGAAGGCCAGCCGGCGCCATTACATGTTGTCTGCCTTTTCGTCCGCAGCGTCGCGAACGTTGTCAGCAGCGGCGTTCATGTTGTCGGCAACGTTCTCGAGAACGTCGGCAGCAGCAGCGTTCGTGCTGTTGTCGGCCAGGACTTCCATGTTGTCAGCCGTCATTTCCATGTTGTCAGCCACCATCTCCGCGTTGTTTTCAACAGCGGCAGCTTCCGGCGACTTGGTGCAAGCAGCCACGGACATCAGGCCGACGGCGGCGAGAACAAAAGCGATTTTCTTCATGCGGTTTGCTCCCAAGCATAGCAAAATTCGCGGCCAGCTCGATTGCCCCCCGCGAAACACCGCTGATAACGGCGTTTCTGCCACGGTCAATCGCAAACTCCGATCAAGCCGGTCGGCATTCAGGCAAGCGCAAGGATCGCAGGCGTGCGGCATTGCGGTCAGTCTGCTGCCACAGCGACCTGCCCGATCTCCTCCGGCGCATTGGCGACGATCGCGAGCATCGTCGTCCAGGCGGCGACGTTCTGCGCCAATTGTTCCGGATCGACGCGGTCGAGCGTGTCCTCGGGCGTATGGTGATAATCGAAATAGCGTTGCCCCGACTGATCGAGATCGACGCCCGCCACGCCCATTGCCAGCACCGGTTCGACGTCGCTGCCGCCGTGCGACTTGCCACTGCCGCGCACGATGCCGAGCGGCGCCAACGCCACTGCGAGACGGTCGCCGATCGGCTTAGCGGCATCTGGCAGGTTGGTTTCCAGGCGCCAGACGCGGTCGGCGCCGAAATCGGATTCTGCCGCCAGCACGTGCCGGTCGTTCTTGTGCGCCTCGGCATAGGCACGCCCGCCAAAGCCGCCAACTTCCTCGGACCCGAACCACACGACACGGATCGTGCGCTTGGGCCGCGGGCCATCGAGTAGGCGCTTGGCCGCAGCGGCAGTGATCGCCAGGCCCGACGCATCGTCGATCGCGCCGGTGCCGAGATCCCAGCTGTCGAGATGCCCACCGACCAGCACCACGCCGGCGCGCGGATCGCTGCCCGGCACTTCCGCTACGACGTTGCCGGATTCGTGGTTGCCGGTCTGTTGTGGCGTAAGGACGATCTTCATCGTCACCGGCTTGCCACGCGCCACAATGCGCGAGAGATTGTCGGCGTCCGCCGTCGACAAGGCCGCGGCCGGGATCGGCGTCACGCCCGCCGCGAAATTGGTGTTGCCCGCATGCGGCCCGCGGCCATGATCCGATCCGATCGAGCGGATGACGATCGCCGCCGCGCCCTTCTGCGCCGCGATGTTCGGGCCGGTGAAGCGTGCGGTACCGAACTGGCCGTAGGAACTGCCGTCCTGCGTCGCGACCATCGCGTTGGAGACGAAGGCGATCTTGCCTTTCAGGCTGCCGGCCGGTGCGGCCTGCAGATCGGCAAAGCTCGGAAAATAAACGATCTCCGCGGTCAGTCCGCTCGGCGGCGTGGCGCCGGAATTGCCGAGCGCAGTGAGGTGCAGCTTCTGCGGGAAAGGGCTGAGCACTTCGGCGGTTTCTGCGCCGCGCACCCATACCGGCATCTGATAGGTCTCGATGTGCACGTTCCGGAAGCCGAGCGCCTTCAGCTTGGTGACACTCCACGCCCGTGCGCGGGCTTCGGCATCGGTGCCGGCGAGTCTAGGGCCCACCTCGGTCGTTAGCCCTTCGACGATGTCGTACGCCACTTTGTCGTTCAGCGCGGCATCGCGGAGCTTGGCGACGGAAGCGTCGACCTTGGGTGCGGCAGGCACGTCGGTCCGCTGCTGCGGGCGAGTCTGTGCTGTGAGGGAGGAGGAGAGGGCGGTCGCCGCCAGAGCGGCGAACAGGACAGTGCGGTTCATTACGGAAGCTTCCTCGAATACTGGCGACGTGTGCCGACGCTTAAAGGGAAGCTGCCCGGCATAACAAGGCGGTTTGCCAAGCGTGCCCGCCTTCACTACATCGCGAGCCGACATCCCCGCAGATCATTTCGCCAAGAACGGAGCATTTCCCGTGGCCGCTCAATACGCCTTCGTGATGAAGGACATGACCAAGACTTTCCCCGGCGCGCCCAAACCGGTGCTGTCGAACATCAACCTGCAATTCTACCAGGGTGCCAAGATCGGTATCGTCGGGCCGAACGGCGCCGGTAAATCGACGCTGATGAAGATCATGGCCGGCGTCGATACCGATTTTACCGGCGAAGCGTGGCCGGGCGAGAACATCACCGTCGGCTATCTGGAGCAGGAGCCGGAGCTCGATCCGACCAAGACGGTGCTCGAAAACGTCAAGGACGGCGCGCGCGCGGCGGCCGACATGGTCGATCGCTTCAACGCGATCTCGGCCGAAATGGGCGATCCGCAGGACGACACCGATTTCGACGCGCTGATGGAGGAAATGGGCGATCTGCAGCAGAAGATCGACGCGGTCGATGGCTGGGCGCTCGACAGCCAGCTCGAGCTGGCGATGGAGGCTCTGCGCTGCCCGCCGTCGGACTCGCCGGTCACCAGCCTGTCGGGCGGTGAAAAGCGTCGCGTGGCGCTGACCCGGTTGCTGATCCAGAAGCCATCGATCCTGCTGCTCGACGAACCGACCAACCACCTTGATGCCGAGAGCGTCAAATGGCTGGAAAATCACCTCAAGGAATATGCCGGCGCGGTGCTGATGATCACCCACGATCGCTATTTCCTCGACAATGTCGTGGAATGGATCCTGGAAATCGATCGCGGCAAGTACTTCCCCTACGAGGGCAATTACTCGACCTATCTCGAGAAGAAGTCCAAGCGGCTCGAGCAGGAAGAGCGTGAGGATTCGAGCCGACAGACCGCGATCCGCAACGAGCTCGAATGGATTCGCCAGGGTGCCAAGGCGCGCCAGACCAAGTCCAAGGCGCGTATCGCCAAGTTCGACCAGTTGGTCGAGGCGCAGAGCAATCGCACACCCGGCAAGGCGCAGATCGTCATTCAGGTGCCCGAGCGGCTTGGCGGCAAGGTAATCGAGGTCGAGAACGTCTCCAAGGCGTATGGCGACAAATTGCTGTTCGAGAACCTGTCCTTCACGCTGCCCGCGGGCGGCATCGTCGGCGTGATCGGCCCCAACGGTGCCGGCAAGTCGACCTTGTTCAAGCTCATCATCGGCGGTGAGACACCGGACACCGGCACGATCGACAAGGGCAGCACGGTGCGGCTCGGCTATGTCGACCAGAGCCGCGACCATCTCGACCCAAAAAAGAACGTCTGGGAGGAGATCTCCGACGGGCTGGATTACATGAAGGTCAACGGCCACGATCAGTCGACGCGCGCTTATGTGGGTGCGTTCAACTTCAAGGGCGCCGACCAGCAGAAGAATGTCGGCAAGCTGTCGGGTGGTGAGCGCAACCGCGTCAATATCGCCAAGATGCTGAAGCGCGGCGGCAACGTGCTGCTGCTCGACGAGCCGACCAACGATCTCGACGTCGAGACGCTGGGTGCGCTGGAGGAAGCGATCGAGAATTTCGCCGGCTGCGCGGTGGTGATCAGCCATGACCGCTTCTTCCTCGATCGCCTCGCCACGCACATCCTGGCGTTCGAGGGCAACAGCCATGTCGAATGGTTCGAGGGGAATTTCGAGGCGTACGAGGAAGACAAGCGCCGCCGTATGGGCGATGCGGCCGATCGGCCGACAGCATTGGCGTACAAGAAGCTGACGCGATAATATCTCCGCGGCCGATCGACAGCGATCGGCCGCGCTTGACCCGGCTTCAGGCGCCCAGACGCTTGGTGAAGCCCTTCAGCTTCGCGTCGTTAGCGGCCTGCACTTCCAGGTGATCGACGCGCGCCATTGCCGGACCCTCGCGCATCGCTTCGATCATCCGGTCGACGGCGTCGTCGTCGCCCGACACGATCGCTTCGACCGCGGTGCCGCAATTACGCACATAGCCGGTCACACCGAACACGCGCGCGCGGCTGACCGCCCAGTTGCGATATCCCACGCCTTGTACCTTGCCCGTCACGATTACGCGGTGCGCCGACATGTCCATTACCCATCCTCCCGACCACGCGACCCCCGCGCGATCCTGGATCAAGCGCTATCACGCTTGCTGTCAGGCGAAAGGCTAGGCACCGCAATCTCGTCGTGATTTGAAGCGCTTCCGGCGCAGCTTGGTCTAAAATCGCGACGATCCGTTGGTTGGATCATAGGGTTGCATCGCGGTACTACCGTCGCTGTGCATCGCTCTTCGCGCGCACGCCGGCGAACTCGGATCCAGCGCTCCACGTCGGCCAGACCCCTGCTTTGCCCAGTTGCGTCCCCATCGTCTGGAAGAGCGCCACGTCCTCCGCGGCCCCGCGCAGGTCCCACCCGGCGTCCCAGGCATCGCAGGTCTTGTGATAGCAGGCCATGTAGCCGTCGAGCCAGCTCTGCCCGGCCACTTTGCCGCCGGTGCGCAGATCAGGCGCGCCGCCGAGCGCCATCAGCAGCAGCGAGGGCACCCCGCGCCGTACGACCGAAAAATGGTCGGCACGGTAGAACAGCCCGCGTTCGCTGAACGTTTCGGGCGTGATCGTGCGCCCTTGCGCCCGCGCCGCATCGGTCAGCACGGCATCGAGCGACGAATTGCCGGCACCGACGAGGATCACATCCCTGGCAGGGCCCGCAGTCTGAAGGATATCGAGCGCCAGGTTCGCCGCGGTCCTGGCCAGCGGATAAACCGGATGCGTCGCGTAATATTCCGACCCCAACAGGCCACGTTCCTCGCCGGTCCACAGTGCGAACACCATCGATCGATCAAGCGCCGGCCCTGCCTTCAACACCCGTGCCAGCTCCAGCACGCCTGCTACGCCCAGCGCATCGTCGCTGGCGCCAGGGCGGATCGTCTTGCCCGACGCATCCGCCGGGCCCTTGCCATAGGCATCCCAATGCGCGCCGAACATCACGCTCTCGTCGGGGCGGCTCTTGCCAGGCAGCTTGGCGAGCACGTTGGCGCTTTCGACCCGCTCGACCGTCACCGGCAGCGACGCGGCGAATTTCAGCGGCAGCGCCACCGGCCTGAACGCGGCCGAGCGTGCCGCCTTGCGCAGCTTGGCCAAATCCTGCCCCGCATGCGCGAACATGCGCTCGGCGACTTCGTGCGCGATCCAGCCCTGCAGCGCCACGCGCTTGTCGTCGGCGCCCCGCACGATATCGTAATTCTCGCCGGCATTGGCCGACACGGTCGACCAGCCATAGCCCGCGCCCTCCGTGTCGTGCACGATCAGCGCGGCGACCGCACCGCGTCTCGCGGCCTCGTCGAACTTGTAGGTCCAACGGCCGTAATAGGTCATGCGACGATCGCCGAACTTGCCCTTGGCGTCTTCACCCGCCACCGCTTCGAAATCGGGATCGTTGACCAGGAACACGGCGACCTTGCCGCGCAGGTCCACGCCCTTGAAATCGTCCCAGCCGAGCTCCGGCGCAGTCACGCCGTAGCCGACGAACACCATCGGCGCGCCGGCAATATCGATCCGCGGGGCCGCACCCACGGTGGTCAGATTGAGTTCGGCCGGCCGCACCAATGCGGTGCGCTTGCCGTCCGCCCCAATCAGGGCGGTCTCGCCTTGGCCGAGCTGGGTGTGGATCAGCGGCACCTTCTGTGTCCAAGCGCCGCCCGGACCGCCGGGCTGCAGACCCAGCGCCTTGAAGCGCTCGATCAAATACGCAATCGTCTTGGTTTCGCCCGCCGTACCTGGCCCGCGCCCCTCGAAGTCGTCGGAAGCCAGCGTCTTGACGATCCCGGACAGTCGCGCCGGCTCCACCGCAACCGGGGGCTTCGTGGCACCGACCAGGCTCAGGGCGGCCAGCGTCAGGGCAGTCGTGCGTTTCATCAGCGTACTCGCTTCACATAAGTGCGGCCCTCGCGCACTTCAGCGCGGAACTCGGGCAGGGTGGCGATCAGGTCGGCCAGCTTGGAGAAGCCATAACTGCGCACGTCGAAGCTCGATCGGTTGCCGGCGATCCGCCCGACCTCCGACACGCTGGCAAAGCCGTCGGCATCGCGCTTGGCCGCCTTCCACGCGTCGCCAAGCAGCTTGACCAATTCCTCGCCAACCGGCGCCGCGGCATCCTTGCCCGGGGCAGGCGGCGGGGGTGGCGCCGCCGGCGTCGAGGCGATGGCCGGTTTTGCCGGCTTGGCGAGGATCGCAGGCGGCAGCGGCATCTCTACCTGTACGGCAAGGCCCGTCACGTCGATGAACCGCGTGCAGGCTTGACGAAATCCCTCGGGCGTCCGCGACGAGCCGAAGCCATAGACCGGCAGCCCCTCCTGGCGGATGCGCATCACCAGCGGCATGAAATCGCTGTCCGACGACATGATCCCAAAGCCGGTGACGCGCCCGCGGTACAGCAGGTCCATCGCATCCACCGTCATCTTCATGTCGGTCGCGTTCTTGCCCTTGGTGATGTCGAATTGCTGCTGCGGTTCGATACCATGCTTCAGCGTCAGCGCCGCCCAGGTCTTAAGCCCCGGCTTGCTCCAATTACCATAAGCGCGCCGCACGTTGACCGCGCCGAGATCGGCTAGCACCGTCAGCACCGGATCGAGCGAGGATGGCTGCGCATTGTCGGCGTCGATCAGCAAGGCGACGTTTCGGGTAGGATCGTCGCTCACTATCGGTCTCCGTTGATTGCTCGCACGGGGCCTATCAGCGACAGGCGGGCGATGTCACGCCTGAATGGCGGCAGGATAGTCGATCGCGATCACTTCATATTCGCGCTCGCCGCCGGGCAGTTCGGCACGCCGTACATCGCCGATGCCCGCGCCACGCAGCGCTCGGGCGAGCGGCGCGTTCCAGCCGATCCGCCCGTCGCCGGCATCCGTCTCGTCATCGCCGACAATGGTCAGCGTGCGGTGCTGGTCGTCCTCATCGGCAATGGTGACGGTCGCGCCGAAATAGACGCGCGTCCGGTCGGGCTGCTGCGCCGGATCGACGACCTTAGCCGCCTTCATGCGCCGTGCCAGGAACCCCGCCCGACGATCAATCTCGCGCAGCCGCTTGCGGCCATAGATATAGTCGCCATTCTCCGAGCGATCGCCATTGCCCGCCGCCCAGGAGATCACGTCGACCAGCTTGGGCCGTTCCTCGCCCAGCAACTGGCGGTATTCGGCACTCAGCGCGGCATAGCCCGCAGGCGTGATGTAGTTCGGGCGATCCATGTTCTTCTCATCCCCTCCCCGGAAGAGAGGGGCTCATCCTCAGCCAGGCTTGCCCTTGCCGAGATACCAGCTGATCTTGTTGCTCGCCCCTGCCGAGCGCGCCCGTGTCGGGTTGATCAGATCGTACACCACGGCATTCTCCAGCACGCGTTGCACATAGTTGCGCGTCTCCTGGATCGGGATCGCCTCGATCCAGTCGACCACGTCGACCGTGCCGGAGCGCGGATCGCCATTGGCGCGCAGCCATTTGTTCACGTTGCCGGGGCCGGCATTGTATGCCGCCACCGCCAGGGGATAGCTGCCGAACTGCGCATAGATGCGCTGGAAATAGCTCGATCCGAGCTGGATGTTGTAATCGGTGTCCGTGGTCAGCGCCGTGGTATCGTAGGACAAGCCCAGCTTCCCCGCGGTCTCGCGCGCGGTGCCGGGCATGAGCTGCATCAGCCCACGCGCACCGGCATGGCTCACCGCGGCACGATCGAACTGGCTTTCCTGCCGCGCGATGGCATGAATCATCGTCCAGTTGCTCGCCTGCGTATCGGGCACACGCACCTGCGGGAAGGCGACCGCGGTATAATCGGTCAGGCCATTCTGGGCTGCGCTACGCCCGACCATCACGCCGAGATCCGGGCGGCCGATAGACTTCGACAATTCGGTCGCCAGCGTGTGATCGGTGTCGCTCTTGGCGTCGATCGCGATTTGGCGGACGAACAGGCTCTGGTCTTCCCAGCGACCATAGCTGCCGAGATATTGCGCGACGCGCACGACCTCGCGGTTCATAAAGGCGGCGCGCACCGTCGGATCGATCGTGCGCGGGGCAGGGGCGCCGGGCGCAGTCAGCGGCCGGCCGATCCGTTCGATCGCCAGCTGGCCATAGAACAGGTCGCGATACCCGGCGGCCTTGCCGAAGAACGTTGCCGCCTCGGCCTGCCGTCCGGCCGACTCCGCCGCGCGGCCGGCCCAATAATAGCCCTTGGACTGCGACTGCGGCGTGGCCGATCCGCGCGCATAGCGATCGAACATGCCGATCGCGTCGGCGGCGCGATATGTCTTCTTCAGCGCGGTCTGCCCGGCGAGCCATACCAGGCTGGTATAATCGTCGCGCTCGCCAAGCGGCGTCTTGCCGACGTCGGTACCGGCCGGATAGGCATCGTCGACCTTGCTCGCGATGTCGTAGGCGAGCTGGTACTGCCCGTCATTCGCCGCCTCGCGCGCGTTGGTCAGCAACACCTCGAACCATTCCTCGACATTGCCGGGGCGCATCGCCAGCACGCGCGGCCGCGCCAGCCAGGCACGGGCACTCGGCGCCGCGGCGCTAGCACGCAGCCAGGTTGCGCGATCGGCGATATAGCCGGGATCGTTGGCGCCGAGCGCCTCGGTCTGGCTCGACAGCGCACTGGCCGCCGGCGAGTTCATGCGGAAGGCGAGCCGCGCCTCGAAGATCAGGCGTCTGGCCGGGCTGACATAGGCGATCTGGCGCTGCGCCGAACTGGTCGACGCCTGCCACAACAACGCGTCCATCCGCGCATCATGGTCGGCGGGCGTCAGCGCCCCGGAGAAGCTGGAGATCAGCAGCGCTTCGCTGGGGGCGGGCAGGGCGCCCATCGTCCAAGCCTTGCGCGCGGTGCGATACGCCTCGTCGCGCTGGCCGGTGACCGACAGGGCCTGCGCGAACGCCGCACCGCCGCCCGCGGTCAATGGTGGGAAGCGTCGAAAATAGGTTACGACGCTGGCCGGGGACCAATTGCCTCCGGTCAGCGTCCGCTCCGCCGACCGCCGCATCGCCATCTCGCCCGGCCAGCCGGGATGCGCGAGCAGGAAGCGTGCATAATTGTCGAACGGATAGGAGTCGGACTGGCGGAGCGAATTCCACTCCGCCACGGCCGAGGCGAGCGCGGGCTGCGCCGGCATCTGCGCCTGCGCCTGAACTAATTGTTGTACGCGGCCCCAGCCGAGCTGTTCCTGCGTGACACCAGCCAGGGCGACGCCCGAACTTGCCAGCAGACCGAATTTGAAAATCGACGGGATCATGCGTGCAGTCTATGGGACGCCACATTGTTTGTCAGTGAACAAATCAGCAAAACCCGGCATTTATCGCCGCGCAGGAGCATATTGCGCATGTTTTCCGGATCGATCCCGGCACTCGTCACACCGTTCGCCACCGATGGCAGCTTTGCCGAGGGCGCCTATCGCGACTTTATCGAATGGCAAATCGCCGAAGGTTCGACCGGGCTGGTCCCCTGCGGCACGACCGGGGAGGCCGCTACGCTGACCGCTGCCGAGCATTTCGAAGCGGTGCGCGTGTGCGTCGATCAGGCGAAGGGCAGGGTGCCCGTCATCGCTGGCGCCGGCTCGAACGATACGCGGGTCGCGATCCAGAACATTCAGGCTGCCAAGGAAGCCGGCGCGACGGCCGCTTTGATGGTGCCGCCTTACTATAACCGTCCGAACCAGGAGGGTATCTTTCGGCACTTCGAGGCGGTCGCAAACAGCTGTGACTTGCCGATCGTGCTCTACAACGTGCCGGGCCGTACCGTGACCGATATCGCGGTCGAGACCATCGGGCGCATCGCCCATGCCTTCCCCAGCGTCGTCGGCATCAAGGACGCGACCGGCATTATCCAGCGCGCATCGGCGCAACGGCTCGCGGCCGGCGCGCATTTCTGCCAATTGTCGGGCAATGACGACATGGCGCTGGCCTTCAATGCCAGCGGTGGGGTCGGCTGCATCTCGGTCACCGCCAATGTAGCCCCCAGACTGTGCGCCGAATTCCAGGCGGCTTGTGCGGACGAGGATTACACGCTGGCGCTCGACCTGCACGACCGTCTCTTCCCGCTGCATGTCGCCCTGTTCACCGATGCGTCGCCCGGGCCGGTCAAATATGCGCTCGGCAAGCTCAAGCCAGACTGGCCGATGCACCTGCGCCTACCGATGACTCCGGCGGGGGAGGCCAGCCGGGCAGCGGTCGATGCGGCGATGGTAAGCGCTGGCGTGGCCTAACCCTTCTCCCCTCCCTGGAAGGGAGGGGCCAGGGGTGGGTGAATCCGTCAAGCAACGTTGGTGGAAAGGCGAGCGGGCACTTCATCCACCTCGCTCTTCCGAAGCTTAGCAACAAAACACCCGCTTCCCTTCCTCCCTCCGCCCCCCTACATCGCTGCCTCCCATGGCCAGACCCAAACCCGCCACCTTCGAAAAGACCAAGGTCGTCGCCGAGAACCGGCGCGCCAAGTTCGACTATTTCATCGAGACGGTGTTCGAGGCGGGCATCGCCCTGGTCGGCACCGAAGTGAAATCGCTTCGCACCGGGCAGGGCTCGATCGTCGAGAGTTATGCCGAGGTGAAGGACGGGCAGGTCCATCTGATCAATTCGAACATCCCCGAATTCAGCCATGGCAACCGCTTCAACCACGAACCCAAGCGTCCGCGTAAGCTCCTGCTGCATGAGCGCGAGATCAAGAAGATGTTCGGGGCGGTGATGCGCGACGGCATGACGCTCGTGCCGCTGTCGATCTACTTCAACCCGTCGGGCAGGGCCAAGATCGAGCTGGCGCTGGCCAAGGGCAAGAAGGCGCACGACAAACGCGATACGATCAAGGAACGCGAGTGGAAGCGGGACCAGGGCCGGATCATGCGTGATCGTGGCTGAGAAACCGCCCATTATAATCGACAATGCATCCGGCGATGCTGTGTCAAGCTTGTCAGAGCACGTCCGTTTGCAGCCTGACACTTCGGCTCAGCAGAGTAAAATGCTCGATGTGCGACGGATCGGCGAAGGTCGCTTCGAGGGTTCTGCGTCAGCGATGCCCCTCAAAAAACCGGGTATCTTCACGCGCCTCGCTGCTTGGTGGCGCCGCTCGATGCCGACGCGCGAGAGCCTGGAGCACAATCGTTTCCTGAAACCCGTCGCACACCGCGTGCTTGCTCCCGAATTGTGGCGCTTCACCCGTCGTTCCGTGCCCCGTGGCGTGGCATTGGGCATGGTCACCGGCATCCTGTTCCCGGTCGCGCAGATCGTGCTGTCGGCGATCTTCGCGCTGCCCTTTCGGGCCAACATTCCGACCGCCGCGGCGACGACCTTCATCACCAACCCGCTGACGACGCCGCTCTTCTGGCTTGCCTCCTACTGGATCGGTGGACGCGTCCTGCGGTTGGATTCGCAAGTGCCAGGGTCGCCGATCGCCGGGGCGGTGGAGGCGAACTCTAGCTGGATCCACTGGTTATGGGCCGGCGCATTGCCGTCGTTCGTGATCGGCCTGGTGATCATCACCATCGTCTTCTCGGTCGCTGGCTATGCGCTGAGCGCGCTCGGCTGGCGGCTGTGGATCGCGCATAAGTGGCGGCATCGTCACCACAAGATCGACGCAGCTAACGGCTGACCGTATCCTTCTTGTTCCCCCGCGAACGCGGGGGCTTAGGGACACAAACACCAGCGCTCGCGGCCCTGGACGCCCGCAATCGTGGATAACAAAACAAGAGAGTGTGCGCTGCGTTCGCCTGACACATCTCCTGTGACGAACAAGATTTGACAAGCATATCAGCCGAGTAGAACAGGTCAGCATCGCTGTCCCGGAGTCGTCTTGCATGAAACTTTCGCTCGCCCTTCTGCTCTCCGCCACGATGCTCGCCGGGTGCGCGACCACCGCCGATCGCCCGGGCACCGACACGGCTGCAACGACACCCGTCGTCGCGGCTCCGGCGGCAAAGCCCGCTTACGGCACGTTCGGCTTCGACGAAGCCGGCATGGATCGCAGCGTGAAGCCGGGTGACAATTTCTACAATTACGCCAGCGGCACCTGGACCAAGAACACGCCGATCCCGGCCGACAAGTCGAACTACGGCGCATTCAACATCCTTTCCGACCTGTCGGAGTCGCGCACCCGCGAGATTCTCGATGCCGCGGCCAAGGATCCGGCGTCCAAGATCGGTACGGCTTATGCGAGCTATCTCGACCGCTCGGCGATCGACGCCAAGGGCATGGCGCCAGTGCAGCCGCTGCTCACCCGCATCAAGGCGACGACAAAGGCGGATTATTCCACCTTGCTCGGCGAGTTGTCACGCGTCGGCGTGCGCGGCCCCATCGCGGCGGGCGTCGGTCAGGACGACAAGAACCCGAATGCCTATGTCTTCGGCATCTACCAGGCCGGACTAAATCTGCCCGACCGCGATTATTACCTCAGCACCGACGCCAAGCTTGCCGAAGCCAAGGCCGCCTATCAGGTGCATGTCGCCCGGCTGCTGACACTCGCCGGCGAGACCAACGCCGCACCGCGCGCCAAGGCGATCGTCGATCTCGAGACCGCGATCGCCAAGGTCAGCTGGACCCGCATCGACAGCCGCGATGCGACCAAGACCTACAACAAGATGACGCTTGTCCAGTTGCAGAAGGCGGCGCCCGGCCTGGATTTCGCGGCGATGCTGAAGGCCAGCGGTGCCGATAACGTGAGCGATGTCGTCGTCGCGCAGCCAAGCGCCGTGACCGCGATCGCCCGGCTCGTCCGCGCTGCGCCGATCGGCGTGCTGCGCGATCAGCTCGTCTATAACACGCTGCACAATTTCGCCGACGTGCTGCCCAAGCCGCTCGACGATGAAAGCTTCGCCTTCTACGGCACCACGCTTGGCGGTACGCCGGAGCAGGAGGAACGCTGGAAGCGCAGCGTGCAGTTCACCAGCAGCGCCTTGGATGACGAGGTCAGCAAGCTCTACGTAGCGAAGTACTTCCCACCTGAGACGAAGGCAGCGGCGGACACGCTGGTCAAGAACATCATCTCGGCGATGAACACGCGTATCGACCAGCTCGACTGGATGGCACCCGAGACCAAGGTCAAGGCACATGCCAAGCTTGCCGCGTTCGTGCCGAAGATCGGCTATCCCGATCGCTGGAAGGATTATTCCGGCCTGCAGATCAGCGCCGGCGACGCTTTCGGCAACAACATGCGTGCGAGCGAATGGCAGCACGCTTATAACATCGCCAAGCTCGGCCATCCGGTCGAGCGTTGGGAATGGGGGATGACCCCGATGGAGGTCAACGCTTATGCCAATTTCGGCATGGTCGAGATCGTCTTTCCCGCAGCCATCCTGCAACCGCCGTTCTTCGATCCGGCCGCCGACCCGGCGGTGAACTATGGTGGCATCGGTGCGGTGATCGGGCATGAGCTCAGCCACCATTTTGACGATCAGGGTGCCAAGTACGACGCCAGCGGCACGCTGTCCGACTGGTGGACCCCGGCCGACGTCAAGAACTTCACCGCGCTGACCGGCAAGGTCGTCGCGCAATATGACGCCTACGAGCCGCTGCCCGGTATGCACCTGAAGGGCGCGCTGACGCTCGGCGAGAACATGGCCGATCTCGCGGGCCTGACGATCGCGTATGATGCGTACAAGAAGTCGCTGAGTGGCGCGGAAGCGCCGGTGATCGACGGCTTCACTGGCGATCAGCGCTTCTATCTCGGCTGGGCCCAGGTGTGGCGCCGCAGCTACCGTGAGGCGACGTTGCGACAGCGTCTGCTGACCGACCCGCACAGCCCGTCCGAACAGCGCGCCTCGATCGTCCGCAACATGGATCCGTGGTATGGCGCGTTCCAGCCCAAGCCCGGCGACAAGCTGTATCTGGCCCCGGCGGAGCGGCTGAAGGTGTGGTGATCTGAGCTCCCTCCCTTTCGGGGGGAGCTGTTCGTGCTGAGTAGCTAAATACGCACGGCCGCTACTCAGGACGATCGGATAGGTGGTGGCTCAAACCCATGTCATCGTAATCGCTTGAACGCTCCCGCGTCCCGCTCCAAGACACATGCCGATGGCCAGCCTCCCAGCACCCCCGACCACACCTGACCAGACGCGCAGCGCTGCTCTGATCGCCATCGGCTGCGGTGTCGCCGCAGCGCTCGTGATCCTCGGCCTTGTCGGCAATATCGTCGTTGCCGCTGCCTTCCTTGCCACAGCACTCGTTATAACGAGTGGGCTGGTCGCCGCCCGGCGCCTGTTCCCGGCCTCGAAGCTTGGGGAGACCGAACCGGACTGGTCGGTTGCGCGCACGCTGGCCGCGAGCAGCGCAGACGCAGTGGCCATCACCGACCGCGCCGGCCGCATGGTCTGCGCCAACGACCGCTACGAAACGTTGTTTGGCGGGTTTCCGACACCTCCGGGCTTGCCGGTAGACAATACCGGCGTGGAGCGGCTGAGCAGCGCCGGCCGCGCAGCCTGGCGAGACGGCAGCGCCGCGCTCCAACGCCTCGTTGCACGCGGCATGCCGCTCGACGCGATGATCGAACGTGCAGGGGAGGCAGACGACCTGCTGATCTGGCGTTTCCGTGGCACCGAAGAACTGGATCTGGCGGCCAGGGTCGAATCCTTGATTGCCGGCCAGACGGGTGACCGGCTTGCCGCCGCCGGGATCATGACGGCCTTGCTAGGCCCCGACGGGCGCATCCGCAGCGCTAACCGCGTGTTCCGCGCCCGGGCGATGGGCCATGAGGAAGGCGCAGTTGCCGGACGTGACTTTGCGCGTTTCCTGATCACCGACACCGGCGGCAACGTGCATTTCGAACGCGAGGGGTTGGGCGGCGTGCCGCTGCGCGTGCTGCAGATCCCGTTCCTTGAAGGGGATGACGCGCCAATGCTCATCGTCCTGCTCGATGAGGAAGCGGGGGGCGCCGCGCCCGCGGTGGGCGACAGTTCGACATCCCATATTCGCAACCTCGTCAGCCTGATGCCATTCGGCATGGCGCTGGTCGGTCGCGATGGCCGCTTCATCCAGATGAACCACGCCTTTGCCCGGGCGGCGCAGGTCGATCCGGCCAGCCCACCGCTCTATCCCGGCGACCTGTTGGTGCGCGAGGACAAGGGCGTGGTGGCCGACGCGATCCGGCGCTTCGCGGGCGGCGCAACGCACTCGACCGATCTTGCCGTGCGGTTGAAGGACCATCCCGATGAACCCGTCGCTTTGTCGATCGCTGGCGCCCGGGGCTTGGGCGAAGCGGCCGTTCTGCTAAGCCTCAAGGACAATAATGAGGAGACGCGGCTGAAGCGCGAAGTGGCGCAGGCGACCAAGATGCAGGCGGTGGGCCAGTTGGCCGGGGGCGTCGCGCACGATTTCAACAATATCCTGACGGCCATCATCGGCCATTGCGATCTAATGTTGATGCGCCACACGCCGGGCGACAGTGATTATGACGACATCCAGCAGATCCGCGCCAATTCGAATCGTGCTGCCAGCTTGACGCGGCAGTTGCTCGCTTTTTCTCGCCAGCAGACGCTGCGGCCACAGGTGCTTCAGCTACCCGACGTCATATCCGAGGTCTCGAACCTGTTGAAGCGGCTGTTGGGTGAAACGGTGACGCTCACCGTCAAACATGGGCGCAATCTGGGGCCGGTACGCGCCGATCCGGGGCAGCTCGAACAGGTTGTCGTCAATCTCGCGGTAAATGCGCGCGATGCGATGGTGACTCGCAACGCTCGCGGCGGCGGCACGCTGTCGATCCAGACGATGGCCGTCTCTGCAGCAGAGGTCCGTCACATGGGCTCGGACATCCTGCCCATTGCCGACTATATCGCGCTGGCGATCGGAGACACGGGGACGGGCATCCCGGCCGACGTGTTGCCCAAGATCTTCGAGCCCTTCTTTACCACCAAGGAAGTCGGGAAGGGGACCGGGCTCGGCCTTTCGACGGTCTACGGTATCGTCAAGCAATCGGGCGGCTATATCTTCGCCGAGAACAACAAGACCGGCCCGGGCACGACCTTCACCATCTATCTGCCGGTCCACACCGCGACGAGCGCGCCGGAGCCGGTGCGCCCGCGCCTGGCAGCGACAGAGAAACCCGTCGACTTGTGGGGAACGGGGACGATCCTGCTGGTCGAGGACGAGGACATGGTCCGTACCATCGCGGACCGGGCGCTCAGCCGCCAAGGCTATACCGTGCTGACTGCAGAGCATGGTGAGGCGGCGCTGGAGGTGGTGGCGAACAGCGGCCGGCCCGATCTGCTCATCTCCGACGTGATGATGCCGATCATGGACGGTCCCACGATGGTCCGTCTGGTACGGCAGCGTTACCCCGATCTGCCGGTGCTGTTCATGTCCGGCTACGCCGAAGAGACGCTGCGCAAGTCGATCGACATCGACAATGTCCAGTTCCTGGCGAAACCCTTTTCGGTGCAGCAATTGGCCGAAGCGGCAAGGGCATTGTTGGCAGCGCAGCCATCCTGACCTTCCACCATGGCGTTCCCCGCGCGCGGCAAACGTGTCGTTTTGTATATCGCAGGCGAAATGACTTGGCGATGCCGCAAGCCTTTGTCTAAAGCCGGTTTATGACCGTGGTTCAGCGTATCCTTATCGTCGAAGACGAACCCCTCATCGCGATGATGCTCGAGGACTTTCTCGACGTACTCGGCAAGCAGCTGGCCGGGCAGGCCGACACGGTGGCCGATGCGCTGTCACTGATCGACAGGGGTGGCATCGATGCTGCGATCCTCGACGTGAACCTGCGCGGCGGCGAACAGAGCTGGCCGATCGCCGATGCGCTGACAGCCAGGAACGTACCTTTCGTGTTTGCGACCGGCGGCTCGCAAGAGGGGCTGATCGAAGCGCACCGCATGCGTCCGACATTGGCCAAGCCCTTCACCATGGATGGCGTTGCCAAGGCACTCGACAGCCTGGGCTGACAATACGGTAATCGCTACGGAGAGCGGTTGAACTAAGTATCGTTCCAGTCTTGTTCTATAAGAACAAATGCGATACAAGCTCCAACACGCATTGAACGCATCTGGCGTTCGGTATAGCGATGGAGGCTCCAGTGGCGGCATCTCTCAAGGTTATCGACGGCAAAATGGCAGCAGCAACAGACAAAGCGGGCGAGAAGGCCGCTGGCGAACGCGCCAAGGCACTCGAGGCGGCACTCGCGCAGATCGATCGTGCGTTCGGCAAGGGCTCGGCGATGAAGCTGGGCGCAAAGGAGACGATGCAGGTCGAGGTGATCTCGACCGGGTCGCTAGGGCTGGACATCGCGCTCGGCGTCGGCGGCCTGCCGCGCGGTCGCGTGATTGAAATTTATGGCCCGGAATCATCGGGTAAGACCACGCTGGCGCTGCATGTCATTGCCGAAGCTCAAAAGGGCGGTGGTACTGCGGCCTTCGTCGATGCCGAGCACGCGCTCGATCCGGTCTATGCCAAGAAGCTGGGCGTCAACATCGACGAGTTGATCGTGTCGCAACCCGACACCGGCGAGCAGGCGCTGGAGATCGTCGATACGCTGGTGCGCTCCAATGCGATCGATGTGCTGGTGGTCGATTCGGTCGCAGCGCTGGTGCCGCGGGCGGAAATCGAGGGTGAGATGGGCGACAGCCATGTTGGCCTGCAGGCGCGCTTGATGTCGCAATCGTTGCGCAAGCTCACCGGCTCGATCAGCCGTTCGCGCTGCATGGTGATCTTCATCAACCAGCTGCGCATGAAGATCGGCGTGATGTACGGCAATCCCGAGACCACCACCGGCGGCAACGCGCTGAAATTCTATGCTTCGGTCCGGCTGGACATTCGTCGCACCGGGCAGATCAAGGATCGCGACGAGATCATCGGCAACGCCACGCGCGTGAAGGTGGTCAAGAACAAGGTCGCGCCGCCGTTCAAGCAGGTCGAGTTCGACATCATGTACGGACAGGGCGTATCCAAGATCGGTGAGATCCTCGATCTCGGCGTCAAGGCGGGGCTAGTCGAGAAGTCGGGCGCCTGGTTCAGCTATGACAGCGTGCGCATCGGTCAGGGCCGTGAGAATTCGAAGACCTACCTCAAGGAGCATCCGGAAATGTGCGACCGCCTCGAACAGGCGATCCGCACGCGCACCGACAAGGTGGCTGAGGAGATGATGGTCGGCTCCGAACCGGACGAGGATGGCGACGACGAGATGTAATACCAGCGGCGTGAATGTGTCGCATGATTGGAAAGGCTCGCCCATGTGGCGGGCCTTTCGCGTTTGTAAGGGCGGCGAAGACGAAACGTCGCGGAATCGCCGACGATGACCTTCGTCTCCTTCACTGCTAGCAAGAGCAAAACGGGAGAGCGCACATGACCATCATCGTCCATCATCTGGAAAATTCGCGGTCGCAGCGCATCCTGTGGATGCTCGAGGAACTCAGTCTTCGCTACGAGATCAAGCGCTACGAGCGGAACAAGCAGACCATGCTCGCCCCGCCCGAACTGAAGAAGGTCCATCCGCTCGGCAAATCGCCGATGATCGTCGATGACGGCAAGGTGATCGTCGAAACTGGTGCGATCGTCGAATATCTTGTCGAAAAAGCTGATGGGAAACTGGGTGCGCCTGCCCATCGCGAGTCGGTGCTGCGCTATCGCCAGTTCCTGCATTACGCCGAAGGCTCGATGATGCCGCCGCTGTTGCTGCTGCTGGTCGTCGGCCGCATTCCGCTGTTCGGCAAACGTGCGTTGAAGCGCATCCAGCCGATGGTGAACGTGCACCTCGATTTTGTCGAATCGGAACTCGCCAGCCGCCCGTGGTTCGCCGGCGACCAGATGACCGCCGCCGACATCATGATGAGCTTTCCGCTCGAGGCGGCAACATCGCGAGCCGGCCTCGACTCGTCCCGTCCGGCAACGACAGCGTGGCTGGCCAAAATCCACGCACGGGCTGCCTACCAGACGGCACTGCAAAAGGGCGGACCTTACGCTTACGCGTGACCTTGTCTTTCTGTTCCCCGGTAAGCCCGAGGCCCAGCCGCGAGACGAAAATCGCAGGTGCTACGCTAACGAACTTAGACTTTACCAACTGGGCCCCGGCCTTCGCCGGGGAGCGAAAGCGGGAACGCCAGCATAGCAGCGTCAGCCGCCAAACCGATCCTCATCCACCGCGGGGCCATGTCCTGCGGGCACCGGCAAAGGATCGATCTCGGCAGGCTCCAGCACGTCGAGCTTGCCCTCCCACTTGGCGATCACTGCGCTTGCCACCGCGTTACCGACGACATTGGTCGCGCTGCGCCCCATGTCGAGGAAGTGGTCCACCGCCAGGATGAGCAGCAATCCCGCCTCTGGGATGTTGAAGAACGCCAGCGTCGCGGCAATCACCACCAGGCTGGCGCGCGGCACGCCGGCGACGCCCTTCGACGTTACCATCAGTACCAACAGCATGGTGATCTGCTGTCCGAGTGAGAGGTCGATGCCGTAGGCTTGGGCGATAAACATAACCGCGAACGTCATGTAGATCATCGAGCCGTCGAGGTTGAACGAATAGCCGAGCGGCAGGACGAAGCTGGCGATGCGCGGCGGCACGCCGAACCGGTCGAGCGCCTCCAGCGTGCGCGGATAGGCGGCCTCGGATGAAGCGGTCGAAAAGGCCAGCAGCAACGGCTCGCGGATATAACGCACCAGCAAGCCGGTGCGCGGACCGACGATCAGAAAGCAGGCGCCAATCAGCACGCACCATAACAGCGCCATGCCGAGATAGAAGGTGCCCATGAAATAAGCGAGGCTGCCGATGATCGACGGCCCGCGTTCGGCCAGTGTCCCCGCCACCGCGGCGAACACCGCGAACGGGGCGAAGCGCATGACGTAATTGGTTACTTGCAGCATCACCTGCGCCAAGCCGTCGATCCCGCGCACCAACGGCGCGGCCTTTTCGCCGACCGCCGTGATCCCGACGCCGACGAACAGCGAGAAGACGACGATCTGCAGGATCTCGTTCTTGGCCATTGCATCGACCATCGACGACGGCACGATGTGCGAGATGAAGTCCTTCAGGTTGAACGCCGCCTTGTCGACGCCGCTTGCCGCATCGACCGGCGGGATCGGGATCGCCAGACCAACGCCAGGCTGGAAGAAATTGACCAGGATCAGCCCCAAGGTCAGCGACACGAGGCTGCAGCAGATGAACCAGGCGACGGAGCGGAAACCGATCCGCCCGAGCGCCTGCGTGTCGCCCATATGCGCGATGCCGACGACCAAGGTGGAGAAGACCAGAGGCGCGATGATCATCTTGATCAGCCGCAGGAACACGGCGGTGATGATCGAGAAATAACCGGCGATCTCTGTTGCCTGCTGCGTCCCGGCGCCGCCATTATCGTCGAAATACGCGTTCACGCCGAGGCCGACCACGCCGCCCAGCACGAGCCCGATCAGGATATAATAAGTGAGGCGCTTGCCCATGGATGCTCCGGCATTGTCAGTGGCGAATAGGGAAGGGGATTGCGGCCGCGCGGTCAAGCACCGTATCGCTGCCGCCATGTCGATAGCCATGCCCAGCCGCCGCCAGTTGATCGCCACCGCCGCCGCGGCGCCGCTGCTCGCCCTCCCCCGCATCCTGCGCGCCGCGGAACCCGATCTCGCGGCGCTGGGCGATATTACCAAGGCAACGCAGCCGATCGGCCCGGCCAAACGGGCGGCACGCATCGACCGTGCGCAGACGTTGATGAAGGCGAACGGCATCGGCGCAGTGCTGATCGAACCCGGATCCTCGCTGATCTATTTCACCGGTGTGCGCTGGAGCCGCAGCGAGCGACTGACTTGCGCCATCCTGCCGGCCGAAGGCAAGCCGTGCATCGTCACGCCATTCTTCGAGGAGCCGTCCGTCCGCGAGTCGCTGGGAATCCCAGCCGAAGTACGCGTCTGGCAGGAGGATCAGGATCCGCTGGCCGTTGTCGCCGGCTTCCTGCACGACCGCAAGCTCGCCGACCGGCCGATCGGCATCGAAGAGACGATGCGCTATTTCGCCGTCGATGGACTCACGCGAGTGCTGCCATCGGCAAAGATCGTCTCCGCCAACCCGGTGGTGCGCGGTTGTCGGATGATCAAGACGGCGGCCGAGATCGCGCTGATGCAGGCCGCGACGGATGTCACCATCGCCGCCTATCGCTGGACCTATCCGCGCATCGAACGCGGCATGAGCAACGCCGACATCGCCGCATTGATGAACGCCGCGACCAGGAAGCTTGGCGGTAGCCCGGAGTTTTCGCTGGTCCTGCTGGGTGAAGCCGCAGCTTACCCGCACGGCAGCAAGAAGCCGCAGGTCGTCACCGACGGCGAAGTGGTGCTGATGGATTGCGGCTGCACCGTGCAAGGGTATCAGTCCGACGTGTCGCGCACCTTCGTCCACGGCACTGCTGGCGTGGCGCAACGTAAGGTCTGGGATCAGGTCGCACGCGGCCAGCAGGTGGCGTTCGCCGCCGCCAGGCTCGGCACGCCGGCGGGCCAGGTTGATGATGCTGTTCGGGGCTATTATACCGGTCTTGGCTATGGGCCGGATTACAGGCTGCCCGGTCTGTCGCACCGCACCGGGCACGGCATCGGCATGGACGGGCACGAGCCGATCAATCTCGTCCGCAGCGAGACGACGCGGCTGGCGCCCGGCATGTGTTTTTCGAACGAACCGGGCATCTACATTCCAGGCAGTTTCGGCGTGCGGCTGGAAGATTGCTTCCACATGACAGCTACGGGGCCGCAATGGTTCTCGCGTCCCCCGGTATCGATCGACGCGCCGCTCGGATGAGCGAACCCGTCCCGGTCCTGATCAATGCCGGCGGCGGCACGGCTGCGTCCAAGGGGGACAAGCTCGAGGCCGAAGTCCGTGCCGCCTTTGCCGATGTTGAGATCGACATCGATCTGTTGCTGCTCGACGGCCGCGACATACAGGCCGCTGCGGCACAGTACGCACATCTGCCGCTGGTGGTGGTGGGCGGCGGGGACGGGACGCTCGGCTGTGCGGCGGGTGCGCTCATCAAAGGGAAGGCGGCGCTCGGCATCCTGCCGCTCGGCACGCGCAACCATCTCGCGCGCGAATTGGACGTCCCGCTCGACCTGCCGGGCGCGGCCGGGCTGATTGCCAAGGGCTTCAGGCGGCGGATCGATGTCGCACGCGTCAACGGCCGACTGTTCGTCAACAATGCGTCGATCGGCATCTACCCCGAACTGGTGAGGGGGCGTGACGCGCGTCAGAAGCGGCTCAATCTCCCCAAGTCGCTGGCCGCAATCCCCGCCGCCTGGGCCGCGCTCAAGCGCCTGCGCCATCACCGGCTGCGCCTCAACAGCCCGCAGGGCGAGCGCGAGATCGTCACGCCGATGCTGTTCGTCGGCAACAATCATTATGCGCTGGAGGCCGGGCAACTCGGCAAGCGCAGCGCCCTGGATGATGGCCTACTCTCGGTTTTCGCGGTCGCTGCCCGCCGCCGTCGCGCGCTGCTCGGCTTTGCGCTGCGCACACTCGCCGGCCGCGCCGACCCGGCCGAGGATTTCGCGGCGCTCGGCGATGTGCCGGAACTCACCGTGACCGGCCGATCGCACCACATCGATGTGGCGCTGGACGGCGAGGTGGAAGAATTGCGCATGCCACTGAAGTTCACGATCGACCGCCGCGCGCTGGTGGTGGTCGCTGCGGAGGTGCGCTAACGTGGCGGTGGGGATCAGACAAGCTTGCTGGCCCAATTCGGCCATTTCTCGCTTCAAAAACGCTTTACTTCAAACGTGATTAGTTGTTCGCTATATTAGCAGTGACTTAGCTCTCGAAAGACGATTTTTGATAAAGCTTTGGCGCTATAAGGCAGGTCGTTCCTACCGTTGCTACTTCTGTTTGCGCAGGCTTCGCCGCCCATCCCGGGGAATGATGCGCCATCTGACAAGGAGATCGTCGTCACTGCCAAGACCCGGGATGCTGTTGACCGGTTGGTCGAATCTATGACGCACAATGAACGTGGCAAGCAGATCGCCCGCTGGAACGCCTCCATCTGTCCACGCGCGATCGGGATCGACGCGGCTCATGCTGGCTACGTTGAAAAAAGGATCAATGCCATTGCGCTGAAGGTAAAGTTGCAGATTGGCCGCAACCGATGCCATCCAAACATCTTGATCATCTTCACAGCCGAGCCGGATGGTTTCGCCAGGGAACTGGTGCGGCGCCATCCCCGCCTGTTCGGCAACCCCGACGAGGGGCTAGCGAGTCGGAGCAGACAGGACGCGTTACTATCGTCCCGACCAGTCCGGTGGCTTGCTGCCAGTCGAACCAACGGCCCGCAAGGTGTTCCAATAGCCGAGCGTCTGAACCCGATCCACTCGGCATCTCGCCTGATTCGCAGCACCCGGGAAGATGCCGCGCTGTCAATGATTATCGTTGATGCTGCGCGCCTTGAGGATTTCACATGGGGGCAGGTGTCAGCTTACCTCGCTATGGTGTCGCTTGCACGACCGGACATGAACGCCTACTTCGACGAGGAGACAATCATGTCATTGTTCAATCGATCAAAAAAGGGCACGCATCCGCCGATCGATCTTACACGAAATGACTACGACTTATTGTTAGCCTTATACTCTACCGCGCCGGGATCAAGTGCCGAGATACAGCGCTCGAACATGAGCTCTTTTATGCGTCACACGGGATCATCGTCCCCCGGCATCAAGCATAATTAATCGACAACGCAGCAGAAAAGCAAAAAATTCGAAATGTGCAGCTACTGCAAGCGGCTTATCGTAAGCGGAGCTTTTACCAAGAATGGTCTAGCATGTTGATCTCCGCCCGGTCGGTCTTACGAAGCTGCCGCTTATGGCTCTTTTCTAGGAGCGCGTAGCGTGCTCGAAGTATAGCGATCGATTTGAGGCTGAGTTTGCCGCCGTCGGCGCGTTGCTGCATGACGGCTACATTCCTCAGTTCGTGTAGGTTCCTGCGATACTCACCTTGCGTGAAATCGGGATTGGGAGCTGCCGGGAAGGCTGGCGGCGGGGCAACGTATACCTGTGCGCCACAGGGTGCTGCAATCAGAGTTGCGACGGCCGTAAAATACGATTTCATAGGCTCCATCCTTTGCTTGTGATGCCTGAACGAATATCGAGACAGCGAATGCTAATCGGCCTCGCATTGCTGTCCAGGACCTAATTCTTACTAGTTAGCGTTTGGCCGCTCTGAATATGCTGGCTCCCTCCTCCAGAGGATGCAACACCATTTCGCTCTTCGCAAAGCCTTGTCGATCTCACTAACCCCGTCTTAGCCATCGATTGCGTAACGACTTAGGATGGATGATTGAACATGGGGTTCCCATCATAGGCCGATGCTCAGCATTGGCGCCAAGGCTACGGGCTGTTGCACGTCTCACGTCCGAATCGACGTTCGCCTGTTCCCGGTTTTCATACGTTTGCCGATTTTTCGGATCCCACACGCTTTGGTCATGCGCGCGGCTTCCCCCAGCGACCACCACGCCGCTTGAGCCGAGCCGCGTGCTCGCCTAGATCGCATTCCCATGACCGCACACTTCATGTCCACCAACGACATCCGCCGTTCCTTCCTCGATTATTTCGAGGCGGCCGGCCACGCCCGCGTGCCTTCCGCGCCGCTCGTGCCGCAGAATGATCCGACGTTGATGTTCGTCAATGCCGGCATGGTGCCGTTCAAGAACGTCTTCACCGGCCTCGAGACAAGGTCCTATGTCACCGCGGTGTCGAGCCAGAAGTGCGTCCGCGCCGGGGGCAAGCATAACGATCTCGACAATGTCGGCTATACGGCGCGGCACCACACCTTCTTCGAGATGCTCGGCAACTTTTCGTTCGGCGATTACTTCAAGGAACAGGCGATTACCCATGCCTGGACCTTGCTGACCAAGGTCTGGGGACTGCCCGCCGACAAGCTCACCGTCACCGTCTATCACACCGACGACGAGGCATTCGGCCTGTGGCAGAAGATCGCCGGGCTGCCAGAAGAGCGGATCATCCGCATTGCGACCGCGGACAATTTCTGGACGATGGGCGATAGCGGACCGTGCGGGCCATGCTCGGAAATCTTCTACGATCATGGCGATCATATCCCCGGTGGCCCGCCGGGCAGCCCGGACGAGGATGGCGATCGGTTCGTCGAGATCTGGAACCTCGTGTTCATGCAGTACGAGCAGCTCGACAATCAGATCGTCGGCGATCTGCCCAAGCCGTCGATCGATACCGGCATGGGTCTGGAGCGCGTCGCTGCGGTGCTGCAGGGCGTGCACGACAATTACGATACCGACACGTTCAAGGCGCTGATCGCCGCCTCAGGCGCGCTGACCGGCACCGCCACGACCGGCGACAACCAGGCCAGCCACCGCATCATCGCCGATCACCTGCGCACCAGCGGCTTCCTGGTCGCCGACGGCGTACTGCCGGCCAATGAAGGCCGCGGCTATGTCCTGCGTCGCATCATGCGCCGCGCGATGCGTCACGCGCATCTGCTCGGCGCGAAGGAGCCGTTGATGCACCGGCTGGTGCCGGCGCTGATCGCCGAGATGGGCGCCGCGTACCCTGAATTGCTGCGCGCGCAGGCATCGATCGAATCGACACTGCTGCAGGAGGAGACGCAGTTCCGCCGCACGCTGACCAACGGGCTGCGGCTGTTGGACGAGGCGACCGCGCGCATGTCGGCGGGCGATACCTTGCCCGGCGAGACCGCGTTCAAGCTCTACGACACGTTCGGCTTTCCTTATGATCTGACCGAGGACGCGCTGCGCGGGCTCGACATGCAGATCGACCGCGCCGGTTTTGATGCCGCGATGGCCGAGCAGAAGCGCGCCGCACGGGCCGCCTGGAAGGGGTCGGGCGCCAAGGCATCGGATGACATCTGGTTCGACATTGCCGAGCAATCGGGCGGTACCGAATTCCTGGGCTACACCGCCACGGCGGGCGAGGGGCAGGTCGTTGCGCTGGTCAAGGAGGGCGCGCGGGTCGATCAGGCGGCGACGGGGGACACCGTGTCGATCGTCGTCAACCAGACGCCCTTCTATGGCGAGAGCGGCGGGCAGGTCGGCGATACGGGCACGATTGCGAACGACGAGGGGTTGCGTGCGCAGGTTACCGAGACGTCGAAGCAATTGGGCCGCATCTTCGTGCATTACGCTATCGTCGATGCCGGGGGGATCAAGGTCGGCGATACGGTGAAGCTGCAGATCGATGTCGCACGCCGCGACCAGATCCGCGCCAACCATTCGGCGACGCATCTGCTGCACGAGGCGCTGCGGCAGCGGCTCGGGCTGCATGTCGCGCAGAAGGGGAGCCTCGTCGCGCCGGATCGCTTGCGGTTCGACTTCTCTCAGCCTGCCGCGATCGACCCTGCGCGGATCGGCGAGGTCGAGGCCGATGTGAACCACCATATCCGGGCCAATTCGCCGGTCTCCACGCGCTTGACGACGCCCGACGAGGCGATTGAGGAAGGCGCGATGGCGCTGTTCGGCGAGAAATATGGCGATGAGGTCCGTGTCGTCTCGATGGGCAGGGAGGGCGACAAGACCTATTCGCTCGAACTGTGCGGGGGCACGCATGTCACGGCACTGGGGGATATCGGGCTGTTCAAGGTGGTCGGCGAAAGCGCGGTCTCGTCCGGCGTGCGCCGTATCGAGGCGCTGACCGGCGAGGCGGCGCGGCAGTATCTGGCATCGCGCGACGAAAAGTTGCGAGAGGCGGCGGCGACGCTGAAGGCGACGCCGGACGAAGTGCCGGCGCGGGTCGCTGCCTTGGTCGAGGATCGCCGCCGGCTCGAGCGCGAGCTGGCCGAGGCGAAGAAGGCGCTGGCGATGGGCGGTGGCGGCTCGGCGCTCGCTGGCCCTGAGGAGATCGGTGGGATCAAGTTCGTCGGGCAGATCCTGCAGGACTTCGATGCCAAGGGCCTGCGCGGGGCGGTGGACGAGGTGAAACAGCGTATCGGATCGGGCGTGGTGGTGATGCTCGCGGTCAATGATGGCCGCGCATCGATCGCCGTCGGCGTCAGCACCGATCTCGTCGGCAGCCACAATGCGGTCGATCTGCTGCGCTCAGCAGTAGCCGTGCTCGGCGGTCAGGGCGGCGGCGGCCGTCCCGACATGGCACAAGGCGGCGGCCCGGACGGGGACAAGGCGGCGGACGCGATCGCCGCGATACGTTCGGCGCTTGCCGGATGATGCCAGCATAACCTCTTGTTCAGCATACAGTCACCCGGTAAGTCATAGTAAAGGTTGCATTCTTATTACTACAGGCCAGAGACCGAACGGCTGGCTTGGGCTCTATCGATCAGGAAGGCGTACGATCATGGGGCGATATGGAATGTGGGGCGGCGTGATGCTTGCCGGGGCGCTGGCTACGATGCCGGCAATTGCCTGTGCCGAGACACCGCGCGAGTTGCTGCTGGATGCGGTGTTCACCACGCGGGACAAGCCGACGGCTTTGTCCAGGATCGATCACGTCAGCCAGGCGACCAATGCCATCCTGGCGCGCAGTTCCGACAATGAAGA